>JAXEAK010000050.1:0-27510 GCA_034094395.1 Faecousia sp.
GCCATCTCGGACAGGCTCTTGCGGTTCATCTCGATGCCGGCCTTCTTGACGCCGTTCATGAAGGTGGAGTAGTTCATGCCGTAGGGAGCGACGGAAGCGCTGATACGGGCGATCCACAGGCGGCGGTAATCACGCTTCTTCTGCTTGCGGCCTTTGAAAGCGTAGTTGCCGGATTTCATGACCTGCTGCTTGGCCATCTTGAAGTGCTTGGACTTGGAACCCCAGTAGCCCTTGGCCAGCTTCAGGGTAGCGTTTCTTCTCTTGCGCGTCATCATCGCGCCTTTAACTCTTGCCATTTCTCGTATCCTCCTTCTGCCTTACTTGTAGGGAATCATTTTCTTGATTGCGCTGACGTTAGTCTGATCCGCGTAAGCGGTTTCACGCAAATGGCGGGTACGCTTGGTGGTCTTCTTGGTCAGGATGTGGCTCTTGAATGCGCGGGCTCTCTTAACCTTACCGGTCTTGGTCAGGTTGAATCTCTTCTTTGCACCGCTATGGGTCTTCAGCTTGGGCATAGGTGGTTCTCCTTCCGTTATCTTTTGGTAATCAAAACTTACTTGCTATTCTTGGGGGTCAGGAAGATCGCCATAAAGCGGCCTTCCAGCTTGGGGCTTTTCTCCATGGCGGCGACCTCAGCACAACTGGCGGCGAAATCCAGAAGCAGCTTCTCACCAATGTTGGTATGCGCCATTTCGCGACCACGGAAACGAACGCTGACCTTCACCCGGTTGCCGTCTGCCAGAAACTTCTGGGCAGACTTGACCTTGGTATTCAGGTCGTTGGTGTCGATGCTGGGGCTCATGCGAATTTCCTTAATCTCCACAACCCGCTGATTCTTCTTGGCTTCCTTCTCCCGCTTCTTCTGGTCGAAGCAGAACTTGGAATAGTCCATGATCTTGCAGACGGGAGGAACCGCGTTGGGAGAGATTTTCACCAGATCGAGCCCCATCTCCTCTGCCATGGCGTTGGCCTCGGTGGAAGACACGATGCCCAGCTGGGCGCCGTCGGCACCGATCAGGCGGACTTCTTTGTCCCGGATCTCCTCATTGAGCTGATGATCTAACTTTGCGATGGTAAGCACCTCCAAATAAACAACAAAAAAGCGGATGCCCGAGCACCCGCACAATTCCCGCATTTCTCCCAAAAAGGGAATGTGGAATATCGACCGTTTCGCGCAAGCTTACGGTGAGGCGGATGTTCAGCCTTCTTTATTACCTGCGTATTCTAGCACAGGTTTTCTTTTTTGTCAAGGCCTTTTTGTGAAATGCAAAATGATGAATGCAAAATGCAGAACAGTGGTGTCCGCTGTGCAGACATATTCAAATCATTTTCAAAAGAAATATCATCATTTTGCATTTCGCATTCTGCATTCCGCCGCTGGAATATCTTATGCCCAACCCGGTTAGAATGATTCCAGATCCCCAACAATGGTTCCCGGCTCTCCCGTAAAAGCTGACAGAACCTCTACCCGGATACCATGCTCCCGTGCCATGGCCACGCTGCGGTCATGGAGTACCTGAGCGCCGTTTTCCACCAGCGCCATCATGGTATCATAGCGAATCTGCCGAAATCGCCGGGCATCTGGGAACAGCCGGGGATCCCGGTCATAAATGCCGTCCACGTCGGTGAAAATCTGGCAGATGTCCGCCTTCAGCCAGGCCGCCAGCGCAACCGCCGTGGTGTCCGAGCCGCCCCGGCCAAGCGTGGTAATGTCCCCCTCCGGGTCAACCCCCTGAAAGCCTGCCACCACAACGATCTTTCCTAACCCCAGCTCCCGCCGGATGCGGGAAACATCCACATCCAGAATCCGGGCATTACCATGGTTGCCGTCGGTATGGATTCCCGCCTGCCAGCCTGTCAGGCTGACTGCACTGCAGCCCAGCGCGCCGAGCGCCATGGCCATCAGGCCGGCGGACATCTGTTCTCCCGCAGCGAGATACGCATCCATCTCCCGGGTCGCCCGACGCTTGTTCAGCTGCATGGCTTTTTCGATCATATCATCCGTGGTATCCCCCTGCGCGGAAACCACCACAACAACGCCATGTCCCTGCCGCGCCAGCTCCGCTGACCGCCGGGCTGCGGTGCGGATGCGCTCCGCGTCCGCCAGGGACGTTCCTCCGTACTTCTGCACATAAAGCACATCCATTCCTCCCGGCACATTCTATGTCAAAGCCGGCGCTTTCGTGCCGAAGGTCAGGAAAAACGGGAGGGTCAACTGACCCTCCCCTGCCACAATCCGTCTCAGCCTGCCAGGACTTCCGCCTTTACCACACCCCGGGGGTTGGACAGCTGCTGCAGCAGCTCCTCCAGCGAAACCGTCAGATCCATGGTCTCCGCAGAAATGGTGACCACCGCCGTGCCGTTGGTGGGCACGATGGAATTGATGGTGATGATATTGGCCTTCGCCACAGCGAATACCCCCAGAATCTGGGAGAGCAGTCCCGGCTCATCATGCAACAGCAGCTGGAAGGTGATGATCCGCCCGGTCATCATGTTCTGAAAGGGCAGCACCGCATCCCGATACTTGTAAAAAGCGCTTCGGCTGATATCCGTCATCCGGGTTGCTTCATTCACAGTGGCAGCTTCGCCTGTTGACAGCAGGCGCTTCGCCTCCGCCACCTTCAGAAATACCTCCGGCAGCGCGGACGCTTCCACAATATAATACTTTGGCTTGGTTGACATTTCCTACCTCCTGTATCTCTTCTGCTGTACACAGCAGGACAACAATCGTCTCTCATTTATGCATACATTGTACCATATTTTTCTGAAAAAGCAACCCCTATCTTAATGTCTGCTACATAAGCCGCCATGCGGCTTGTACACGCACCGCAGGGTGCGTAATTATGCAAGAAAGGAGCATTCCCTGTGGAGTCCCCCCGTAAAACCCTTTTGTCCATGCTGGCGCTGTTCGGCATTGTCTGGCTGTCCGCCCAATATCTTCTGCCGCTGGTTTCCCCGTTTCTGCTGGGTACGCTGCTGGCGCTGGCTGCGGAGCCTATGGTGCGGTTCCTCAGCCGGAAGCTCCGCATTCCCCGAGGCGTAAGCACCGCCATCGGCGTCAGTATGGCCTTCAGCTTTCTGGCAATGCTGGTGCTGGTGCTGTGCGCCTTTTTGGTACAGCAGCTGCGCGGCCTCGCCGGAGTTCTGCCGGATCTGGAGGTCACTGCCCGCTCCGGACTGAATCTGGTGCAGACTCGGTTGCTGGAGCTCACCTCCCATGCGCCCCGGGGTATGCGCCCTCTGCTGGAGGAGAATGTCCGGGCACTGTTTTCCGACGGAAGTACCCTGCTGGGGAAGCTGACCTCCTGGCTGCTGGGGCTTGCCGGCAGCCTGCTCAGTCATGTGCCGGACAGCGCACTGGGTCTGGGCACTGCCATTTTGTCCGCTTTTCTGATTTCCGCCAAGCTGCCCGATATCCGCAAATGGCTGCTTCGGCGCATCCCCAGGCAGAAGCTGCGCGCCCTGCTGGAAGCTGCCCGGCGGATGCGCCACGTTCTGGGCGGCTGGCTGCTGGCGCAGTGCAAACTCATGGGGGTCACCTTCTGCATTGTGGCCATCGGCCTGACTCTGCTGCGCATCCCCAGCGGCCTCATGTGGGCGCTGCTGATCGCTCTGGTAGACGCTCTTCCCATTTTGGGCACAGGAACCGTTCTGCTTCCCTGGGCGCTGGTGTGCTTTTTACAGGGAAGCAACGTGCTGGCACTGGGGATTTTGGGAATCTATGTCACAGCGGCCATGACCCGTTCCATGCTGGAGCCGAAATTTGTAGGGCACCATCTGGGGCTGGATCCCCTGGTCACGCTGGCGGCGCTGTATATCGGCTACCGGCTTTGGGGCATCGGTGGAATGCTTCTCGCCCCGATTCTGACCGTAGCGGTACTGCAGCTTTCCGCCGATGCTCCCGGTGCCTCCGGCAAGACATAAAGAAAATTCCATCTTCCTATTGTGCATCCGACACATTTTTGCTATAATGTAAGGAAAATGCTTGTTACTGGATGTGTGCGAAGGTGAAATACGGAATTTGGAATGTGAAGGAGCCGGACATGGGCGCGGTCAACGCGCTGGTAGGCGCCGGCTATGCGCCGCTTTCCGCCATGGTGCTGGCAGCCCGGGGAATTCAGACCGGTGCTCAGGCCAAAAGCTACCTGGACTGCGACGCGCCGCTTCCTGACCCGTTTCTGATGACGGATATGGATCGGGCGGCGGGTCGAGTGGCGCTTGCCATGGAAAAGGGCGAAAAGATCGCCGTATTCGGCGACTATGATGTAGACGGCATTACCGCTACCTGTCTTCTGACAGACTTCCTGCGCCGACACGGTGCAGACTGTGTTAGTTACATCCCCGGCAGGCTGGAGGAAGGCTACGGCCTGAACCCAATCGCCCTGCGTCAGCTCCACGGGGAAGGCGTCCGGCTGATTATCACCGTGGACTGCGGCATCACCGCCGTGGCGGAAGCCCGGCTGTGCCGGGAACTGGGGATGGATCTGGTCATCACCGACCATCACGAATGCAAGGATACCCTGCCCCAGGCGGTAGCCGTGGTGGATCCCCACCGCAGAGACGGCGGTTATCCCCACAAAAATCTCTCCGGCGTGGGTATTGCTTTCAAGCTTGCCGCCGCGCTGTGCGGCAACCAGAACGCCGTTCTGGACGAGTACGCCGATATGGTGTGCCTCGGTACGGTGGCGGATGTCATGCCGCTGCGGGGAGAAAATCGGGTCTTCGCCGTCCGGGGTCTGGAACTTCTGTCCCACACCCGCCGTCCCGGCATTGCCGCGCTGATGGAGGAATGCGGCTGCGATCCCGAAACCGTGAACGCCTCCTCCATCGGCTTCATGCTGGCGCCCCGGATCAATGCGGCCGGCCGCATGGGGCAGATCGATCTGGCGCTGGAGCTGTTTCTCACCGACGATCCCCAGCGGGCATCCGAGGTTGCCAAGGCGCTGTGTGCGCTGAACCGGCAGCGGCAGGCGGTGGAGTCGGAAATCTACCAGCAGGCCGTATCCATGCTCCCTGCGGGAAAGCCGCCGGAGGCCATTGTGCTGGCGGACGAAAACTGGCATCAGGGTGTGGTGGGCATCGTTGCCAGCCGCATTGCGGAGGAGTATGCCTGCCCCGCCTTCCTCATCTGTCTGGATGGGGAGCACGGCAAGGCCAGTTCCCGCAGTCACGGTGGATTCAACCTGTTTGCGTCCCTCACCGCCCTTTCTCCCCTGCTGGAAAGCTACGGCGGGCATGAGCTGGCTGCGGGCTTTACCATCAGCCGCAGCAACATTCCGGAATTCCGCCGGCAGATTTGCGCCTTGGCGGCGCACTTTTATCAGGACGGCGTTCCCCGCACCAGTCTGGACGTGGACTGCGCCATTGCTCCGGAGCTGCTCACCATTCCCAACATTGACTCTCTGCGCATACTGGAGCCCTGCGGCAACGGCTGTCCCAAGCCCACGCTGATGATGCATGGCCTTACCATCGAACGCATCACACCGGTGGGCGGCGGGCGGCATATGCGTCTGCGCCTGCGCATCGGGCGGTTCTGCTTCAACGCCATCTACTTTTCCACCACTGCGAAGAGCGCCTCCGTTCAGCCCGGCGATGTGGTGGATGTGGCCTTCAATCCCCAGATTAACGAATATCGCGGCGAACGATCCGTGCAGATGAATGTGCTGGATATCCGACCCAGCTGCAACGCGGAATGCTCCCCGGAAACGACATTGTATCAGGCGCTGCAGCACGGGCAGAAGCTTTCCCGGGAGGCCGCCGCCATGCTGCCGGATCGCAGTATGCTGGCGATGATCTGGCGGTATTTGGCGTGCACCGGCACCCAGATTCAGGAGTCTCCCCTGTGCCTGTGCCGGAAGATTGTCCGATGGACAGGCAAGCCCATGAGCCTTGGCCAGCTGGGCATCTGTCTGGATATTTTTCAGGACGTAGGGTTATTGGAAATCACGCGGCTGCACAAATACATTTCCATCCGGCTGACCCCCGGAACGGAAAAGGCTGACCTGACCACCAGCCAGACCATGCAGCGTCTGCTGCGCGCGAAAGAGAGCTGAAGAAAATGGAAACCTTTGAAGAACACTATGAAGCCATGCGCTTCGCCATCGTGAAGCATATGCCCGGTGCGGACATGGCGCTGGTGGACAAGGCGGTGGAATACGCCAGCGAAAAGCACAAGCTGCAAAAACGCCGGGACGGCTCGCCGTACATCATCCACCCTCTGGCCGTGGCGCAGATCGTCGCCGAGATGGGTCTGGATATTGATGCCGTGCTGGGCGCGCTGCTTCATGACTGCATCGAAGACACCGACGCCTCCCATGAGGATATCGACCGGATCTTCGGTACCACCGTCGCTGAACTGGTCGAGGGTGTCACCAAGCTGACCCGGGCAAACTTCTCCACCTCCGAACAGGCGCAGATGGAGAACCTGCGCAAAATGTTCATGGCCATGTCCAAGGACATCCGGGTGGTGCTCATCAAAATCGCCGACCGGCTGCACAATATGCGTACCATGCAGTACCAGACCCCGGAGAAGCAGATCAAGAAGTGCCGGGAAACCATGGACATTTACGCTCCTCTGGCGCATCGCCTTGGTATGCAGAAGATCAAGTGGGAGCTGGAGGATATCGCGCTGCGGTATCTGGCGCCGGACGCTTACAATGAAATCACCAGCTATCTCTCCGCTCATAAGGAGCAGGACGAAGTGTTCATGCGCACCATTCAGGACAAGATCACCCAGCGGCTCTCCGCCGTGGGCATCCACAACAAAACCTACGGCCGGATCAAGCACGTGTACTCCATCTACCGGAAGATGCAGTCTCAGGGCAAATCCATGGATGAACTGTACGATATCTACGCCTTCCGGGTGATTGTGGATTCCATCCCTGACTGCTACAATGTTCTGGGGCACGTCCATGACCTGTTTAATCTGGTGCCCGGACGGTTCAAGGACTATATTTCCACCCCCAAGCCCAATATGTATCAGTCCCTGCACACCACCGTCATCGGCTCTCAGGGCATTCCCTTCGAGGTGCAGATCCGCACCTGGGAAATGCATGAGACCGCGGAATACGGTATCGCCGCCCACTGGAAATACAAGCAGGGCACCGGCAGCGGCTCGGAAAAGGACTTTGAATGGGTTCGCCGTCTGCTGGAAGCCCAGCAGGATTCCGATGCCGAGGAATTCGTGCAGGACATGAAGATCGATATGTTCGACGACGAGGTGTTCGTCTACACTCCCAAGGGGCGTATCGTCTCCCTGCCTGCCGGCTCCACCCCCATCGACTTCGCCTACGCGATCCACTCCGGGGTGGGCAACGCCATGATCGGTGCCAAGGTAAATAACCGCATTGCCAACATCGACACCAAGCTGCGCAACGGCGATATCGTGGAGGTGCTGACCTCCAAGGCCGCCAAGGGTCCCAGCCGGGACTGGCTGACCATCTGCAAATCCAATCAGGCGCGTACCAAAATCAAGCAGTGGTTCAAACGGGAAAAGCGGGAAGAGAACATTCTCCACGGCCGCGCCTCCTTTGAAGCGGAAATGAAGCGGGTGGGTCTGCCCCTGACCGCGCTCTCCGACCCGGAGCTGGAGCCTCATCTGCTGAAAAAGCTGTCCTTTGACAGTTGGGACGATATGTACGCCGCCATCGGCTACGGCGGACTTACGGCCACCAAGGCTGTCGGCCGCATTCGGGATGACATTAACAAGGCAGTCAAAGCACAGGCTGCGGAAAAGCTCCCCGTCAGTCCGCTGCGGGTGAAGCCGGATTCCGATACCGAGCTGCTCAACCGTCATGCCGTCAACGGCGTGATTGTGGAAGACATCGACTCGTGCATGATCAAATTTGCCAAGTGCTGCACGCCTGTGCCCGGGGATCCCATTGTGGGCTTCATCACCAAGGGCTTTGGTGTCAGCATCCATCGGGCGGACTGCCCCAACGCCGCGAACCGGGACGATCCCCATCAGGCTGCCCGCTGGGTTCGGGTGCGCTGGGCAACTCAGGAGGAGCAGCCCTTTGAGACCACTCTGGAACTGGACTGCATTACAAGAGACGGTCTGGTGCTGGACGTGGCCACGGTCATGACCACCGCCCGGGTTCGGGTGAAAGAATTGAACGCCAAGGATCTCCCCGGCGGCCGCAGTGCCATTACCATCCGTTTTGAGGTAAAGGATGTGGCGGAGCTGGAAACCATCCGCAAAAAGCTGCTGAATATTCGGGATGTCACCGGTTCCCGAAGAGGCCAGAATTAAGGAGAAATCTTGATGACAGAGAAAATCAGAGACTGTTGGAAATCGCTTGACCGCAGGATCGTCGTCAACCAGCGCGAATTGGTGCTGGGACTGGCTGTCTGCGCCCTTGCCGGTATCGTAGTGGGCGCTCTGTTCACCCCCAGAAAAAATGTATCCATCGGCAGCAACAACGGCAACAACGCCGGCAATGTCGTCGCGCATCCGTCTGACGCTGACAAAGAAGAGGATGAGGAGTAACGCCATGCGGGCTGTATTGACAAGAGTAAAATCCGCCTGCGTCGCCATTGACGGCGAAATTGTAGGCAAAATCGGCCGGGGCTTTCTGATTCTGCTGGGTGTCGGTCCTAACGACACGGAAAAGGAATGCCGCTATCTGTCGGAAAAAGCCCTGGGTCTGCGCATTTTTGAGGATGAAAACGGGAAAATGAATCTGGGGCTGGATGCTATCGGCGGCGAAGTGCTGGTGGTAAGCCAGTTCACCCTCTACGGCAACTGCCGCAAGGGCCGCCGCCCCAGCTTTACCGACGCGGCGAATCCGGAACTGGGCAACACCCTGTACGAACGGTTTTTAGCCATCTGCGCCGAACTGGGATATCCGCCCCAGCATGGTCGGTTCGGCGCGGATATGCAGGTGGAATCCGTCAACGACGGCCCCGTGACCTTGATTCTGGACACGGATCAGCTGATGGACACACCCAGACGAGCCTGAAAGGAGGCGCGCAATGCTGCAGGTTCATGCCCTGACACTGGGAGATTATCAAACCAACTGCTATATCATTCACGACAAAGAGAGTTCTTCCTGCTGCGTCATCGACCCCGGCTATCAGTCGGACACGATTCTCGACAAACTGGAAGAACTGGGACTGACTCTGGAAGCCATTCTGCTCACCCACGGGCATTTTGACCATGTGGGCGCTGTCCGGGATCTGGCAGCGGATACCGGCTGCGAGGTCTATCTCTGCGCCGACGACCTGAGTCTGCCCACCCATTTCACCGCCGGGCAGCTGTACTATACCCAAACCTATGCCGAGGGCTCCCAACTGCATCTGGCGGGACTGGACATTTCCGTGATGCAAACCCCGGGACACACACCCGGCTCCGTATGTCTGCTGGTGGAGGACGCCCTGTTCTCCGGAGATACTCTGTTCTCCGGAAGCTGCGGGCGCACCGATCTGCCCGGCGGCAGCTGGGAACGGATGCAATCTTCGCTGAAACGGCTGGCTGGCATCGAGGCCAACCTGTGGGTGCTTCCCGGTCATGGAGAATCCACCATGCTTGCCTCGGAGAAGAAGTACAATCCCTATCTGCACTGACCGCCGGGTATCCCAAGCCCCTGGCGGATCACCGCCCGGTTCACCGGAACAAGCGCTATGAGGAACCATTATGAATCTGACACTGACCGGTCATGACGACCGTTACGCCGTGGAGCAGCTGCAGCTGGCGCTGTTCCCGGAGAATCCCCCGGGGACGGCGGAATCCACCCTGCACCGGGGAAAAACCTGGCTTACAGCAACCGCGAAAATTGCTCTGGGCGGAAAAACCGTCTCCGCCTCCCGCCGTCTGAAGGCGTCCGAGGAAACGGTGCGGCTGCGCAGGCGCATTTTGCAGCAGAGCTACTACCTTGCCGCCATCCAGCTGCTGCCAAAGCTGCCCGCCTGGGGTGCGCTGGCGGGAGTTCGCCCCACGAAGATCACCACAAAGCACCTTCTGGAAGGCGGCACCCCAAAATCCGCCGGCGAACTGATGAAGGACGTATACTACGTCACGGAGGATCGTCGGAAACTGGCGGTAGATTGCTCCGTTTCCACCGTAAAGGCCGCCGGGCTGCTGGAGCCGGAGGATATTTCCGTCTACGTGGGCATTCCCTTCTGTCCCACCCGCTGTGCCTATTGCAGCTTCGTCAGCCGCACCATCGGCAAAAAGACCGAGCTGCTGGAACCCTATCTGACGGCGCTGGAGCAGGAAATCCGGTTTACGGCGGAACTGATGAAAAAAAGCGGCAAACGCCTTCGCACTCTGTACATTGGCGGCGGCACCCCCACCACCCTTTCCACCTCCCAGATAATCCGGCTGTTGGACACCCTGCGGGAGTCTTTTGATTTCAGCCGCTGCATCGAATTTACCGTGGAGGGCGGCCGTCCGGACACGCTGGATGCCGAAAAACTGCGCGCCATTCGGGAACACGGCGCCGACCGCATGAGCATCAACCCGCAGACGATGCAGGACAGCGTGCTTCGCGCCTGCGGCAGACCCCACAAGGCAGCGGACGTGATTCGCGCCTATCGGGAAGCTGAGGACGCCGGTTTTGCCGCCATCAACATGGATTTGATTGCCGGACTGCCCACGGATACCGCCGAAGGCTTTTTCCAGAGTCTGGATGCGGCGGCCGCCCTGCATCCCGCCAATATCACCGTACACACACTGGCGCTGAAAAAGGGCGCGGATCTCTTTGAAAAACGGGAGGGGCTGTCCACCGCAGAGGAAGTTTCCCGGATGGTGGACTATGCCAACCAAGCGCTGTGCAGTCTCCACTACAAGCCCTACTACCTGTACCGGCAGAAATATATGTCCGGCAGCTTTGAGAACGTAGGCTGGAGCCGGGACGGTCTCGACTGCCTGTACAACATCTACATGATGGAGGAGCTGCACACCATCGTCTCTCTGGGCGGCGGAGGCATGAGCAAGGTCAACCTGCCGAACGGAACCCTGCAGCGCTTCCACAATCCCAAGTTCCCGGAACAGTATATTGAAATGATCGATTCCGTCTGTAAGCAGAAGGAAGAACTGTTCTCTCTGATGTGATGCTATTGCAGTCCCTGCAACTGTAGTATATTTTTGAAAGGTTGTTATTTTTGGATACTTTAATCGCAAACGTGACCGCCGTGACCATGAACCCCCGAATGGAGGTCATTTTCGGCGCATACATTGGCATTGACGGCGGCAAGATCGTCTCCATCAGCAAAACCGCCCCGAAAGAGCCCCCGAAAACCATCATCGAAGGCACGGGCATGGTGGCGATTCCCGGCCTTATCAACTGCCATACCCATCTGGCAACTGCAAGCCTTCGCTGCTATACCGACGATCTGGGCAACACCGAGGCGCTTCAGACACTGCTGCAAAAGGAAGCGAAGATGGACTCCCGGTGCGCCAAGGCAGCGGCGCTGCTTGCCATCGCCGAATGTCTGCGCTTTGGTGTGACCTCCGTCTCCGATTTGTACTACTACCCCAACGCCACTGCCGAGGCCGTTGCGCAGTCCGGCATCAAGGCCAATCTGGCGTTAAGCAGCTATCGTTTCATCGATCCCAGCGAGGACTTCGATTTTGAAACCGACGAGCAGTGTCAGGAACTGGTAAAGGTCGTGGACAGGTGGCACGGTTTCGACAATGGCCGCATCAAAATCGACGCCGGCATCTATGCCGAGTATACCAGCAATTATAAGCTCTGGGAGGGACTTGTGGGCTACGCCGTGGAGCAGGGCATCGGGCTTCAGCTGCATCTGGCAGAAACCCGGGGCGAAGTGGAATCCTGCATGGAACGCACCGGCATGGGACCGGGCGAACTGCTGGACTGCCACAATCTCTTTACCGTTCCCACCACCGCGGCGGGTTGTACATATCTGGAACCCCATGAGCGTAAACTGTTAGGGAAGCGGCACGTCACCGCCGTGGCGACTCCTGTCGCCGCCTATAAATCCGGACAGGCTTCCACGCCTATTCTGGAATCCGTAAAATCCGGCATGAATGTGGCGCTCGGCACCGGCGGCGCCATTGAGTGCGGCAATCTGGATCTGTTTGAGGTCATGCGCTTTGCCGCCATGGACGCCCGCAAAGAAAGCGGCGACAGCGCCGCCCTGCCGGCCTCCGCCGCGCTGATGATGGCGACCGTCACCGGCGCGCAGGCTCAGGGACGCAGCCGGGAATGCGGGATGCTGCAGGTAGGCATGGACGCGGACATCGCGCTGATTGACTTCACCGCTCCTCATCTGATGCCCTGCCACAACGTGCTGAATGGTCTACTTTGGTCTGCCAAGGGCGGCGACGTGGCCATGACCATGGTTCGTGGCAAAATTCTGTATCAGAACGGTGCCTTTCCCACCATTAACCTTCAGGAGGTCGTTGAAGAACTGACAAACTATGCCATCCCCAAGCTGTTTGAGGAAAACAAATAATCTCCCTGTCATTCCACCGAAAGGACGATACTATGTCTGACGCCCAGAAAAAGCAGAACTTTCTGCATGGCACCGCGCTGCTGGCAATGGCTACCGCCATCGTCAAGATCATCGGTGCCCTGTACAAGATCCCTCTGAACGCCATCATCGGCGAGCAGGGCTTCGGCTATTTCAATACCGCTTACGATATCTACAACGTGCTGCTGATGATCTCCACCGCCGGTCTGCCGGTGGCAATGAGCCGGATGATCTCTCAGGCCAGCTCCCTGAAGCATTACAATCAGGTTCGCCGGATCTACCACACCGCCCGGGGCATCTTTCTGGGGCTTGGCATCGCCGGAACGCTGCTGATGACGGTGTTCTGCCGGCAGCTTGCCCAATTTCAGAACCAGCCCGACGCCTGGGCGGCCATTGGCTGTCTTGGCCCGTGCGTGCTGCTGATCTGCATTATGAGTACCTTCCGGGGTTTCTTTCAGGGGCAAAGCAACATGATCCCCACCTCCATCTCTCAGGTGATCGAGGCTGTGGTAAAGCTGATCGTGGGCATGATAGCCGCGCTGCTGCTGCTGAAGGCCACCGGTAGCGTGCCTCTGGCCGCAGGCGGCGCGATTCTGGGCGTTACCGCCAGCTGTCTGGTATCCTCCATATATCTTTTTGTCTGCTTCCGCAAAAGCTATGCGTTCCTCCCGGTAACCACCGAGGAACCCCGCTCCTACTGGGATACCGCCAAGGGGCTGATGCTGATTGCCATTCCCATCACCGTGGGTTCCGCGATTTTGCAGTTCTTTACCATGATGGAAACCAAAATTTACATGGGACAGCTGCTGAAGCTGGGCTACACTCAGGGCGCGGCGGACACCATGCGGGGTATCTACGGAATGTGCCTGACCATATTCAATATGCCCTGCGCCTTTATCACCCCCATCACCATCAGTATCATCCCGGCCATCACCGCCCAGCTGACCCTGTGCAACAGCGAAGAGGCCAAGGCCACGGAGGAATCCGCCGTCCGCATCACCGGGCTGATCTCCATGCCCTGTGCCTTTGGACTCGCCCTGCTGGCGCGCCCCATCACCGCCCTGCTGGGTCGGTATTCCGGGGAGAATCTGGAGCTGGCTACCAGGCTCATGGTGGTTCTGGCTGTGGCGATTGCCTTTAACGCCGTGGTCATGGTCACCACCGCTATTATGCAGGCACATGGCCACGCCGGACGGCCGGTAGCGAATATGCTGGTGGGCGGCGTACTGAATCTGATCGCCGTGTATATCCTCACCGGCAACCCCCATATCAACATTCTGGGCACCCCCATCGGCATTCTGGTGTGCTATGTATCCATCGGCATTCTGAATCTGTATTCCCTCCACGCCCTGCTGGACAATCCCCCAACCGTCTGGAAGAATCTGCTGCGTCCCTTCCTGTCTGCCGCCATCATGGGGGTTGTGGTGTACAGCGTCTACCGGGGGCTGATCTGGCTGGGACTTACCAGCCGTCTGATGCTGTGTGCGCTGCCGGTGCTGCTCGGCGTGTTTGTGTATGCTCTGGCGGCCATTAAGCTGAAGGCCATCACGAAAGCCGACTGCCTGCTCCTGCCCAAGGGCGCCAAAATCGCAAAAACACTGAAATTGTGAGATGTTCTTCAAAAATATCTTGCATTTTTCGGAGAGTTATGTTAAGCTAATATGGATTTTTCCGTAGAAAAGAGGATTACCATTATGAATAAAACCGAACTGATCTCCGCCTGTGCCGAAAGCGCCGGCCTGTCCAAAAAGGATTCCGAGCGGGTTCTGAACGCCGCCATTGACGCCATCACCGCCGCTCTGGTCAAGGGAGAAAAGGTGCAGATTTCCGGCTTTGGCATCTTTGAAACCAAAGATCGGGACGCGCGGATCGGCCGCAACCCCCACACCAAGGACACCATCGAAATTCCCGCCACCCGTGTCCCCGCGTTTAAGGCAAGTAAGGCGCTGAAGGACAGCGTTGCCAAATAAGCCATGCGTCTGGACAAATTCCTGAAGGTCTCCCGGCTCATCAAACGCCGCACCGTTGCCAATGAGGCCTGTGATAATGGGCGCATCAGCGTCAACGGCCGGGTCGTCAAAGCCAGCTATGACGTGAAGGTGGGCGACCGCATTGAAATTTCCATGGGCGCGCGCACCGTGGCCGTGGAGGTTCTGGAGGTATCCGACAATGTCCGCAAGGACGATGCTTCCGGAATGTACAAAGAAATATGAAATCACCGGGAGGCTTGCGGACAAGCCTCCCGGTGGTTTATTTTTCATTGTGATACAATCTTTCCATCAGACTTCGCATGGGGCGAAACAGCAGCAGCGCCAGAACGAAATTACCTGCGCAGTGGGCAAGATCAAAGGGAATGCCCGACACCCATTTCGTCACGGCGTAGGAAAACCCGCCTACAAACACATCCACGATGCCGCACAGGGCGCCGAACAGCAACCCGAAGCCGCCGGACAGGATTGCCCAGCCCACACTGCTTCTCATATCCCGCAGAAAGTACGCCGCCACCGCCAGCACCGCCCAGATATACAGATAGTTGACGTTCCACAGGCTGATGCCGTAAAACAGGATCTCCAGAAGCACATACAGGTATACGGGATAGACCCATTTCTTACCGAATACCACAGCAAAAAGCATGACGCACAGGGAGACCGGCTCAATATTCGGCAGAAAACTCATCACATACTTGGCGGCAAAGGTCATGGCGCCCAAGACGGCGAACAGCACCAATTCCCGGACGGTCAGCTTAGTCAACGGTATACACCAATCGGAAGCTGTCCCCATCCTGCACCGGCGTGGAGTCCGCACCGGTGGTGGCGTATTCATCTCCGATATACAGCGCCCAGTAGCTCTGATTTTCGTTCCAGTCCGCCCGCTCACCATCCACCACATAAATGGTCAGGCCATAAGGCCCATTTTCTCCCTCCACCAAGCCTTCTGCCAGCAGCACCGATCCCAGATATTCTTCCCTGGTCTGGTATTGAAATTGCTTCTCACTGCCATCTGCGTGGACAACGGTCACACTGATCTGCTTTTCCCCGGCAGTGGTCTGCGGCCGGAACGCAAGATAAACGCCTGCCATAACCGCCACAAGCGCAACCAGCGCCGCCACGGCAATCCATAGTTTCTTATTTTTCATACGTCTCTCCTCTCAGCAGCACAGGAACATTCCCCTGCCGCCGCAACACAGCATATTTACCAGATAGCACAGGCACAGATTCATGCAGGGATTCCCGCCCATGGAGAAGCCCTGGAAATGCCCGGCCGTCTGCCGGTAGTCCGCGCCGCCGTGCTCCATGCGCTCCAGCGCACTCATGTACTCCGGATTGCCCGGATCCATACTCACCGCCCGGCGGATGTGCTCCAGTGCCGTGACCTGATTGCCCAGTCCGTCGTTGGCCAGTGCGCTAAGGTAGTACCACCGGGCATCCCGCTGGGTGGAATTGTTCAGCGTGTTCAGTGCCTCCTGGAACCGACCGAAGCGGATATACTGAGCCGCCGCCTGCTGATACTGGTCATCTGCCTGCCCGGCGTAGCTCTGCTGCTGTCGGTAGCCGCCAAAGGGATCGTAGCCATAGCTGCCGGACTGGGGCTGCGCCTTCTCCGGGTTCTTGATCTGCTCGTAGGCCGCGTTGACCTCCTGCATCCGGCGGGCAGCCTCCGGATCTCCGGGATTTAAGTCCGGGTGATACTTCTTCGCCAGCTTGCGATACGCCTGCTTGATTTCCTCATCGGTAGCGTCTCGGCTGACACCCAGCACCTTATACGGATCGTCAATCATGGCTCTCCTCCTCTTTTCGCTTTCTTCTGTAGTTGACCCACACGCCGCTGTAGAGAATGTTGTCCAGCAGCGGCTTGTCCTGCACCAGCGGCAGCTTTTCAAAATTCGCGGTACACCGACCCATAGTCAGCACCAGATAGTCTTCCCACTTCTCCCAGTCCTTTTCCTCACCTTTGGCAAGGAAGGGATTGTATTTTCCTTTCCGTTTGTCCTGATCGTAATCCAGCTCCGCGTCCAGCAGGTAAACAAACCGCCCCAAGGCGTTGCCCATCTGCCGCAGAGTGGGCGCCCATAGATCCTCCCGCACGGCGAGAAGCTCTCCCATCAGACTTCCGAACACGCCCGCAGGTTCGTCCGGGTTCGGACAGTTCTCCTTCTCCAATGCGGACAGTTTTTCGATGCATTCCCGAATCACCCGGCACTGTCTCGGCCAACGCTGCTCGATCTGGGGCAGGTACGCTTCATAAACCTGTGCCATCCGCTTCGCGGACTTTTTCCCGTCGTCCTGCCAGTCGTCCAGGCAGTTGTAGTAGGCCAGCGCAACGTTCATATCCGCGGCATACCGGATGTAAGGGCCGTCCAGCCAATCCCGACGGGTAATAGGGTGCAACAGGCAGCCGTTCCTGCCCGCTTCCTCCTCCGGCTCGTACAGGCTCATCAGCAGCAAAGCAAGGAACGCCATATCATAGCTCAAGCCCAGCCGCGCCAGATTGCCGGATTGCGTCCGGATCCGGCGGCAGATTCCGCAGTAAACTGCGCCGTAGCGCCGCTGCTGCTCCTTTGTCAGCTCCCGCAGGCTGGCAGTGACATAACCAAACATCCAAATTCCTCCTTTTGGGGTAATACCCTACCAAAAAAGTATGAACAGCGCATAAACACAGGAAAAAGAATCCATATTCCTATGCTTTTGACAAATAATGGTTCAGCGCGCCGCCATAAAACAGGATGCTCAGGCAGCAATACAGCCAAAGGAGACTCAGGGCAACGGCATATACGGAGCCGTAGATATTGGCATAGCTGTTGAAATTCTCCACGTACATGGAAAAAAGATCTGAAAACACCATCCATCCAATAGACGCGAGAATCCCGCCCGGCAGACTGTCCAGAAAATGGTGGCGTTCATTGGGCAGCACCATGAACATCAGGGTAAAAATCAGGCTCTGGACAATCAGCAGCAGGAAGAACCGCAAATCAATGAGATCCATCAGGAAAATCACAACGCCGTTGTCCACCATGGTCAGCCAGTTGAGCAGGGTGTTGCCAAACACATGGAGCACCAGCGTCAGCAGCAGCACCAGCACGAACAGGAACGTATATACCACGCTGATTCCCCGGGTGTAGAAATATCCCCGGTTTTCTCCCACATCATACACGGCATTCAATCCCCGCAGGATGCCATAAATCCCACGGCTGGCCGACCACAGCGCCGTCAGCGCAGACAATCCCAGCACTGTCCCGGAGGAATTGAGATACGTGCTGTAAACCAGTTCCTCCGCCATATCCATCAGCGCCTGGGGAATCACATCCCGCATCAGTTCGATCAGGTTTTCCACCTGAATCCCCGTATAACGCAGGACACTCAGAATTACGAGCAGCGCGGGAAACGCAGCCAGTACAATGAAGTAACCGGCGTAGGCGGCGTGGAGCGGGATATGCTTTTCTTTCACCACAAGAACCGCGTCCACCGCTTTTCCGATCAGTCCGCCCTTGGGATATTTGTCCATCCGGTTTCCCCCAATCCAACAAATGCGACAGCCCGCCGCCTTCTGGGCAGCGGGCTGACCGTAATACCATATATTATTCCGCAGAAATGAGGTAGTAGTACACCGGCTGGCCGCCGCTGAGCAGGTTCACGTCCGCGTTGGGGCAGATATCCGCGAAGATGTCCGCCGCCTTCTGGGCGTGCTTTTCCTTTACGTCCTCGCCATAATAGATGGTAACGTACTCCTTGCCCTCGTCCCGAACCTTCTCCGCCAAGGACTTGAGCAGCACCTTAATATCCCGGCTGGTACCGAAAAGCTGGTTGCCGTAGAGCGCCAGATAATCGCCCTCATGAATATCATAGCCGTCAAAATCGGAATTCCGGGCGGCGTAGGTAATCTGCATGGTATCCACCGTATCCAGCGCCTCTGTCAGGGCAGCGGTATTTTCCTCCACGCTTCCCTCGGGATTAAAACTCAGCATGGCGGTCACGCCCTGAGGCACGGTCTTGGAGGGAATCACTACCACGTGCTTGGGCGTCAGCGCGTCCACCTGCTCCGCCGCCATGATGATGTTCTTGTTATTGGGCAGGACAAACACCGTCTCGGCAGGCACTCTGTTGACTGCCTCCAGAATATCCTGAGTGCTGGGGTTCATGGTCTGACCGCCGGAAATGGTCTGATCCACTCCCAGATTCAGGAATACATCCGCCAGGCCCGTGCCGGCGCACACGGAAACCACACCCAAAGCTTTCTCCGGCTCGGCAATCTTCGGAGCCTTCTCGCTCTCGGTCATCACCTTCTCGGTGTGCTGCAGACGCATATTCTCGATCTTCACGGTGACAAAGGAACCGTAGGTCACCGCTTCACTCAGCGCCTTGCCGGGGTCGTTGGTATGCACATGCACCTTGATAATCTCGTCGTCCTCCACCAGCACCAGGCTGTCGCCCAGAGCGCTGAGGTAGGCTCGCAAAGCTTCGGGATCCTTGTCGTTTTCCCGGTCAATGATGAACTCGGTACAGTAGGTAAAGGTAATATCCTCCGTATTGAAATCGGAGAAATCTGCGGCTTCCTTGACAGCGACAGTGCCCTCGGCAGCCTCGGCAACCACATCCTCGCCCTGCAGGGAAGACAGCATGGCCTCCAGCGCGGTGAGCCAGCCCTTGCCGCCGGCATCCACCACGCCGGCCTTCTTCAGCACCGGGTTCTGGTT
Source organism: Faecousia sp. (assembly GCA_034094395.1). Taxonomy (GTDB): domain Bacteria; phylum Bacillota; class Clostridia; order Oscillospirales; family Oscillospiraceae; genus Faecousia. The sequence continues at coordinate 19,130 of JAXEAK010000050.1, forward strand.
TACGGTATCCGCCAGCGCCACCTTTGCTTCCTCAATGGCAGCGCACTGCACATATTCAATAAAGTTATTTTCCTTGGCAGCATCCTGCGCCTTGGCAGCAGCCAGACGGGCAACCGTCAAAATGGTGCCCTCGGCGGGCTTCATGACCGCCTTATAGGCCGCGTCCACGCCCTCCTGCAGCGCCTCCGCCCACAGCACGCCGTCGCAGGTTTCCATACCCTTGAGCTTCCGGGAAATGCCCCGGAACAGCAGAGACAGGATGACGCCGGAATTACCCCGGGCGCCCCGCAACATGGCAGAAGCGGCAATCTTCGCCACCTGCCCCAGATCCGGATCCTCCGCCTTGCGAAGGTCTCCGGCGGCTGCGTTGATGGTCATGGACATATTGGTGCCGGTGTCCCCATCGGGAACCGGAAACACGTTCAGTTCGTTGAGCGCCTGCTTGTTGTTTTCAATGGCAGCAGCCGCGCTGATAATCATTCTGCGAAGATCGGCGCCGTTGACAATTTGTTTCAATGTTTTCTACCTCCGATATTAACCGACCATCATGGAGTCGATATAAACGTTGACCTCACGCACCTCGGTGCCGGTGCACTGGGTAACCTGATGGCGCACTTCCTCGATGATGGACGCACCCACGGCGTTCATATTCACGTTGTCCACCATAATGTGCAGGTCGATGGAAATGGAGCCATCCTCGTTGAACAGAACCTTGACACCCTTGCCCACGGACTCCTTACGCAGCAGGTGGTAGACGCCGTCGGTCAGGCTGCGGGCAGCCATGCCCTTGACGCCAAAGCAGTTGGCGGCAGCAGTACCGACGATATCGGTGTATACATTGGTGCTCACATTCACGCTGCCGTTTTCATTTTCGTGACGTACCATAATAAAACCTCCAGTTTTAAGATAGAAGATACCAGATACAAGATACAAGATAAAGCGTATTCCGAAGAATGTCTTATATCTTGTATCTTCGCATCTTGTATCTCAGTGTCAGATCATGCTCTTTTCCCAGCAGGCAGGCGCTTCCAGCCCCATCATCTTTACGATGGTAGGCGCCACGTTCGCAAGGCCGTAGGCACCATCCTTGATCACCCAGTCGTGGTCCTTGTCGTAGATGATGAAGGGAACAGGGTTCAGGGAATGGGCAGTGCGGATCGAGGTCTTGCCCTTCTTGGTCTCGGTCATCTGGTCCGCGTTGCCGTGGTCGGCGGTAATCAGCACGGTGTAGCCGTACTTGTCGGCAGCCTCCAGAATGGCCTTCAGGCCGTTGTCCACGCACTCCATGGCGTACACCACCGCTTCCATGACGCCGGTGTGACCCACCATGTCGCCGTTGGGGTAGTTGCAACGCAGGAATTGGAACTTTCCGGACGCCATGTTCTCCACCATCTTCTCGGTGATTTCCTTGGACTTCATGGCAGGTGCCTGCTCGAAAGGAATCACATCGGAGGGGATCTCCTCGTAGACCTCCAGATTTTCGTCCACCTTGCCGGAGCGGTTGCCGTTCCAGAAATAGGTCACATGGCCGTACTTCTGAGTCTCGGACAGGGCGTACTCATGGATGCCCGCCTTGCACAGCACCTCGGTCAGGGTGTTGGTGATGACGGGAGGCTGCACCAGATAATGTTCGGGGATGTTCAGATCCCCATCGTACTGGAGCATACCGGCAAACTTCACGCCGGTGTAGTCGCCCCGGTCGAACTTGTCAAAGTCCTTGCGGTCAAAGGCCAGAGAAATTTCCTGTGCCCGGTCACCCCGGAAGTTGAACAGAATCACGCTGTCGCCGTTGGCAATCTTCGCAACGGGAGCGCCGTTCCGGGCAATGACGAAGGCAGGCAGATCCTGATCGATGCAGCCGGTTTCGGCGCGGTAGGTTTCGATGGCCTCCTTGGCGGAAGCAAACATCCGTCCCTGACCCTGCACATGGGTACGCCAGCCCTTCTCCACCATGCCCCAGTTGGCCTCGTAACGATCCATGGTGATCTGCATACGGCCGCCGCCGGAGGCAATGGCATAGTCGCAGCCGTCAGTGCTCAGTTCCGCGAGCACTTTCTCCAGCATCTCCACATACTCCAGCGCGGAGGTGGCAGGCACGTCACGACCGTCCAGCAGGATGTGACAGTAGGCCTTCTTCACACCCTCGGCGTGAGCCTGCCGCAGCAGGGCGATCAGGTGATGAATATTGGAATGGACATTGCCGTCGGACAGCAGTCCCAAAAAGTGCATAGCCTTGCCGGACAGGGCATTGGCCACCAGATCCTTCCAGGTTTCGGATGCGTACAGCGTGCCGTTTTCAATGGACTCTCCCACCAGCTTGGCGCCCTGAGAATAGACCTGACCGCAGCCCAGTGCATTATGGCCAACCTCAGAGTTGCCCATATCCTCATCGCTGGGCAGACCAACGGCAGTGCCGTGTGCCTTCAGGTAAGTATGGGGGCAGGTTGCAAGAAGCTTATCCAGCGTGGGAGTATTTGCGACCTTCACCGCGTCGCCGCTGCCGCCGTCGCCCTTGCCAACGCCGTCCATGATGACCAGTACAATCGGTTTTTCCATGTTGTTTTACCTCCAAAAGCGAGTTTTCGCGTAGTTTTGCATTTTATTAGTCTTTTTATTTTACATCATTTTGCCGTAAGATACAACTACTTTTTTATTTTTTCCGTTCCGAACAAAAAAACATCCGGGAAAACCACAAATTGGGTGATTTTCCCGGAAGTTGTTAAGAATGTTTTAATCGCGTATTCGTATCAATACCGTCCGCCCCGGCGGCTCATTCCCCGGAAAATCATGGCGCCCGCCAGCAGCATGGTCAGCACACCGGCAACAATCAGCACGCCGATCCAGCCGTCGCCGCCCACCTTCTCCACCGGGTTCACTGGTTCCGTCTCCTCGGTGGTCTCCACCGTGGTTTCGACCGTGGTTTCCTCCGTGGTGGCTTCGGTGGTGGGTTCCTTTGTCTCCTCGGTGGTAGGAACGGTGATAGCTTCCGTAGTCTCCGGAACCGTTGTGGGCACCGTCTCCGGCTGGGTCGGCTGGGCTGCCACGGCCGGTTCTGTCTCCGCCAGCGCCGCCACTGCCACCGGCTCAGTCTGTTCGGTGGTTTCCGCCGCTTCCGTTTCTGACGTGCCGCTGTCCTTCTGAGGCAGGTTGGCCGCGTCGAAATTGCCCATCATAATACCTAAGTTACCGCCGTAGCTGCTGATCAGCGGCGCGGTATACTCGGAAGGCCAGGGATTGTTGGTGGGATAAAACACCGCGATATAATTGCCCGTCCACAGGCAGCTGTCGTTAAACCGAGGCATACCACCGTCGCAGTAAACCGACTGCAGACTTTCACAGCCCCGGAAGCTCTGGGCGCCGAAGGTGCGGAAGGTCTTAGGCAAATGGATGTATACGATATCCTCGCAGCCGTAGAAGGCCTTGTCCCCGATCTCCACCAGTGCGTCGCCGAAATCTACCGTCTCCAGCCGGTCGCAGCCGGAGAAATTATCCGCGCCCACTTTGGTTACGCCGCCGGTGAGTACCACGTTTTCAATCTTGGTCTTGTAGTCTGCCCAGGGGCAGCCGTCCTCCATCTCGCCGCTGCCGGTGACGGTGAGGGTATAGTTTTCCAGCGTCCAGATGAGTCCCTCGCCGCAGCTGCCGCTGGCGCCGGCCGCGGAAACCGCAGGTGACAGCAGGAGCAGCAGCAGACTGACCAGCACAACATTCCAAATCCATCTGTTCTTCATAGGTATCATCCTTTCTCAAGGCAGTATCAGTTCATTGTACCTTCCGCCCGGGCAAACAGCTCGCCGATGCGCTGCCGCAGGGCGTTGGCTTCCGGCGTATCCTCAGTGCCATGCTCCTCAATCCACCGTGCGGACGCCGTCTGAGCGTCCTTCAGCGTGGTAAGGTCGCATCCCACATCCGCCACCCGGAAGGCCGGCAGTCCCGACTGCCGGGAGCCAAAGAAATCGCCCGGTCCCCGAAGCTTCAGATCCTCCTCCGCGATTTTGAATCCGTCGGTGGTTTTGCACAGGGCTTTCAGCCGCTGCAGCGTCTCCGGATTGCGGTTTTGGGTAGTCAGAATACAGTAGCTTTTCGCATTCCCCCGGCCTACCCGTCCCCGCAGCTGATGCAGCTGGCTCAGGCCGAACCGGTCGGCGTCCTCAATAACCATCAGCGTCGCGTTGGGCACGTCTACGCCCACCTCGATCACCGTGGTAGCAACCAGCACATCCGCCTCGCCCCGGGCGAAGGATGCCATGACGGCTTCCTTCTCCGCGCCCTTCATCTGCCCGTGAAGCAAAGCAATGCGAAGATCCGGGAATACCGTCTGCTGCAGGGTTTCCGCCCAGGCGGAAGCCGCTTTCACACCCAGCTCCTGATTCTCCTCCACCGCCGGGCAGACCACAAAGCACTGGTGGCCTTCCCTGACCTGCTTGCGGATAAAGGCGTTGATTCTGGGGCGGTAGCTCTCCCCCACGAGGAAGGTATCCACCGCCTGCCGCCCAGGCGGCAGCTCATCCAGAATGGATACGTCCAGATCGCCGTACATCAGCAGCGCCAGCGTCCGGGGAATGGGCGTTGCGGACATAACCAGCAGATGGGGTGCTTCTCCCTTTGCGGACAGTTTGGAACGCTGGGCAACGCCGAAGCGATGCTGCTCGTCGGCAATCACCAGCCCCAGATCCTGAAACTGGGTTGCATCCGTCAGCAGCGCATGGGTACCCACCACGACGGAAGTCTGGCCTGAGACCAGTCTTTCCCGGATTTCCCGTTTTTGCTTCACCGTCATGGAGCCGGTAAGCAGGTCAACGGAAATTCCCAGCGGCTGAAACAGTTTTTTCAGGGAAGCATAATGCTGCTCCGCAAGGATCTCCGTCGGTGCCATCAGCGCGGTCTGCTTGCCGTTGCCTGCGGCGCAGAAGGCCGCTGCCGCCGCCACCATGGTCTTTCCGCTGCCTACGTCGCCCTGCACCAGTCGGTTCATGGGTGTGCCCTTCTGGAAATCCGTCAGGATTTCCCCGATCGCCCGCTGCTGGGCGCCGGTCAGTGTAAACGGCAGACAGCCATAGAAGGGCTTCATATTCAAATTGGTATAAGCCGCCGTCTTTTTCTCCGTCCTGGCAGAGCGCATCAGGGACAGTCCCGCAGAGAAGACGAAAAACTCCTCAAAAATCAGCCGCTTTTTCGCCTGCAGTGCCTGCTCCATATCTTTCGGCTGATGAATGGCGACATACGCCTCCGCTGCGGGAAGAATGTCGTATTCCCTGCGTACCGGTTCCGGGAGGATTTCCGCCGGCGGGTCGCATACTGCCAGCGCCTGGGCAATGGCCTTGCCCATGGCGGCGTTGGTCAGTCCTGCCGTCAGCGGATAGATGGGCAGTATCCGCCGGGTGGCAAAGGCCGGCGCGTCCGGAAGCTCAAACACAGGATTGGTCATGCTATAGCCGATAAAATCCCCGCTGACCGCTCCATAAAATATGTACTCCTGCCCGTACCGGAGCTGCTCCGCAGCAAACCGGTTGTTGAAAAACGTAACGTTTAAGCGTCCGGTGGTATCCGCCAGCTGCACCTTGGTCATGTCCAGTCCCTTGCGGACATGGGCGGTTCTGGGGGTATTCATCACCATGGCACGAAAGCAGGCCGGAATATCCGGCTCCAACTGGGAGATGGTAAGCAGCCGGGTGCGATCCTCGTAGCCCCGGGGAAAATGGCAAATCAGATCCCCCAGCGTGAAAATATTCAAATTGGCAAACTGCTTCGCCCGCGCCTGCCCGACCCCCTTCAGGAGGGTCACCGGGTCATTCAGATGCGCCATTGCCTTCACCTCCGGGAGCGTTTTTTCCATTATAATCAATTTGCCGTGGGAAAGCAACGGAATTCTTCCCCGGAGTTTCGACAGCGGCGCCCATGGCGGCATGAAAAAACTCCCTCCGAAAAACCTGGAGGGAGATATTTTCAGAGAAATCAGGCCAGCTTATTCAGCTTCAGCGTCATGCTGCTCTTTTTGCGGGCAGCGTTATTCTTGTGCAGCAGACCCTTGACAACCGCCTGATCCACAGCCTTGACAGCCACCTTGTAAGCGCCTTCGGCAGCAGCCTTGTCGCCGGACACAACAGCAGCTTCAAACTTCTTCAGGTTGGTCTTCAGCTCAGACTTGTCAGCCTTGTTCTTCTCATAAGCGATCTTGGAAGAAATGACATCCTTCTTGGAGGACTTGATATTGGGCATGGTTTCACCTCCTCATGCTAGCTTTCCATACAGACACACATTATAGCGTGTCAAAGAGGTAAAATCAACCCCTATTTTGAAATTTTTTGTCCAGTCCCGCTTTTCCGGCTTTCCGCGGCGTCCCGGCTTTTTTCGTCCGGGAATGTGTCAAGACCTAATTTTTGCACAAAAAATATTCCTTGGTGAAAATCCACCATTCCCAAAAAAATTGCTTTTTCGGGAAATCCGACCGTACGTTTTATGTGAACCAAAAATGAATATCCACATACCTCCGCGCCTGTGGAAAACCCCTGTGGAAAAAACTGTGGACAATGTGGAAAACTATCAGTTATCAACAGGTATCCCGGCTGTTTCTCTCTGCACAGCAGCCTGTGGATAAGCTGCATACCCATTTGCATATCCGGCGCCGATATTTGCAAAGTGCCGCGTTACGTCACCGGAGCGAGCCATCAATTTTTTTCAAAACTGCCTGTGAAAAGTTTACAAAATGTAAAAATTGCGTGTCATAATTTGTTATCCTCTGTAGCGCCCGCCAAAATTTTTGTGAAAAACCGCCAAAGACGTTCTGGTATCATCTGCCATCGCCGGGGCATACTAACACCAGATGCCGCAGGGACTTGTGCCCATACGGCTATTTTTCAAATCTGTGGAGGGGCCTATGCAGGGAAAAGTAGAGATCTGCGGCGTAAATACGTCCAAACTTGCCGTTTTGTCCCCGGTGGAGATGGATACCCTTCTTCGCCGGGCGCAGCAGGGGGATGCAGATGCCCGGCAAAAGCTGATTGAGGGCAATCTCAGGCTGGTGCTGTCTGTGATCCAGCGCTTTGACAAACGTGGGGAAAACCCGGACGATCTGTTTCAGGTGGGCTGCATTGGGCTAATCAAAGCCATTTCCAACTTTGACCCGGATAAACAGGTGCGCTTTTCCACCTACGGTGTACCAATGATTGCCGGGGAGGTGCGGCGCTATCTGCGGGACAACAGCGCCATTCGGGTCTCCCGTTCCATCCGGGACGTAGCCTACCGGGTGCTGCAATGCAAAGAGGCTCTGACCGCCCGGATGGATCGGGAGCCTACGCTGGAGGAAATTGCCCGGGAACTGGATCTGCCTCTGGAGGAGGTCAGTCAGGCGCTGGACGCGGTGTGCGCACCGGTGAGCCTGTACGATCCCGTCTATGCCGACGGTGGAGATCCCCTTACTGTCATGGATCAGGTGCGGGACACGAAAAACACGGAAGACGGCTGGATGGAGCACATCACCCTGCAAAACGCCTTCCGCGCCCTGAACGACCGGGAAAAGCAGATTCTTTCTCTGCGGTTTTACGACGGGAAGACCCAGATGGAGGTCGCCTCCGCCCTGGGCATTTCTCAGGCGCAGGTTTCCCGGCTGGAAAAAGGCGCCATCGGCTCCATGCGCAAATCCGTCAGCGTTTCCTGAACCATTCCGGTATACTCCCCGCCTCCGGCGCATAGCCTTGAGCAGAAGCGAAAGGAGGCGGGGAGATGTCCATGAATTTCTCCGATCTGCAGTGCAGGGAAGTCATCTGCGTAAGCAACGGCCAGCGGCTGGGCTTTATCTCCGATGTGCAGCTGGATATTCCCGACGGAACCGTGTCCGCCATCGTGGTGCCCGGCCCCTGCCGCATTTTGGGAATTGCCGGACGCCACGAGGACTTCATCATCCCCTGGAGCTGCATCAAAAAAATCGGCCCGGATATCGTGCTGGTGGATACCAAGCCAAACGACTGTCGCGTGCCCCGGAAAAAGCTGCTGTAAAAAGCGTGGATCCCCGGAATTTTTATGAATTTTTTTGGAAATAATACTTGCAAATTCCGCTTTCATAACGTATAATAGTTCGGCATGGGCTTAGCCCGTGACAAAAACACCACACACCCGGGGATCGCGGGCCCCAGTGCTCCAAACGGGGCGGGCACGCGGGATGATCGGGGTGGAGGAAAAAACAAAAGGAGAATATCAAAATGGCTGTCGTATCTATGAAGCAACTGCTGGAGGCCGGCGTGCACTTCGGTCATCAGACCCGCCGCTGGAACCCCAAAATGGCCCCCTACATCTACACCGAGCGTAACGGTATCTACATCATCGACCTGCAGAAGACCGTTAAGAAGCTGGAGGAGGCTTACAACTTCGTTCGTGACACTTCC
>JAXEAK010000051.1:0-2806 GCA_034094395.1 Faecousia sp.
AGATGATGGTTTCCGGAGACTGCTTACTCCGGATGAAGTCAAGAGCGTACTCAAAGAACTCTTTGACCTCTCTGGGCTTTTTGCCCTGAAAGAACTCCGGGCTGGCGGTAATCAGGGTTTCCACCACCCGAACGCTGTCCTTTCTGGCTCTGCACCCGGCTTCTGCAATCTGCTTTTCCGCCTCTGCCCGGTAGGAGCGCCGGGGTTTCACCAGATGGAAGTTCAGCATGCTGCGGCTGGTGTCCACATCCGGGTTGCTGGCGTATTCTGTCTTGGTGCGTTCGTCGTGGGCTTCGATCCTTCCAATCTCCGGCCCCTTGTACTTAGCGAAGCGGAGAATGGCATACTGTGGTTTGTCCATTATCCATCCCTCCGTTTCTGCCAGACGAGGTCATAGCCCATCACATCCGCAAGCTGAATCGCCTCCCGGTAGCGCAGAGAGCCACGGGTCAGCTTGTTGGAGAAGTTGGAAATGCTGTCGCTCCAGCCGTATTCCTCAGACAGCAGGTCTACCACCTGCTGCATGGTCATGCCGGAACGGACGATGATACTCTTAATTTCGTTTTTCACATTCATAGAAATACCTCTTTCATTGTAAATTTGGATTTGGAGCCAATGGAAATGGCTCCCATGATGTCTGCATTGAGGATGCTTCGTTTGCTTTTTCTGTTTCGGAATGGATTCTTTGAAACGGCATAGAAAAACACGAAACCGTGCAGTGGCTTCACCCTTCTCACCAGCGCCATTGGGTGAAAATCTGCTGCGGTTTCGTGTATCATTTCCCCGTTTCCACAATCCTTGGGGAATCAGTCCTGTTTTCCTGTGTTTCCCGCGGCTGTTTTCTGCTTTCATACCGCCGGCAAGAGCACACCTCTGCCCGGAAGCTCTGCTTGCAGCGGTTTCGGCAGCTGCGGCATACGGAATTGAACTGGACGCGACCCGCCCGGTTGCGGAAGAACGCCCACTCCTGCCCTGTGTACTTTTTCATATTCTTTCTCCTTCATTTTTTCTGTTGAATCCAAAATCCTCTATCCCCATCCATCCCATCTATCCCATCTATCCCCGGGGATGCTTGGGATGGATCGGGATGGATGTTTTCCACATCAGAGAATAATTGGAGCGGTCAGCGCCTGGATACCCCAGAAGCCGTTGACTTGCTTGCCGGATTTGTTGGTGATCTTGTTGCTGGCTTCCAGATTGTAGTCCTCCAAGTGACTTTTCAGGTAGCTGCTCACAGACCGCTGAGCAATGGGGCGGTAGCCGTTGTCCTCACACCACATCTGATAGATGGCGTACAAATCCCGGGAGGTAATGGTGCTGTCGGCTTTCAGCTGGATGTACCCCTCGGATTGCAAGAACTCCACCAGATTGTTGGCATTCCGCTTGGCATGTTCCTTGTTTTCCGCTGCTTTTTTACTGACCGTGAAGCGGTAGCTGTTGGCTTGCAGCCGTTTCAGCCCTTCCAGACACCAGAGGAAGATACCCTCCGCTTCCTGCTTCAGCTTGTCGGAAAGGAACGGGTCATCCACTCTGCCCGGAGGCTTCCGTCTGGTCTGCAAAATCAGCTGGCGACGGAAGAAGCCTTCGGATTTATCGTAAAGGGCTTCCAGATCGCCGTTGGAGAAGGCCATGAAGCGGACATACATATCCCCCTGAAAGCTCTGTTCCTTCTTCCGTTCCAAGTCCATAGGGGTCTCCGCGGTGATGATGGACTTTACATAATGGGTGGAGGAAAGTGCCTCCATTTTGGTATCGTCATCCACCATCACCAGCACATGCTGCAAATCCGCCCGGGCAAAGGCGCTGTTCTCCACCTTGTCGATGCTGCCGTTCTTGGCATTGGCACCGAACAGGGTGTGCATGACCACGCCGATTCGGGACTTTCCTTCGCCGCCGTTGCCCTTGATTAGCAGCATCACCTGCCCCCGGGTGCAGGGAATCAGGCAGTAGCCCATGAACTCCTGCAGGGTCAGAATGTCCTCCGGCTCCAGAAGCGCAGACAAAAACCGCAGCCAGACCTCCGGCTGCGGTGCACTTGGGTTGTAGGAGATGGGCAGGCGGTTCAGGCAAAAGCCTTTTTCCTCCACGAATCTGCCATCCAGAAACAGGGTGCCGTTGGCGAGGAAGATGCGATCCTGATGCTTTTCCAGCTCTCCCCGGTCATAGCACTCCATGCGGATGGCTTCCAGCAGATTTTTGGCTTTCGTGACCAGCCCGCCGGTAAGATGCTCTTTGATATCATCGAACACATCCCGCAGGAGCCGGTCTTTGTCGGTGACGATGCCTTCCGTGGTGAAGAAGTCCTCTCCCTTGCTGAGCAGGGGGTGCTGTTCCAGAAAGCACTGGCAGTATTTGTGCTCGATGATCTTCCCCTTGTCATCCAGCCATTCCGGCGTACCGCTCATGCGCATTCCCTCTCTTTCTCGGATAGCGTCCCGAGATACTCGGACAGTCGCTGAATATGCCCCTCCCGGCAGAGTACCTCCGTTGTCTCTTTTGCCAGATGCAAATCATTTCCCAGCAGACAGTCCAGAAGGTGATTGACCGTGGGCAGCGTCTTCATTGCCTCGGCAAAGTGGGTATGAATCGTGTCACCCGGCTTCTCGGGACGATACCGCTGCTGCCAGATGCGAAGATGCCGGAGATATTCCCGCAAAACGCAAATACAGAGCCGCTCCCTGTCCCGGGTTGGCTCTGCATGGTTGGGAAACGGCAACGGTTCATGTTCCGCACCAATTCCAAAATCGCTTTTCAATTTCTGTGCGGCGGCGTAGGGCGAAAGCCCAAAGAGGCGGGCGGTGAAGTC
>JAXEAK010000052.1:0-68434 GCA_034094395.1 Faecousia sp.
ATCGGAGCCGGTGAGCACGTTGACATTGAATCCGGTGTCAATCTCCAGGGCCGCCAGCACCACGAAGTCCAGCTTGTTGACAAAAGCGCCCTTGTTGGCGGGGTTGGCGTACTGGGAAGCGGACATTTCATAGTGGCCGGGGGTCTGGTTGATGGAGTTCACCTCGTCCAGGTCGAAGTCCTGCACGTCGATGACCTTGCCCACCTTGCCCTTTTTCAGCAGCTCCACCATGGGGCCGCAGATGCCGCCGATGGCCCAGCCCATCTTGATGTTCCGCTCATCCATATACTGCTCCAGGAACAGGTTGGCCGCCAGAGACGGACCGCCAACGCCGGTCTGGAAGGAGAAGCCATCCTTGAAATAGGGCGTGGAGGCGATGACCTTGGCCACGTTCTCCGCCATCATCAGGTCCCGGGGATTCTGGCTGATGCGGGCGGCGGCGGAGGCGATCTTCTTGGGGTTGCCGATGGAGTCCACGACCACCACGGCGTCCACATCGATGGCCTCCACGGAGGCGGGCATATTCGGGAAGTCCACCAGGCAGTCAGTGACCACCACCACGTGGTCGGCGTACTTGGCGTCGGTCATGGCGTAGCCCATGGAACCGCAGTTGCTCTTGCCGCCGATGCCCCGGCAGTTGCCCACGCAGTCGCTGGTGGGCGCCGCCACGAAGGCGATGTCGATGTGGACCTCCCCTGCCTCGATGGCACGGGGACGGCCGCCGTGGCTGCGGATGATGGCGGGGGTCTTCAGCTTACCGGCGGAGACCACCTCGCCCATGCGGCCCCGGATGCCGGAGGTCTGGATGCCGATGACCTTTCCCTCTTCAATGTAGTCGGCGATGGGGTCATGGGCGCTGCCCAGAGAGGAGGCCGCGATGGTCAGGTCCTTCAGGCCCAGCTCCTCGATGGCGGCCTTCATCACCATGTTCACCACATAGTCGCCATCCCGGAGATGATGGTGGAAGGAGAAGGTCATGCCGTCCTTCGCGCCGCACTGGCGCAGGGCGTCTGCCAGCGTCTCCACGATCTTGCTCTCCTGGGACTTCTCGTACCGCCGGGTGCGGGGAGACGCCTTCTGGATGTACTTGCCGTCCATATAATTCTTGCCCTGGTAGACCTCTTTGCCGTTTACCAGGAGGCTGTCGGGAATTTCCCGTCCTACTGCGTTTCTCATAAAAACCCTCCGTGTGCCGCAGCACTCAAATACATCCCGAATTCTCCTCCGACGGAGGTTTTTCGGCATGTGCCGCGGTTGCCGCTTTGCGGCGAGCGGCACGCCATTTTATATCCTGATCCCGTGTGAGCAATCACACGAGATCCCCCTTATACATGCCGCAGGCTTTCGCCAGCTTGATGGTGCGCTCCGCGCCGGGCACAAAGGCCACGTCGATCATCTTTCCGTCCACGGTGAACACGCCCACACCGGCGGCGGACTGCTCCCGGAAGGCCCGGACGATCTTCTCGGCCTGCCGGACTTCCTTCTCCGTGGGCGCAAAGATCTGGTGGACCAGCCGAATCTGCTTGGGATTGATAAGGCTCTTGCCGTCGAAGCCCATGGCCTTGTTCTGGCGGACCTCGGCTTCGAAGCCCTCGGCATCGTCCAGATCGGTGAACACGGTGTCGAAGCACTGGATGCCGGCGGCTCTGGCGGCCAGCAGCATCTGGCCCCGGGCAGCCAGCATGTCCACGCCGTCGGGCTGGAAGGTGGTCTGCATGCATTTACGGAAGTCGCCGCCGGAGATGGCCACGCCGAACATCCGGTCGGATGCGGCGCAAATCTCGTAGGCGTTCAGGATGCCCTTGGGGCTCTCCAGCGCCGCCATCAGCAGCGTCCGGCCCACTTCCACGCCGAACTCCCGCTCCGCAGCCTCCACCGCGGCCTCCACGGTCTTCACGTCCTGGGCGCTCTCGCACTTGGCGATGCGGATGCCGTCGGCGCCGCCGGCCACGCAGACCCGGATGTCCTCCTGCCAGTGGGGCGTGTCCAGGCCGTTGATGCGGACGATGACCTCGGTGTCGCCGTAGTCGATGGTGGTCAGGGCGTGGTACAGGGAGAAGCGGGCAGCGTCCTTCTGGTTCTCCGCCACGGCATCCTCCAGATCCAGCATGATGGAGTCGCAGCCGTAGATGTAGGCGTCCTTGATGAGGCCCGGCTTCTGGGCGTTCATGAACATCATGGTCCGGCGCAGCCGGAACCGTTCGGGCTTGGGTCTTCTGATCATCGGATGGCACCTCCCCAGGGAATATTCGCCGCGGACACGCCGCAGCTGCGGTACACCGCGCACTCCACGCGGGCTTTCAGGGTGCAGTCCAGAGCGCCCTTGTCCACCACCGTGATGTGGACGTCCTTCACGTCCAGACGCTCCAGGGTCTCCAGGACCGTAGCCTTGATCTGACGGCCGTACTGGTTCATGACGCTGCTGCTGAGTTCCAGGGTGACGCCCTCGCCGGGTTCCACGGTGACCATGGCGTCGCTGGATTCCAGGGTGCCGGCAGCTGCCGGTTTCAAAATTTCCATGCTGTTTCCTCCCACTCTTTTTTGCTGATCCATTGTCTGCATTCTATCAGCAATCGGCAATAGTTACAAATATATATTGAATGATGGAATCCATAAGGAAAGTGCTATAGCCTTGCGTTTTTTCTTGACTTTCATAAGATATTGATTATGATGTATATAGGATCTTCATAATATTTTCCATCATTTTGCACCAATTCAGGGAGGAATCTTTTGTGAATTTGAAGCAGGCGCAATATATCAAGACCATTGCGGAATGCGGCAGTGTCACCGCGGCGGCCAAAAAGCTGTTTGTCAGCCAGCCCTCCCTGAGTCAGATGCTCCGTCAGGTGGAACAGGAGATCGGCCTGCCGCTGTTCGACAGAAGTGTCTCCCCCCTGCGGCCCACCTATGCCGGAGAAAAGTATTTGCAGGCAGCGGACCGGATGCTGGCCGCCAATGCGGAACTGGAGAGCCAGCTGCGGGAGATCCGCCACGAACACGCCGGCCGTCTGCGGCTGGGCATCAGCGTCACCCGCGCCATGCAGGTGATGCCGCTGGTGCTGCCCATCTTCCTGCAGCAGTATCCCAACGTCACGCTGCAGCTGACGGAGAGCGGCTCGGCAACGCTGGAGGAACTTCTGCGCACAGGCAGCATCGATCTGGCGCTGGCTGCGCTGGAATCCACCAGCCCCAGCCTTGCCTATGAGCTGATCGAAAAGGAGACCATCGGCATTCTCGCCGGGCGGTACACCGCCGTAGCCAGACAGTACCCCTCCGGCACGCCCCTGTCTCTGGACGCGGTGTGTCAGGAGAATTTCGTGTGCCTGACCAAGAGTCACTCCTCCCGCATCACCCAGGACAAGCTGTTCCGCCGCTTTGGACTGTCGCCCAACGTGCTGCTGGAAACCGACGCGCTGGAGGTCGGCCGCCGGGTGGCGCTGGAGGCCGGCGCCTGCATGATTCTGCCCAACATCTACATCGATGACTACTGCCGTCAGCACCGGGGCGCTTTCTTCCCCCTGAAGGATTACGAAAATCACCGGCACTTCTACGCCTGTTACCGCAAGGATGAATTTGTGCCCCGGTATGTTCGGGATTTCATCCAGATTACCGTTCAGGTTCTGGCAAAACAGCGGGAAAAGGATCCCGCCTTCCCAGCCTGATCTTCCCTCAACATATTTCCGAAAACCCATTTCTCAGGCGAAACTTTATTTCGTAACTTGTTTTTAGAAATAAATATGGTATAATGGACTGGTAGCTATAGAAGAGGAGTTTCATTGTTATGGAGGAACTGCATATTCAAATGTTGGGAGGCTTTTCCCTGCGCATCGGTGATCGGGTGTTGGCGGATACGGACAACCGCTCCCGGAAAACCTGGGTGCTGCTGGCCTACCTCATTTATCAGCGGGAGCACCCCGTTTCCCAGAAAAAGCTGATCGACCTGCTGTGGGGCGATGAGCCGGATTCGGTCAATCCGGAAAACGCCCTGCGGATCACTATGCACAGAACCCGGGCGCTGCTGGAGCAGCTGGTTCCCGGCGCCGGACGCACCATGATCCTGCGCCGCAGCGGCAGCTATCAGTGGAATGGCGGCGGTCAAGTGGACTACGACCGGTTTGGGGCACTCTGCCTGAAAAAGCCGGAAAGCCCAGAACTGCGCCTGCAATACCTGTTGGAGGCGCTGGAGCTGTATCAAGGGGATTTTCTGCCCCGGCAGTCTTCGGAGATCTGGGTCATTCCCATCAGCGCCCGCCTACACAATGATTTTCTCTCCGTTGCCCAGGAGGCCGTGGATCTGCTGGCGGAGCGGGGACGCACCGCTGAGGCAGCCCAGATCTGCCGCCGGGTGCTTGCTCTGGAACCCTATCACGAGCCGTCCTGTCAGGTGCTGATGCAGCTGCTGGCTGCCATGGGCGACCGGAAGGGCGCTGCGGAGGTATACGAATCCCTCAGCCGCCGGCTGTTTCAGGATTTCGGCGTCTCTCCCAGCGAGGAGACCCGCGCCGTCTATCGCGCCGCCGCCTACTCTCCCGACGAGCGGGTACTGTCCATGGACGAGGTGATGGGGAACCTTCAGGAATCCTCCGCTCAGCCCGGCGCGCTGCAATGCGACTTTGACTATTTCCGGATTCTCTGCTTTTCCGTCAGCCGGGCGATGGCACGCAGCGGCTCCGTCGCCCATGTGGTGCTGTTGAATGTCGCCCTCCCGCCGGACAAGGCCTCGACCCGGCAGGCTCTGGATCGGATCATGGGACAGCTGGGGCAGCAGATCCGGCTGAATTTGCGCCGGGGTGACGTGTTCTGCCAGTGCAGTATTTCCCAGTATGCCATTCTTCTGTCCAGAGCCAATTATGAAAACAGCGAAATGATCTGCCAGCGGCTGGTGCGCAGCTTCCGCAGAGCCTACGTCTACACCACCGCAGAGCTGTCCTATGCCATTCGTCCTCTTCCTCCAGAACCGGACGATCCACAAGCACCCCCCCCAGAAAATTATGTAAACCTTCTGAAACATGAGAAAATCCACAAACGCCGCTCCCGAGCCGGGAGCGGCGTTTTTTTATGGCATCATCGCATAATGGGGCAAAAGATCCGCCGAAGCCCGCAGCTCCCATTGTGCGGTGTTGCCTTAAAGTTTTTAATCAGGAGTTAGTATCGGGGAGCAGATTCCACCATAGCGCTTTCCAGCAGAGAGATCACCTCCAGCACGCTGCGAAAACTCTGGCTGTTGTCCTTTTCCAGCCATGTCAGCTCTCCCTGCCAACTGGCGTGCTGGCGGAAACGCACCTGCAGCGCAAAAGTAGCCGCTCTGCCCAGCGGCGTATTCTCGCCCTCCAGAGGGGTGTCCGGCAGCGGACTGGCAGGCGCAAAGGTTCTCAGCGTCGCAAAGGACTGGGGCGTTCCCGTCTCATCCAGAATCCGATCCACCCGCTGCAGCAGTCTGGCAAGGCTCTCAAAGTTCTCGCCCTGCTGTTCCGCCCGATAGATCCGTCCCCACAGGTCGCCGCGATCATAGCCGTCCACGCAAATCAGGACGGTTCCGGGCATTTGCGTCCAGTTTCTGTCTGTCATGGCAATCTCTCCCTTTCTGTAAGAGGATTGTATCACGGCTGCATTTCAGATTCCGTTACAGCACTGGCTTCCCAGGTGCGAACCCAGTCAATCGCAGTCCGGGCGAAGGCGTCCACCACCGGCAGAGCCTCGCCGGCGGGGATGGCCAGAGCAATGGTGCGGCTTGCCTGCGGCTCCAGCGGACGAACCGCCAGATTCTGCGCCCGTCCGCGAATGAGCAGCCGCGGCACAATGGAAATTCCCAGTCCCTGTTCCACCATGGCAAGAATGGCATAATCATCTTTGGTAGTGAACTTGATATTGGGATGCACCCCGGCGGCATCCAGCGCCCGGTGAATATCATGGGCGGAGCTTTGCAGCAGACTGATAAACGGATCCTGATCCAACTCCTGAATAGGGATCTGGGACAGCCCCGCCAGCCGGTGATCCTTGGGCAGAATCGCCACCAGAGGATCCTCCGCCAGCGCAATGGTGCGCATACCGTCAGGCGCCGGCAGGGTGACAAAGCCCAAATCCACGCTACCCTCCCGCAGCCACTGCTCCACGTCGTGATAGTCGCCGCTGCGCATTTCCAGCTGCGCCTTGGGATGCGCAGTCTGAAACGCCCGGATCATGCCCGGCAGCCAGTGCACCGCCACGCTGGTAAACACCCCGATGCGCACCGTGCCGGCATCGGCACTGCGGATCTCGCCGATTCTCTCCGCCAGCTCCCGCTCCTTCTGCAAAATTGCCTGCATCTTCGGCAGCAGCAGCTTTCCGGCCTCCGTCAGCACAATGCCGCTCCGGCTGCGGTACATCAGACGAAAGCCGTACTCCGCCTCCAGATCACTGAGAATATGACTGATCCGGGACTGGGTAGAACCCAAAGCTTCCGCCGCCTTCGTCAGGCTTCCCAGCTCCACTGTTCGGACAAATGCTTCATATTTTTTCAGACTCATGTCCCGCTTCTCCTTCTCATGCGTTTTCCTCATGATATATTGTAGATTCTAGCATACTTTCGTCTAAATGGCAATCCTATTTTTGTGGAATTCGGCGTTCAGATTTTCGTTGCAAAACCGCTTCCGGCAGAGTATAATCAACACATCACAATTATAGCATGATTGCATGAGAAAATATTATGCTTTTGTAGAAAGAGGGATCCCTATGAACATTGTGGAAATGCTGGTTTTCGTCGCCTATTTTCTGTTTATGTTGGGCATCGGCGTGTACTTCTTCCTGAAATCCAAGGACGCAGGAGAAAAGGACTACTTCCTCGGCGGCCGGAATATGGGCGCCTGGGTGTCCGCCCTGTCCGCCGGCGCTTCCGATATGAGCGCCTGGGTACTGATGGGTCTGCCCGCCTCCATTTACGCCTTCGGCATCGGACAGACCTGGATTGCTATCGGTCTGGGCATTGGCTACGCTCTGAGCTGGATCTTTGTGGCGCCCCGGCTGCGCCGGTTCTCCATTGCCGCCAAGGACTCCATCACCATCCCCCAGTACCTGACTAACCGGTTCCTCTCCGGGAAGAAGAGCCTGCAGGTTCTGTGCGCAGGGATCTTCCTAGTAGCCTATACCGTCTACGCGGCGTCCTCCATTAAGGCCTGCGGCACGCTGTTCAACACGGTTATGAACATTGACGCCACCGTGGCCATGTATTTAGCGGCGTTCATCATCATCGCCTACACCTTCCTGGGCGGCTTCTCCGCCGTGTGCTGGACAGACTTCTTCCAGGGGCTCATTATGCTGGCCGCCCTGCTGCTGGCGCCCATTTTCGCTCTGGTGCTGGTAGGCAAGGGCGAGGGCGCCGTGGGTGCCCAGCTTCCCGACGGCTTCTTCCATTTCTTCACCTCTCCTCAGGACATCATCTCCGGTCTGGGCTGGGGTCTGGGCTACTTCGGTATGCCCCATATCATCATCCGGTTCATGTCCATCAAGAGTGAGAAGGAGCTGCGCAAGTCCAGCGTCATCGGCATCACCTGGACGACCATCATTCTGCTGATGTCCGCCCTCACCGCCGTGGCCGGCCGGCTGTATCTGGGAGAAATTGCCGATTCCTCCACCGTGTTCATCACCATGGTGCGCAGAATCTTCCCTGCGTTGGTATCCGGCCTGCTGCTGTCTGCCATTTTGTCTGCGGCCATGTCCACCGCTGACTCCCAACTGCTCGCCGCCTCCTCCGCCTTCGCCAGCGACGTTTACAAGCCACTGCTCCGCAAGAACGCCTCCAATCGGGAGATGCTCTGGGCAAGCCGCATCGTGGTGGCAGGCATTGCCATTGTCGCGCTGATCATTGCATCCAATCCCAACTCCGGCACCATTATGGGGCTAGTGGAAAATGCATGGGGCGTGTTCGGCGCTGCCTTCGGCCCCGTGATTCTGCTGAGCCTGTACTGGAAAAAGCTGACCTTCGGCGGTACCGTCGCCGGTATTGCCGCAGGCGCTGGCGTGGATGTGCTGTGGCTGCTGCTGGCCGGTTCCACGGGAATCTACGAAATCGTGCCCGGTTTCCTCGCCGGGCTGCTGGCCGCCGTGCTGGTGTCTCTGCTGAGCAAAGGCCCCGGTGCCGAGGTAGAAGCCCTGTTTGACCGGGCAGCCCAGCCAGAATAATACAAAAACCCGAAAATCTTTCCGGTCTGGAATGCCCGGCTGGAAGGAAACAAATCAGCCGGTGCTTTGGCGCCGGCTGATTTTCTTCTGTTTAATGTCTGCTGAATAAGCCACTTTGCGGCTTATTCACGCACCGTCAGGTGCGTAATTCCAAAAAACGGCTTTTATAATCCGTTTTTATGGAATTCAGGCAGAAATCAATGCGTATCCGCATTATTTATCCCGGGAGCACATCGTTCAGTCGGCAGAACTGGTATTCCTTTCCGCTGTTTTCCAGATCGGTCAGGTAGAGATCCAGCGCCTCGGCGGTGTACTGACTGGTATCCGACATATGCATAATCAATATGGCTCCGCTGCGGGTATGCGCCTTCAGATGCTGATACAGCTGCTCCACGCTTTTCGCCTCGTAATCCTGCGTGGCATAGCTGCCGGAGACAAAATAGGTAAAGCCGCAGTCCAGAACTGTTTCCAGACCGCTTTTGCTGACTGCCAGCGTAGGCGGCCGGAAGAGCCGGCACAATACCGGTTTTCCGTCGGTCTGCATATCGCCAACAATGCTTTGCAGGGTTTCGTAGCTGGCAACCATATCTTCCTGCAGCTGGATGATCTGCTCTGGTGTCAGCTCTTCATATAGGTTCTTTTCCTCCGAATAGTTGGAAAGCGCCAGATGCTGGTTCGTGTGACTGCCAATGGCGTGCCCGTCAGCAGCAATGGCTCGCACCAGATTGGGATTGCTCTTTACATAATTCGTTCGGATAAAGAACGTTGCCTTGGCATCGTGCTTTCTCAACACATCCAGCAGTCTGGTAATTGTCCCGTCCGTCCCCCAGTCGTCAAACGTCAGGAAGATCTGATTTTCCGCATCCGGTATCAGGCCGGTTTTATCCAGCTGACGGATCTCCGATCTGGAGAATCCGGGCAGGAACTTGGCTCTGTCCACCCAATCCGTGCCAATGTACCGGGAACAGAGCGTAGCAAAGCTGCTATCCGCAAGCTGACCGGGGTGGATCGCATCCTTCACCTGCGGCAGGATCTCCTCCTGTGGCACCGGGTAGGTATACAGGTCTTCCGTGTCCGCCAGAATTTCCGTGGCAGGAATGATCTCATAAACATTCCGCTGAAGCGCCAGCAGCGCCACCAGCTCCCCCAAAAGGGTGTCGCTGTTCTGATAGAAGCCCAGCTGGAAATGGACAATTTTGCCCCGTGTCAGCGCCCCGCGCTTCTCCGGCGCAATCCGTTCCAGCACAGCTTCTGCAGCCGTTTCCCGCACATCGCTGAACTGCGTTGCCAGCAAATCATAGGACAGTACCCGGAAGCCGCCTGCCTGGGCAGCCTGCAGCAGATTTTCGTTGGGAGCGCCCAGCGCACACTGAACCGGTATCTCGCCCACGACCCCCAGCCTTTGCTCCAGCAATTCCCGTCCCACAAGAAGCTGCTCCAGAATCTGCTCCTGCGTTCCGCCGTTGGATACGGCAAGTCCCAACGTATGCCCCCGCTCAGAAATCCGTATGGCTTCCGCCTCATAGGTGCGAAGTTCTTCACTGGTCAGGAAGAAGATTCCCCGTCCCTGCGCCTCGTCCAGCGCTTGCAGCACACTCTCCAGCTCCGCCTGACTGCCCATGCCGGAAAAGGTGAAGGACACTGCGCGCTGAACTGTGTGAATACCCTGCACCGCCGCACAAAGTTCGCCGTCAAACTGGGACAACAGCACCGCCGACTGCTGATTCAAATTCGTTGCCGCCATGGCTTCCAGCAGATATTCCGCCCCGCTGGCAGCTTTCTCCGGATCTCCGGACAGATCCACCGCCAGCAGATCCCCCCGGGTCAGCGCCTGAACCAGCGCATCCACGTCCTCCGGAGAGGACAGACTGGCAGCCTCCACCGTCCGGGTCGCCACATAAATGCGGTTGTAATAAGCCGCATATGCCGCGTAGGGCATCTCCTCCGACACCGTTCCCAGTACCAGCACAGAGGCCGGCTGGACACCGAAGGCGGTCTGGATAGCCGTACTGGCATAGGCCAGATTTTCCGTCAGTGTCTGCCCGGACGCTGACGGTGTCTCCCGGCTGACGCCGTCGTTCAGCACACCGATTTCACAGCCGGAATAGTCGGTAGCCCAGGTGGGCGCGGACATATCCGTCCCAACGCTAAGGAAGAATCCCGCATCCACACCGGTTCGGTTTCGTGCCGCCAGCAGGCGCCGGGTAACTTCATCCCCGCAATCCCCATAGAACAGAATCGCCGCCTTTTGCCCGGACGTTTCCTGCGTGTGGGTCAGGATTTTGGCGGTCTGATCCGGAGTGTGCTCCTGATAGCGCTGAAGCGCCAGTTCCTGATCCTGCCGCACCAGTTCCTCCGTCAGCTTCCCTGCAAGCACCCCACGCTCTGTACCACCGCGGGCATTGGCTCGCATATGCCGCAGGCACCAGCCCGCGCCCACGCAGGCCGCGATGATGATAAGCAGAAAAATGGTTGTAAACAGCTGTTTCCGCTGGTTGCGTATCATAACCTCACTCCTTTTTCCGGCGCATTTCCTCAGTGGGAGAGGCTCCGGTTCAGATCTTTCCAGTCATTTCCGCCCAAGCGGAACAGGTCAAACTTCTCAAAGCCCCATTTCTGAACAGTCTGCCGCCATAGCGCCAACGTGGAACCATCGGCATACCATACGGTGTGCAGGCCGTCCGCGCCCGCATAGGTGCCGAAAAGCGCGCCGCTGTCTTCATCCCGCTCCGGCTCTACACCGTACTGACGCAGGCGCTTTTGCGCCTGAATCTGCGTCAGTGCCTCCGTTTTTTCGTCGCCCCAGTCAAAGCCGCCGGTGGCGAAGGCCATATGGGTATGTGCCGCATAGGGGGCATACAGGCGACAGATCTCTTCCAGGAAGGCGACGTCCGCCTTGGGACCCGGCTTGCTGTGGCTGCCGTACAGATTATAGCACATGACCGTGTATTCCGGTCCCTCGGGCAGCGCGATGTATTTGGGTGCGTCCCAGCTCAGCACCACCCGCAAGGTCAGTCCCCGCTCAGAGAACCGGTTATACAGCTCCTGTACGAACACTGCAAACCTTTTCCACAGGACTTCGTCCTTCCGAATCGCTTCGTAGTCGATTTCCAGACCGGACAGCCCATAATGCTCCACCAGTGCAAGCAGCTGGTCAATATGCCGTTCCACGCTTTCGTTGTCACCCAGCAGGCGGCGCAGCAGATCCGGAGACTTATTGTCATATATTCCGGGAGCCGTCTGCACATCGTTGACAATAGATAGCAAGACACCAGAATCCCGGCTCCGTTGCAGCGATTGCAGCAGCCGCTCCGTCTCCGGCAGCATCAGCGGATGATCCTCCGCATCAAAAATGGCAGCAAAGACCACCGCTGTTTCCAGTTGCGTTTCCAGCCGCTCCGCCTCCGCCAGCGCGTTTTCCGCGTCCCAATAGGGAAGCCAGGCCGTAAAGGAAATCGGCTCCGTTGTCTTCAGCCAGGGGAACAGACCCATCAGCAGGCTCAGAAAAGCGCTGAAGAACGATTTAAGCAATGGTCATTTCCTCCTGTTTCCAGATCAGAAGCACTCCATGAAGAAGTTCTCAAGATCGTTCCATCCGTTCCGTAGCACCATCTGCACGGTCTGAAGGGGAGTAAGCCGGTTGGAATAAAGCACTGTGCTTTCTCCGCTGCGAATTGTCAGATCCGTAAAGACGGCATCGTAGACATCATCCCAAATATTGATCTGGCTGTAATGCTCGCCGGTCTTCCAGACACCCGCGCCCAAAGCGATACCGCCCCGCCGGTCAGAGGACAGCTGCAGATTTTCCACCACCGTCCGGCCGTCCAGCCAGACACTCATCTGGCGTCCAACCAGGCGAATGCGAAGGGCGCGGCTGTCCCGCTCGGAGATGTCCAGTTCCGGGACGTAGGCGGTTCCGCCCCGCTCCACAGAAAGGGGGCTGGTCTTCTTCAGCGCCTGTAGATCCTGCCTGGCCTGCTCCACCCGCTGGGGATCCTCATCGCAACGGATCACCGCGTGATAATAGGCTTTCAGTGCCTCATACTGATCCTCCTGACTGGATGTCCTATCCTGTTCATCAAAATCACTCAGATTCAGCCGGAACAGCTCCCGACTCCCATCCGAAAGATCCCGGATCACCAGTTCACCGCACTCCAGCGCCACCTGCACGCCTCCAGCCAGATTCCGATCCGTGCGCAGGTATATGCTTTGCTGTCCAACCTTGTTTCCCTCCAGCGTCACGGACAGGTCAACGTCCGAAACCAGCGCGGAATCCAGCGTAATGCGTCCCGTATCATAGGGCTGTGTGGTCAGAATAATCTGATTGTCCCGGAACTCAGCGGCGCCGTCATCCTGAAACCAGTTTGCCGCCTCCTCCTGATCGCCCGTCACAAACGTCATCGGCTGGCCAATATCATCCTGAATCCGCATTAACAGGTGGTTGGTGGAAAAATACGGCTGAACCTGGAGCCGCGTCAGATCATAAATTGAACTGTCCCGTGTGTTCAGGCAGCTTCCCTGACGGTTAAAGTTCATGGCAAACAGGCCGGTCAGCTGTTCCCGGTTCTTGTCGCTTACCTGTGGGTCATTGCCAAAGGCGCCGGAATTGGAATGCATCAGAATGTACATCTGCGGCACGAAGCCAAGCTCCTTTTCGTAATCCTGACGCAGTTGGGCGTAATCGGTTTCCAGCCGCGCCTCCATCTGCTCCGGAGTTTCCTGACGCAGCCGATCCTCATCCCGGAGGAAATCCATCAGATAATGGTTGTAATCCCGTCGCAGGTATTTGCTGACCAGAGAAAACTCGTCCGAATTCAGATGCCCAAAATAGTCCCCGTAGCGGTCAAAGACGTTGATATAGGACAGCCGGTAGCCATTGGTGCCCAGTTCCCAGTAGCTGTTCTTTGCCAGGCGCCGCAGATCCGCGCCGCTGGCGTATTTGGAATTTGCGTCTTCCATATTCTGAGCAAAACTGCAGAAGGTCGCCTGATAGTTATATTTTTCCAGCGTGGACTGCACCAGCGTGGAGGAATTCAGAATTCCGTCCTCCAGAATCAGGAACATAGCCTTCTCCGGCAGGGGCGTTCCCTTCTGGTAGTAGTCCAGAATATCCTGCTGGGTAATGGTTACGTATCCGCATTCGTGCAGCGCCGCCATCTGCTCCTGAAAGGAACGGCGGGTGACGATGCCGCTGTCCATGGAATCCCGCGTGGTCACGCCGCAGTAAGAAACGGCAATGAAGCTGTTGCCCGTCCGCGCCGTCTCCACATCCGTCTGGTGCTGCTTCGGGAACAGCACCAGCGTCCACATCAGGTACACCAAAACGGCCACCAGCATCATCTGCAGGACAAAGCGAATCGCTTTGGTCGCGTCTTTTCTGCGCAGCCAGCGCTCGTTATAGCCGCCAGAGGAGCCTTCCGAGGTTCTTTTCCCGTCCTTTGCCATACGCATACCCTCCCCGCTATTGCTGCCCGGCCGGCTGTGCGGCTTTTTGCTTTTTCTTTCCTTTCGTATCCCGGGTACCCCAGTCCGAAACCCAGAAGGTCAGCCATGCCCAAGGCATCTGCCACAGTAGCACAACCTCATAGTACATACAGAACAGCAGCCCGTAAAACCACAGGGAACTTCGTTTCAGGAACAGCTGCATAAAACTCATCAGCAGCGACATGAGCAGCAGTCCCAGCAGGAAGGTTGTTGGGAATACGTGCATGACGATGGGCACATAAATCAAATTATAAATCACAATCACCGGCGCCAGCAGCGGAACCAGCAGTCCGGCATAGTAGGTAAACGCCATCAGCGGCTCCTTGCTCCACATGAAGGAAGCGGCTTTCAGGGATTCTCGCAGCCAGGAGCGCTTCCAGCGCATCTGCTGCTTCAGGAACTTCCGGTGCTGATTGGGCACAATGGTGGAGCAAATCGCGGTGTCCTGATAATAGGTGCGGTGATGCCGGACGATAAAGTTCGTCATGCTCCGGTCGTCACCGAAGGTCGCCTTCTGCCCCAAAAATGTCTGATGCAGCCACGGTTCAAGCACCTCCCTGACCGCGTCCAGGCGGTAGCAGGACAGCGGGCCGCTCAGACACATCACACAGTCAAAATAAGCCTCCGCCGCCTTCATGATCCGGAAGGATATGTAATACCGGACGCACTGCAGCTTTGTCAGCCAGTTGGTATAAATGTTCGCCACATCCGTCCGCCCGGTAACGCCTGCGGTCTGAGGGTCGCACAGCGGCTGAACCAGATTGCGGATGGCGTCCGGCTCCAGAAAGCTGTCGGAGTCCACAAAGGCAATGACCTCGGTTCGGCAGTTCCGGATGCCCAGACCCATGGCCTCCCGCTTCCCCTGATTCTTCTTTTGCAGGAAGACCCGGATGCGGTTTTCTGTATGAAAGCGCTTGCCCTCCTGATACAACTCCCGTACCGTTTGCTTGATTACTTCCACCGAGCCGTCGGTGGAACCGTCGTCAACCACGATCAGCTCCAGCTTATCCGGCGGATAGTCCTGGTCAATGCAGCTGAGTATGGTGCGGCGAATCCAGGTCGCCTCATTAAAACAGGGGATCACAATGGTGACGCTGGGGGTAAACTCCGGATCCACGGGAGTAGGCTTATAGAGCATACCAAAGACGTACCGGGACAACAGATAAAAGGCCGTCAGTATGCTGTAGCCGTACAGGATCCAGTTCTGTGCGAAATAGGTCACGCTCTCCACCCGCAGCAGCAGAATGAACAGGCATACCAGCGTCAGGCAGGCCGCAGACGCCGTCAGCAGCCAGGAATCCTTGGTGCGGCGGCGATTCGTGAAAAGTGGCTCCTCAAACTGAACGGCACAGTGTTCCGAATCGACAATACGAACCACCTGTGCTTTCAGCCGGTACTTCTTTTCCATGCCCTCCTGCAGCGTGCCGGGATACAGCCTGAATCGCAGTGCAACCGTATCTCCAACCGCCAGTTTATCCGTGCAGGCGGGCAGCTCCAGCAGCATTCCCGTCTGGGAAATATCCGCGCTGTGGGCGCAGATCGTTTCCTGCGCCGTCTTTACCTTCACAGGGACACTGACCGGATACCGCTTGCCCGCGAAGCGGACAGACTGAGGCTTGCCGGGGGCATTGGGAAGATCGTCCCGCCGGTCGCTGCCCATGCGCTGCCCGGTGGGATCGGGCACATGAGAAAGCAGCCGTCTGTCCGCCTTATCCTGAAGCAGAATGTCCTCGGTTGGTTTTTTTGCTTTCGTCATCGTCGCATCTCCTCACAGAATCGGAATGTGTCCAAGAATGAAATCCAGAAACGTCTGACAGCCAGCGTCGCTCAGATGGATGCCATAGGTGCTTTCATCCATGCAGTATTCCCGCGCCAGCATTCCTGTGCCGTCCCGAAGGACACTGGCCGCGTCCAGGAAGGGGATATCCAACTGCCGGCACAGACGGCACAGCTCCAAATTGTACCGGAATATCTGGGAATTGGTGCGAACCCCTGACTGCGTGGAGCGGTTGGGCGGGTAGGACACTACGCAGATCTGCGCATCGGGGCTCTCCTTTTGAATGAGGTAGAGCAGCAGTCTCACGTTGTCCAGCGGACGCGAACCGCTGTATACCAGCGGATCAGCGCATTGCAGCATCAGATAGATCCGCTCCGCGCCCATGGTATGGAGTGCATCCTCGATGGTCATCCTGGTTTGGTCATACACAGGGTGCGACGAGGAATCGTTTAGCTGCATCAGATCCGCTTCCACCGTCAGCCTTGCATCCGTCAGGAACCGCACCCCGTCCAGATAGGGCTGCGTTTTCTTGCCATCGTTGGCTCTGCGCCAATTCACATAGCCCTCCAGCCCCTCCATCACGGAATCGCCAACAAAAACAGCTCCGCTCAAATCTTCCTGCGTACCGGCGCGGGTCTCCACGCTGGTCAGGGGCTCCCGGGTCAGGGGCAGCACGTATTGAGAAGCATCCAGTTCCTCCGCATTCCCCAGTTCTCTTTCCTCAAACAAATCTACCGCATACTCCGGAAGCTGTTCCGGTGGAACGATGGTATAGCCCTCATATTCCAGCGTATCCAGCAGCCATGCCACGCCCGCCTCCAGCGTTTCGTAAATTGAACGTGGAATATCGTCATCCACATCGGAGATACCCGGCTCCGGGTCAATGGCCGGGCGCATCTCCTGAATGTCGACAACCTGCCCGTATTCCGCCGCGTCCAGTTCCTGCCCCAGCTTCACGGAGAGAATGCTGCCGCGCACCAGACGCTGAACGTAGGCCTTCGCGTCAGCCTCCCCGGTAAAGCTCCGATGGTTCAGGTAACAGGTTGGCTGCACCGCACCGGACAGCCCGGCAGCCGCGCCGGCCTGAAGCATCTGTTGGGTGTACTCGGTTCCGTTGCAGCGGAAAAGCGTCGGGGCGCTGCCGCAGATTTCCCGGAACAGTTCCTGCGCCCGGGTAAACTGCCGCAGATTATTCTCCACAGAATCGTTCCCCATGTTCTTCTCGCCAGTCATGCCATAATTTCCAAGCGTCAATCCGGCGTCGTGTATTTTCCGAACCAACTCCGGCTGTTCCGAAACCGTCACGCCGCTGAGGAAAAACACACAGCGCACGTTTCTTTCGTCCATCAACTCCACAATTTTCTCCATGCTTTCCAGCTGGGAAAAGCCTTCGAAAACCAGAGAAATTACCTTTTTATCCGTCTCCACGCCGGTGTATAACGCGGCGGGATCGTTGGTCAGGGAAACCTCCTGCATGGACGACGCCTCAGGCACCTCCTGCCCACGCTGCGCGCACCCCGGCAGGGAGAGCAGCATGGCCGCCAAGACCACAATTGCAATTCGTTTTTTCATATTCATGGGCACCTCCCGGTCGAACACCGCGACCGACCGTATGTTGCTTTCTGTCAGGTGTCTGTATCTGCGCTCCGCTGAACGCGTTTCTTTCTTCCGCCTTCGTCAATGGGAAAACAGGGATGTGATCAGGTAGATCGCTGAGCCCACCGCGCCAAGGAGCAAGAGACCGTTGATTACAGACAGAGCCGCAGAACACAGTGCCCTTCCTCTGGGAGCTGAAGCATTTTTCTTCCGGGGAAGGACGGTCGTCTGAATCTCCTCCGGTGCCTCCGGCGGCCAGATGATACGCACTCGGGGAGGGTGTTCCGTTTCCAGATCCGGTGTCCACAGATCCGTAATTTCCGGATCAAAGGTGGCGCACAGCTCCGCTTCCTTCCAGGCTTCGCTATCCGGCGCCGCCGTTTCCGCTTTCGTCATGTCTGCTCTCTCCTTTCCGCATTCGATTCCCATTCGGCTCACAGACGCCAGCACCGCAGTGTGGACTGCTCCAGCGTCTGAATGGGATAGATTCCCTTCACATCAATCAATACCTTCTGCGTCCCATCGTCGCGGTACATAGCCGCAAGCTGTTCCGGCGTCAGCGCGTGGAACTGTTTATGCGCCACAGCAAGAACCAGGCAGTCCATATCCCACACCTGATCCAGTGCTGTCAGTTCCATACCGTATACCCGGTAAACCTCCTCCGGATCTGCCCAGGGGTCAACCACCGTCGGCGTGATTCCGTATTCCTCCAGCCTTCTGATAATATCCGCGGCTTTGCTGTTGCGGATATCGGTGCAGTTTTCCTTAAACGTCAGACCCAGCACCGCCACCCGGGCTTTTGCGGGTGCCGCTCCGGCAAGGCACAGCTGCTGGATTGTCTTGTCCGCCACATAAATGCCCATGCTTTCGTTAATTGCCCGTCCTTCGAGAATCATTCGGCTGTGATAACCCAAGCGCTCCGCCTCAAAAGCAAGATAGTAGGGATCTACACCGATGCAGTGCCCGCCCACCAGGCCAGGGCGGAAGCCCAGTGCATTCCACTTGCTGTTCATGCCGTCCACCACTTCATTGGTGTCGATTTCCATCTTGTCCAGCATCATGGCAAGTTCGTTCATGAACGCAATATTGATATCCCGCTGGCTATTCTCCACAACCTTGATCGCTTCTGCGGTCTTTATGGAGGACACCGGATGAACGCCGGCCTCCACCACAATGCCATACACGTCGCCAATCGTCTTCCGGCTCTGTGCGTCCATGCCGGAGACGATTTTCCGGATGGTCTCCAGACGATGTACCTTATCTCCGGGATTGACACGCTCCGGGGAATAGCCAACCTTAAAATCCTCGCCGCATTTCAGTCCCGACGCCCGCTCCAAAATCGGAACGCAAACGGATTCCGTCGCGCCGGGATACACCGTAGACTCATACACCACTACGGCACCCCGATGCAGATTCCTGCCCACAATCTCACTGGCGGATTCCAGCGGACTCAGATCCGGCGTGTGATCCGCGTGTACCGGTGTGGGCACGGCAACGATATAAAAATCCGCCTGGCGAAGCTGCCGTTCATCGTCCGTAAACTGAATTGCCGACTCCCGGACGGCCTCCCCGCCCAATTCGCCTGTTGGATCCAGACCGGCCTGATAGTTCGCGATTTTCCGCGCATTGACATCAAATCCGATAACTCGAATTCCCTTTCGTGCGAAGGCCGCGGCGAGGGGCAGGCCAACATACCCCAGTCCCACTACGCCAAGCGCCGTCTCCCGGTTCAAAAGTGCCTGATATAACTCCATAAGCCATCTCCTCCCCCTGCGGGTGCCTGTTTCTTGCGTTCTCTGCCTCTTTCCGGGGCAGAGAGCCATACTCCTGCATGGCTTTCTTATAAAAAGTCTAGCATAAAAGCCACCATAACACAACCGTTTTTTACATTATTTTTCATATTTCCTATGGTTTTTTTAAGGAAGCTCCGAATAAATCGGCAAGCACTGACAGAGAGAGATTTTGATTCAACAGAAGGTTCGAAAAGCAGAGGAATCCTGTATGTATTTCCAAAACGCATCGGCGGGTCAAAAGATCCGCCGCGAAAGCCGCAGACGATTGGTTCGGAGGTTCTTTATACCAAATACCCATGCGCTTTGGCAGCGCGCCACGACATAGGAAAGTTCACAGCGCATGGGTATTTAGTATATGCATCAGCACCGGTTGCCCCGCAAGGGGCGAGTTGCTGGCATTTGTTTGAAATATTACTGTGAATGCGGAGCTTTCACAGTAAAACCCGATGGAAAACTTTAATAGACTTCTGGGGTTGAATTGTTCCAGAAAAGGCAGATGACGGTTTTGGGCTTTCCGCCCGGCAAGGAAGATAACGCGTTCTGGGGCAATTCAGTCCGGAAAGGATGAAAGTTTTAATCAAGAGTTCGTATAAAAAGTGTTTACAAAGGATTAGCGGAGCTGTATCACTAACGCTGTGAGGCAGTCCCATTTTATGGTTCGAGTCCAAAATACGAAAATAATCCGAACCCTTCTCCTACTGAGATAAGGTTCGGATTATCTTGCCTTGGTACGCCAGAAGGGACTCGAACCCCCAACCCTCGGAACCGGAATCCGATGCTCTATCCATTGAGCCACTGGCGCATTTTTCAAAGCCCGATTATTATAGCAGGCTTTCCTGGCTTTGTAAAGGGGAAAACAAAAAAATTTTTTATTTTCCCCGGGACGCTTTGGGGAAAAGTGGTTGTTTTCCGGGGTTTTCTGTGGTATAATTCAGAAAAATACGGTATCGCTTCTATCTTGAAGGAGGAACTTTCATGGCCGCGTCTCAGAATTTCCGCTCCGCGTTTAACGGGTTTAACCGGGAGGATGTGGTGCATTATCTGGAATATCTAAACGCCAAACACACCAGTCAGATCAACCAGCTTACCGCGGAGAACGAGTCTCTCCGCGCCCAGCTGGAACGGCAGCCCGACGCGGAGAGACAGCGGCTGCTGGTGGCGTCTCTGGAGGAAAAATGTCAGAATCTGACCCAACAGCTGGAGCAGGCGCAGCAGCGGTGTGCCCAACTGGAGCAGCAGCCCGCCGCGACCCCGGCGGAACCGGGAATTTCTCCCGGCGCCGCTGAGGAGCTGGAGACGTACCGCCGGGCGGAGCGCATTGAGCGGGAAGCCCGGGAGCGGGCAGAGCTGGTCTATTTTCAGGCCAACGGCGTGCTGACGGAGGCCACCGCCAAAGTGGACGGCATTTCCTCCGACATTACAGACATGGCGGACAAAGTGATGACTCAACTGACCCAGCTGCAGATGGCGGTAAGCTCCAGCAAGCAGGCGCTTCAGGACGCCGCGTCCATTATGGGCACCATTCGACCCAACAAATAACCATCGAAGCGCATACCCGGCGTATGCGCTTCCTTTTTGGGGGGAAGTCCATGCAGATCACAAAACCAGATTATTTTGACCGGTTCCGCTGTCTCGCGGGCAGTTGTCCGGACAGCTGCTGCAGGGAATGGGAGGTGCAGGTGGACGAGGATGCCGCCGTCCGTTACCGGGCGCTGCCCGGTGTCCTCGGAGACGACCTGCGTGCCGCCCTGCGGGACGCGGACGGGGAAACCTTCCTGACTCTGTCCGGCGGCCGCTGTCCCATGTGGCGGGAAGACGGCCTTTGCCGAATTCAAGCGGAAGTGGGGGAGGCCGACCTGTGCAGAACCTGCCGGGAGTATCCCCGGCTGACCCATGACTATGGGGACTTTCAGGAGTTGGGGCTGGAACTGAGCTGCCCGGAAGCTGCCCGGCTAATTCTTCAGGGCGGCAGCTTCCTTACGGAGGAAGTCCCTGGCTCCGGCGCAGCGGAATACGACGGGGATGCCATGGTGCTGCTGAAGGACTCCCGCCGTCAGGTAATGGCACTATTGGACGGCACCCGCCCCATTGGCCGGACGCTGGCGCTGGTGCTGCTCTACGGCTGTCAGGTGCAGGGGGAACTGGATGGGGGAGAAGCCGCCCATTTTGATCCGGAGGCAGCGCTGGCTACGGCTGAGAAATTGGCTCAGCCGGGAGAGACCGGAAAATTTCTGTCCGTTTTTCAGTCTCTGGAAATACTGACCCACCGGTGGAAGGTGCGTCTGCGCCATCCGGAGCCGGGAGACTGGGATCCGCGCACACTGCTGCTTGCCCGGTACTTCGTCAGCCGTTACTGGCTTCAGGCCGTTTCCGACTACGATCTGTACAGCCGGGTGAAGTTCCTGGTGATCGCCTGCCTGCTGCTGCGGGAACTGGGCGGAGATTTCGCGGAGACTGCCCAGCTTTTCTCCAAAGAAATCGAAAACGACCCGGACAATATGGATGCGCTGCTGGATGCCGCCTACAACCAGCCCGCCTTCACAGATAGAAGGCTGCTGGGTATGCTGCTTAGACCGGAGAGTGCCTCCTGAACATACACGGATCATCCGTCCAATGGACTTAAAAAGCAGATACCCGGTTCGGGTATCTGCTTTCTTGGTGCGGGCAACAGGACTCGAACCTGCACGCTCTCGCAGTGGAACCTAAATCCACCGAGTCTACCAATTCCACCATGCCCGCATATTGGCCGTTTCATTGTAACACGGAGGCAGGAAATTGTCAACGAAAAGGGTGCTTTCCCGGTAAGAGCGCCGGTTTCCCAAAATCCCGGCGGGTATTTCGGGGCAAATCGTACAATTTCTTTTTCCTGTGCCCTTGACATTCCGGCAGAGTGCTTGTAAAATAAGCTAGGTATGGTGTACGCTGCCGGGGTAGACTCCGGGCGCGTTTCATTTTTATCCGGCTTAGCCGGGGTATGCGTTTTCCGCCCAGTGCTGGCGTTTTGCATTTTCCATTCCCGGAGCAGGGCTCCGGCTGGTTGTTGCGCACAATTTCACATGGGTAAAAGCGCCACCCCTTCTGCGCCTATTTTATTTAGAAGGAGGTGTGCTTCAAATTTATGGAAGGGATACAGATTTTATTCATCGTCCTGGGGCTGCTGGTGTGTCTGGCGCTGGGCTTCTTTCTGGGCATCGTCTATCGCAAGAAGGTCGCCGAGCGGGAAATCAGTTCCGCGGAAACCGAGGCGACTCGCCTGATTAACGAGGCCATCCGCTCCGGTGAGAACCGAAAAAAGGAAATGCTTCTGGAAGCCAAGGACGAAATCCATAAATCACGCACAGAGTACGAAAAGGAAGTCAAGGAACGCCGTGCTGAACTGAGCAAGCAGGAGCGTCGCCTGGAACAGAAGGAATCCACCCTCGACAAGAAAACCGAAGCCTTTGAACGCAAGGAAGAGGAACTGAACAAAAAGCTCCAGAAGGTCACCGAGACCCAGGCGCAGGCGGAAGCCGTCCGTCAGCAGCAGCTGGAAAAGCTGGAGCAGATTTCCGAGTTGACTCAGGATCAGGCCAAGGAATATCTGCTCAAGAGCGTGGAGGACGAGGTTCGCCACGAGGCTGCCATGAAGATCAAGGAGATCGAACAGCAGTACAAGGATGAGGCCGATGAGAAAGCCCGTGAGATCATCGCCACCGCCATCCAGCGCTGTGCCGCCGATCACGCCGCCGAGACTACCGTCTCCGTGGTTACCCTGCCAAACGACGAGATGAAGGGCCGAATCATCGGCCGGGAAGGCCGGAACATCCGCACGCTGGAGACTATCACCGGCGTGGATCTGATCATCGACGACACCCCCGAAGCCATCACCGTCTCCAGCTTCGACCCCGTCCGTCGGGAGGTTGCCCGGCTGGCGCTGGAAAAGCTGATCGTGGACGGCCGGATCCATCCCACCCGCATTGAGGACATGGTGGAAAAGGCTCGTAAGGAAGTAGATCGCACCATCCGTGAGGAGGGCGAACGCGCCTGCTACGAGACGGGTGTGCACAATCTGAACCCCGAACTGGTGAAGATTCTGGGTCGTCAGAAATACCGCACCTCCTACGGTCAGAATGTGCTGAACCACTCCATCGAGGTGGCGCACATCGCCGGCTTGATGGCTGCGGAACTGGGCGTGGATGTGGCTATGGCAAAGCGGGCAGGCCTGCTGCATGACCTGGGTAAGTCCATTGACCATGAGGTGGAAGGCAGCCATGTGCAGCTGGGCGCTGATCTTGCCCGGAAGTTCAAGGAGAGTCCCGTCATTGTCAACGCCATTGAGGCGCACCACGGCGACGTGGAGCCGAAGACCGTCATTGCCGTGCTGGTTCAGGCCGCTGACGCCATTTCCGCCGCCCGTCCCGGCGCCCGCCGCGAGAACGTGGAAAACTATATCCGCCGGCTGCAGAAGCTGGAGGAGCTGACCGGTTCCTATCCCGGCGTGGAAAAGGCCTATGCCATTCAGGCAGGCCGGGAGGTTCGGATCATGGTCAAGCCGGAGGTCGTCTCCGAGGACAACATGATCCTGCTCGCCCGGGATGTGGCCAAAAAGATCGAAGCCGAGTTGGAATACCCCGGCCAGATCAAGGTCAACGTCATCCGGGAAACCAAAGCCGTGGAATACGCAAAATAAGCAAAACCTGCCGCAGAATTCCTGCGGCAGGTTTTTTCATGCCGTGATCCGGCATCTTTATGCAACGGATCGACTTAAAAGGGAAAAGCTTGGCTCCCCCACGGAGGGGCGATCATAGAGCAGTGTCACCGGATCTTCTTTCCGTCCAGCACGGCCTCTGCCAGTGTGTCCCCGTGGTAGCGAAGGGTCAGCAGGAAGAAGGGCGCATCCTGCAACAGCAGATCCAGAAAGATCTGATCTCCCTCCCATTTGGGCAGGGCATTCAGGAATTCCCGACTGACCCACTGCAGATCGCCCTCCGGGCAGTCCGTCAGGGTGCCCTCAAAGCCGTCTGCGGTGAACAGATACATAAATTCCCCTTCGCAGGTGTCATTCAGGAAGGTGATTACGCCACGACACCGCCAGCTGGTCAGGGTCAGCCCCGTTTCCTCCCGGGCTTCCCGGAGAAGGCATTCGTCCGGGCTTTCTTCCCCTTCAAATTTGCCGCCAATGCCAATCCATTTATCTTTGTTGATGTCATTCTTCTTTTTCACCCGGTGGAGCATCAACACTTCGTCGCCCCGGGTTACATAACACAGTGTGGTGTTAAGCATCGGCTTTCTCCTTCTGAATCAGGCGGATGGCATGGTGCAGGTTCTCCACCTCCACCGTTTCGTGGCCGTCCTCCTTTTCGCCGTCCAGCGTCCAGGGCATCTCCGGATCCGCCTCCACCCGGATATGCCGGGCTGTGCGGAAGGTAATCACATCGCAGTTATACTCCTGAGACTGCACCGCCCGGATGCATTCCGACAGCTCCGTCAGACTCCGGGGCATTCGCACCAGCATCACCTCAAACAATCCGTCGCCCATGTCCACCTGGGTGGGATCCAGCGTCAAAATGCCGCCGATGGAGGTAGAATTGCAGATAGCGCCGAAAATATAATCGTCCTCCACCACTTCGCCGTCGATCTCCATGCGAATGTGCTCGTTGCGAATTTGGGACAATTCGGAGATACCCCCCAGCACATAGGCGGTATGCCCCAAAGCGTTTTTGATATTCTGGGGCACAATGTAGCTGGAGCGGGTAAACGCGCCGAAGGACGCCACATAGGCAAAGTACCGGCTGCCGAACCGCCCGGCGTCATAGGCATGGGGCTGCCCCTCCAGAATGTCCTTTGCCGCCTGCAGCGGGTTATGGGACAGACCCATGCTGGCGGCAAAATCGTTGGTGGTGCCGGTGGGAATGTAGCCCAGCGGCGTTTCCGCCCCGGCGCGGAGCAGGCCGGTGATGGTCTCGTTCAGCGTTCCGTCGCCGCCGCAGCAGACCACCAGATCCACGTCCTTTCCACAGGACTGAGCCTTTTTCACGGCTGCCCCCGTGCCGGTGGTCATAAAGGTATTGATTTCATATCCCGCCTGACTGAACAGCAGCAGGATGTCCGGGAGTACCCGGTTCGCCCGCTTCTGACCGGCAAAGGGGTTCATAATAAAGAGCATCTTTTTCATCCGAATATCGCCTCATCCTTTCGCAGGATATTATAACATTTCCCCGAAAAATCGCAAGTCAATTCCCGCTTTTGGGGGAAAGTTTACGGTTTCTTCACAATCCCCGGATTACAGCAGCAAAAAACGCCGGATTCTCTGCTCTCCCCGCTTCAGCGTCCGCTGGACGGTGCTCTTGTTTACATAACGCTCCTGTGCGATCTGTTCCAGCGTCATGCCCCGCAGATAGTAGGCCTCCACGGTCTGCCTTTGCAGGGGCGTCAGCTCCCGCTCCATGATCTTCTTCACTAACTCCAGCTTCCGATCAAAGGGTATATTTCTCACTGCGCCAGTACCCCCTTTCGTAGTAGTGCGCCGTCAGCTCCGCCAGCTCGTTGACCTGAGTAAGCATGGGGGTCAATTCCGCGATGCGCCGCTTCAGATGAAAAATCTCCTCCGGATCCTCCGCCGCAGCCAGCGCGGCGCGCAGCTCCCGCAGACGATTCCGCAGGGGCACCGCTGCGTCCCGGTAGGTCTGGCTCAATTCCTCCAGCGTCATAGTGCGCTCCTTTCGCAGCGAATGCACCAGAGACTGGGCGCGTAACACTCCCCGCCGCAGCTTGGGCAGAAGCAGGCGGGCTTTGCCGCCTGCGGGTCATAATATAATGTAGATTCCACAACGGACATCCCCTTTCCTTGGGTTTGTCCTGATTATAGCCCCTAATCCTGTGCCTGTCCCGCGGACGGCGTTTGACAGTATTTTCACAGGATATCTGCTATCCTATGCTTGACGCTTCCCCCGGTTTCGGATATGATAACCGGAAAGGAGGGGCGGCAATGGAAGAAGGATTTATGGAAGAAGCCCTGCGTCTGGCACGGGAAGCCTTCGACGCCGGGGAAGTGCCCGTGGGCTGCGTCATCGTTTGTAAGGGCGAGATCGTAGGCCGGGGACGAAACCGCAGGGAAGGGGGCAAGAGCGCCCTGGCCCACGCGGAAATCGAGGCAATCCATGACGCCTGCCGAAACCTCGGCGGCTGGCGGCTGTGGGAATGCACCCTGTATGTGACTCTGGAGCCGTGTCCCATGTGCGCCGGTGCCATTATCAACGCCCGGATTCCCAAAGTGGTCTACGGGGCGTCTGACCGGAAGTGCGGTGCGGTACGCTCGGTATGCAGCCTGTTCGACATGAACTTCAACCACCACCCGGAGGTGGTGGCCGGGGTACTGGAAGCGGAATGCGCCGAACTTCTGACAGATTTTTTCCAGAATCTGAGAATAGAACTGCGGACAAGGCCAAAATGGAAACGTAAATCAGTTGATAGTTGACAGTTATCGTATCCCTTAGGGATGATGCGTAATGATTCACGCCGCAGATCAGCTCGGGAAACCACCGGTTTTCCCCGATTTCTGACTTTCAATTTTCAACTCCAAAGGAGGCGGAGGATTGAAGCAACTCAGTCGTGCCCGACGGGTAGGACTCACCGCTATTGCATGCGCGCTGGTGCTGCGGCTATGGAGCGACGGCTACGGCGAAAAGCTGGTGCAGCTGGTGACAAGCCCACAGGCCTCCGCCTTCTGGATCTATATGGAAACCGGACGTGACGTCCGGTTTTCGCCGTCTTTACCGGCTTTTTCGCCGAATTTCATGGAGTCTCCCCCCACTGCGACGGCGCCGCCCACAGAGCCGACTCTTCCATCCTTTTCCGACGCGGACGCGCTGGAATTATATTACGCTGCAGACGTCAATCCCGACATTTCCGCCCTGCTGGCGCAGCCTCTGGTTTGGAATCTGCGAAGCGAGGAACCCTCGGTGCTGATCCTTCACACCCACACCACGGAAAGCTACACCCGCACCACGGAAGCCTACCGGGAAACGGCTGCCTGGCGCACAGCGGACGAGCAGTACAATATGCTCTCCATTGGGGATGTTGTGGCTGAAATTCTGGAGAAAAACGGAATATCCGTGCTCCATGACCGAACGCTCCACGACTACCCCTCCTACAACGGCTCCTACACCCGCGCCCGGAAAACAATGCAGGAATACATAAAAGAATACCCCTCCCTCCGGCTGGTGCTGGATCTGCACCGGGATGCGGCAGGGGAGGGGGGGAATCAGATGCGCACCAGCGCTACGGCGGAAGGGGAGCCTTCCGCCCAGCTGATGCTGGTGATGGGCACCAATTATGAAACCTACACGGAAAATCTGTCGCTGGCGCTGAAGGTGCAGTCCCAGCTGGAAGCCCAGTGCCCGGGTATCACCCGGCCGCTTCAGCTGCGCGCCGCGCGATTCAATCAGGATCTGTGCCCCGGAGCGCTTCTGGTGGAGGTGGGAGCGGCAGGAAACACCCACCCGGAAGCCCGCCGCGCCGCGGAACAGTTGGCAAAAGCCATTGTCGCTCTTGCCGATGGCACTGCCGAGATCGACTTGTCGTAAAAAGTATGCCCGGCTCCCCACTGGGGGAACCGGGCATAATCCCTATTTTTGACCGACAGGGTGCGCTTGCTTTGGGTGGGGCATTTCCCCAGCTTTACAGCAGGTTCCACCAGCACAGCGCGTGGGCGTCTCCCACCGCCTGCACCATCTTCGCCGCCCGGGCGCAGGAGGCGGCAAACTCCGCCTCCTCCCGCTCCAGACGGTTTTGCGCCATGGCTGCCAGCTCCTGAGAGACTTCTTCCGTTGGCGAATGATCCGCAAAACAAGCGCGGAAATGCTCCCATTTCACCCAGTTTTCCTCCGCTCGCCGGGAAAACTGCTCCGCATGATACCAGTCCCCCAGTTCCGCGCACTCCGCCGCCTGATTCAGGTCGGCGGCAATGGGGCGGTGAATGCGATCCATGCCCCAGGTCACCGTCAGGCTCACCGCCAGCAGCACCACCAGCAGCACCAGTCCAAACCAGCAGCGTTTCATGATTGCTCCTTTCCCATCCACACCACGTGATCCTGATTGTCCACTGTCAGCAGAAAGGTTGACATAATATCGCTGTTCTGCTGGAGCAGCACCTGCTTCAGCCACGTCTCGTCCTTTCCAGCCCGGCGCAGGTTTTCCTTCGACAGGAAGCCGTCCTCCACGATGGTCACCGGCAGGTACTGCGCCTTGGCCGGAATGCCCGCATCCTTTGCCGGCGCGGGCTTCTCCTTGGGGTAGGGGAACACCGACAGGCTTCCGTTGGTTTCCAGAATGGCAAACTGCACCGTGCGGATATCCAGCACGTCCTTCTCCCGCAGATGTCCGGTCAGTTCGTCCAGCGTAATCCGGGCGCTTCGCAGGTTGTCCTGAAGGATTTTCCCGTTGTCAATGAGAATTACCGGCTTGCCGCACAGAAGCTTGCGCAACCGGACGCTGCGCAGAATCGCCCCCGACAGCACCAGTTCCAGCCCAAGTACCGTGAGAATGGGCACCAGCCCGGAATACAGCGGGATCGCGCCGTCCTGCATGGGAATTGCCGCCAGATTCGCCACCAGCATGGTGACCACAAATTCCGCCGGCTCCATTTCCCCGATCTGCCGCTTGCCCATGAGCCGTACCGCGAAAATCAGCACCAGATACAGAAATAATGTCCGAAGATAGGAAAGTATCATGCTTTCACCTCGGAAGCTAGCCTTCCCCCGGTGGCCGGGATTATACAAATCAGCCGAAAAAATGGGACAATCCAATTATTTCGCCTTTTTCCCTTGCTTTCTGGTAGGGGAATGCGTATAATGAAATTATCTCAAACAGCAAAGGAGAATGCTACATGGCAAAGAAACCTGTTCTTGTGGTCATGGCAGCCGGTATGGGCAGCCGCTACGGCGGGCTGAAGCAGATCGATCCCGTCGGCAGTCAGGGCGAGGCAATTCTGGACTATTCCATCTATGATGCCCATCAGGCCGGTTTTGACACCGTTGTGATTATCATTAAAGAGGCCATCAAAAAGGACTTCATGGACACCGTGGGCAAGCGGCTGGAGAAGGCGCCTGTGGAAATCCGCTACGCCTATCAGGAACTGACCAAGCTCCCTGAGGGCTTTACCGTCCCCGAAGGCCGGGTGAAGCCCTGGGGTACGACCCACGCGGTGCTATGTGCCAAGGATGCCATCGACGGCGCACCCTTCGCCGTCATCAACTCCGACGACTACTACGGCAAGGCAGCCTTCAAGGTGATCTATGACGCCCTGTCCACCATGACCGACCCCTACGGCTACTGCATGGTGGGTTACGAGCTGGGAAAGACCGTCACCGAGAACGGAAGTGTCGCCCGGGGCGTGTGCCAGATCGACGAAAACGGTTACCTCACCGAAGTCATCGAGCGCACCAGCATCGAAACCTATGAGGGCGGCATCCATTATCTGGAAAACGGCGTTTACACGGATCTTGCCCCTGAAACCACCGTTTCCATGAATATGTGGGGCTTCATGCCCAGCTTCCTGGAGGAGATTGGCAGCCGGTTTGCCGCCTTCCTGAAGGAGGCTGTCCCGGCAAATCCCCTGAAGTGCGAATATTTCCTGCCCCTGCCGGTGTCCCAGCTGATTCAGGAAAAGAAGGCTACCGTGAAGGTGCTCACCTCCCCGGATCGCTGGTTCGGCGTGACCTACGCCGCGGACAAGCCCGTGGTGGTAGCCGCTCTGAAGGCCATGACCGACGAGGGCAAATACCCTGACGGTCTGTGGAAGTAAAATTTCCATAAAGAAGCCCGGAAACGACCATAGGTCGTTTCCGGGCTTTGCATTGTTTCACGGGAAACATTCGCGGTTGGTTATTTTGACCCCATGAGGATCTTTGCCAGATCGGAGTTGGCGTCCAGAATCACGGTCTTTTCGCTACCGTCCAGACTGGCCTTCAGCGCGTCCAGCGCCAGGGTAAATTCATAGAATTCCTGCTTATCCTTGCTGTCGTAAGCCTCGGCCAGCAGGCGCATATATTCCTGTTCGCCCTCGGCTTCCCGCTTGGCGGCCTCCGCCTGGGCGTCGGAAACCATGATGTTCACCTTTTTGTCTACGTCGTTGCGGATGATAGAGGCTTCATAGTTGCCGTCGGCGGTGTACTTTTCCGCCATCTGGTTCCGCTCTGAGATCATCCGCCCGTAAACCGCGTTCAGGTTGCTTTCCGGCAAATCAAACTGCTTGATCTTCACATCCTCCACCCGGATGCCGTAGGTTTTCGCCAGAGTGTTCACATCGGAGGCGATGTTGCCGTAGATGTCGTTGCGCTTGGCGCCGTCTTCCATGTTGATGATGTCCGCCTGTGCGAGGGTACCCATGACGGTTTTCAGCTCGTTGTAGGTCAGCGCATCCAGTCGCTGCTCCGCTACGGACGTAGAGCCAAGAGTCTGGTAGAACAGCTTGGGATCGGAGATGCTCCACAGAATGTAGCAGTCCACGGTCATATTCTGCTTGTCCGAGGTAAGCACCTCAGACGGCGGAATGTCATACAGCTGAGTCGCTTTGGAAAAATACTTTACCGTGTCGAGGAACGGCACCTTGAAGTGCAGACCTGCCTGATCGGTGGTGTCGATAATCTTGGAGAACCGCACCGTGCAGGCATACTCATTCTCCTGCACAGTGAAGCAGGCGCCCGCCAGCAGCACCGCCGCCAGCACCAGCACCACTATCAAAATTCCTCTTTTTTTCATGGCTTAGTTCCCTCCCTCGGCTTCCACCAGAGGCTCCAGCGGCAGCAGCGTCTGCAAGCTTCCGCCGTCACCGGTGTTCACATACAGCTTCACCCCGGGCAGCACCTTGGAAATGGCCTCATAGTACATCCGGGAACGGGTAATTCCGGGGTTCTGGGCGTACTCCGTGTACATGGCGTTGAACATGGCCACCTGCTCTACCGCCTCGTTGATACGCTTCTGCTTCAGGTACTCGGCATTCTGAATCAGCTTGTCGGCCTTGGCCTGAGCTTCGGGAAGCTGGGCATTCTGGTAGGCCTTGGCGTCGTTGATCACCGTCTCTGCCTTCTGCTTGGCGGTCTCCACGGCCTTGAAGGCCTCGATAACCTCCGCCGTGGGCGGCTCCGCATCCTGAATCTTCACATCCACAAGCGTCAGACCAATGTCATATTCCTGCAAAATCCGGGTCACCAGATCCTTGACCTGCATCTGGATATTCTCCTTGCCGTCGGTGAGCACCGCGTCAACGCTGGAGGAGCCAACCACATTCCGCACCTGACTCTGAATCAGATTCCTCAGAATCAGCTCCGGCTGATCGGAGGAGAACAGGTACTGCACCGGGTCGGAGATCTTGTACTCCACAAAGAAGTCCACATTGACGATGTTGTAGTCGCCGGTGATCATGGTGCTTTCCCTTTCGTTGACGGCAGTGGTATCGCCGCTGCTGGAATAGCCCAGTTCAATCTTCTGGTAGACATTGGTATTGACCTTCCACACCTGCTGGATACCGAAGGGCAGCTTAAAGTGGATGCCCGCATCCACCACGTCGGTGACCTTGCCGAAGGTGGTGACCACAGCCTGCTGCTTGTCGTCCACGGTATACCAGCAGGTTCCCGCCAGGCTGACCAGAATCAGCACAAGAACAACAACCAGAACGGTTTTTCCAGTCCGCTTGAAATCGGGCTTCTTCTTTTGGGGCTTCGGGGGTGTTTCCGGCGCCCAGTGATAGGTTCCGTTTTCGTCCATACGATTCTCCTTAATTGTAATGATCTGGAATAATCGTCTAATGGTTAACATAACGCACTATGACAACTCCGTGAGATTATTATAGCACACCTTTTTGAAACTGCCAACGCTTCCGGGAACATAAAGCGTAAATTATTTGTAAACTGCCGTTTCCCTCCCGGCGGGGAGAAAAACGGAATTTTGGTCTTTACGAACGGCAAAAAGTGTTGTACAATACACCATATCACATTTGGGAGGTGTGGGCTGTGTATTGTCTCAGATGCGGGCGGGAAACCGATGACGAGCAAGCGTTCTGTCTGGACTGTCAGAAGGAAATGGCGAAATACCCCGTTGACCCCAACGCTGTGGTGCTCCTCCCCAAGCACAATCAAGGAGCCCCAAAGAAGCAGCCCAAGCGGCGGCCGTCTCCTGAGGATCAGGTGCACGCGCTGAGAAAAAAGGTGCGGCTGCTTGCCTGTCTTCTGGCCGCCGCAGTGATTGCCGTGGCGTGTCTGACCGTTTCGCTGGTGCGGCTGGTGAAGCAGGACAAGCAGCAGATCGGTCAGAACTACTCCACCGTGAAAACCGACGCCCAGCCTACAGAGACAATACAGATGATTCCATAAGTGTTTCACGTGAAACACTTCCCTGTGACTTTGTTTCACGTGAAACTTTCGTAAAAGGAGAGAAAGATGGGTAGAATAATTGCCGTGGTCAATCAGAAGGGAGGCGTGGGAAAAACCACCTCCGCCGTGAATCTGACCGCCGCGCTGCACGATCTGGGACTGAAGGTTCTGCTGTGCGACTTCGACCCCCAGGCCAATGCCACATCCGGCATGGGGCTGGAAAAGCGGAAAATCAAATATTCCGCTTATGATGTGACGATCAACAATATTCCGCTGAAGGATGCCATCGTCCATACCCCCTATGGCGACGTTTTGCCGTCCTCCTCCGATCTGGCCGGCGCAACTGTGGAGCTGATCGGTGCGGAGCATCGGGAACGGCAGCTGGATAAGGCGCTTTTCCCTGTAAAAGATACCTATGATCTGATATTTGTGGACTGCCCGCCGTCACTGGAACTTCTGACTTTGAATGGTCTGTGTGCAGCGGACGGCATTCTCGTTCCGGTGCAGTGCGAATACTTCGCGCTGGAAGGTTTAAGCGACCTGATGAGTACATTGCGGATGGTCAAAAAGCGGATGAATCCCCGGCTGGAGATCTTCGGTGTGGCACTGACCATGTTTGACGGTCGAACCAATTTCTCCACTCAGGTTGCACAGGAGGTGCGCAGGCACTTCCCGGGGAAGGTGTTCACCACTGTGATTCCCCGGAACATCCGCCTGGCGGAAGCGCCCAGCCACGGGATCCCGGTTACCGCCTACGACAGAACCAGCCGCGGCGCCGTCGCATACCGCGCCATGGCGGAAGAAATTAAGGCGAAGCTGTAATTTAAGCTGAGAGTGAGAATACGCTCTCTTGGAAAGGATGAAAAAATGGCAAGCAACAAAGGCTTGGGCAAGGGTCTGGGCGCGCTGCTGGGAGACTTCAGCGAGGAGCCGGAAGAAAGCAGTGCCTACCGGATGCTGCCCATCTACAAGGTGGAACCGAATCCGGATCAGCCGAGGCATGACTTTGATGAGGAAGAATTGCAGGCGCTGTCCGAATCCATCGCCATCCATGGCATTTTGCAGCCCCTGACCGTGCGGGAAATGCCCAACGGCTACTACCAAATCATCGCCGGTGAGCGGCGCTGGCGGGCAGCGCGGATGGCGAATATCAGCGATGTGCCGGTGATCGTGGTGGAGGCCGATGATAAGAAGGCCATGGAACTGGCGCTGATCGAAAACCTCCAGCGGCAGGACTTAAACCCGGTGGAGGAAGCGCTGGGCTATCAGTCTCTGATTGAGGAGTACGGCTTAACACAGGAAGAAGCGGCAAATCGGGTAGGGAAGTCCCGTCCTGCGGTGACAAACGCTCTGCGTCTTCTTGGGCTGTGCCCGGAGGTGCTGGAAAAGCTGAAATCC
The DNA here is from genome assembly GCA_034094395.1 of Faecousia sp. GTDB lineage: Bacteria > Bacillota > Clostridia > Oscillospirales > Oscillospiraceae > Faecousia. The sequence continues at coordinate 33,555 of JAXEAK010000052.1, forward strand.
GGGGAACTCACCGCCGGCCACGCCCGGGCGATTCTCACGCTGAAAACAGAAAAGCAACAGCAGGAAGCCGCGAAAAAAATCATTGCCCTGTCGCTGTCCGTGCGGCAGGCGGAAACCCTGTGGAAAAACATGGGCAAGCCACCGGCACCCCACAAGAAGCCGGTATTTGCCGTGGATTACGTGGCCGAATGTGAAAAAAGTCTGAGTAAAAAGCTGGGACGGGGCGTAAAAATCGTCAACGGCAAGCGCAAAGGCCGCTTTGAACTGGAATTCTACGGGGAAGAGGATCTGCAGAAGCTTCTCGACACCCTGATGAAGCTGGAAAAATAAGGGACAAGATCACAATCAGAAGCCAAAAAATCTTGTGTCACAACGTAAGGAGAGGTATAAATCATGCTAGACATTAAGCGTATCAAAGAGAATCCCGATGCCATCAAGGCCGGTATGAAGGCCAAGGAAGTAGACTGCGACGCCATTATCGACCGGATTCTGGAGCTGGACGTACAGGTTCGAGGTCTGAAGACTGCCACCGAAACCGCAACCGCCCAGAAGAACAAGCTGGCAAAGGAAAACGGAAAGCTGTTCGGTCAGAAGAAGGGTCTGGAGAAGAAGGGTGAGGATACCACCGCCATCGACGCCCAGATCGAAGCAAACAAAGCGGAATCCATTCGCCTGGATGAGGAGATCGCTGACGATGCCGAAAAGCTGAAGGTGCTGAACGCCCAGTTCCGTACCGCCATGTTGAGCCTGCCCAATATGCCCGATCCCGACCTGCTGCCCGGCGGCAAGGAAAACAACCAGCCCCTGCGCTATATCGGTGAAAAGCACTCCTTCGACTTCACACCCAAGCATCATGTGGATCTGTGTCAGGATCTGGGGCTGATCGACTATGAGCGGGGCGTCAAGCTGGCCGGTTCCGGCAACTGGATGTACACCGGCATGGGCGCCCGCCTGGAGTGGGCGTTGCTGAACTACTTCATCGACACCCATATCGCCGACGGCTACGAGTTCATCCTGCCGCCCCATATGCTGGAGTACGCCTGCGGCGAGACCGCCGGTCAGTTCCCCAAGTTCGCCGATGAGGTCTACAAGATCGCCAACCCCACCGACGATCGGGTACATTATATGCTGCCCACTGCGGAAGCCGCTCTGTGCTCCATCTACAGGGACGAAATTCTCTCCGAGGCAGACTTGCCCAAGAAGCTGTTCGCCTACACCCCCTGCTTCCGCCGGGAGGCCGGTTCCCATCGCGCCGATGAGCGGGGCATGGTGCGCGGCCATCAGTTCAACAAAGTGGAAATGTTCCAGTTCTGCCGCCCCGAAGATTCCGACGCGGCCTTTGACGAGCTGGTAACCAAAGCGGAAAATCTGGTTGCCGGTCTGGGTCTGCACTTCCGCACCGTGAAGCTGGCGGCGGGCGACTGCTCCGCCTCCATGGCACGCACCTACGACATCGAAATTCTGATTCCCTCCATGGACGGCTACAAGGAAGTCTCCTCGGTGTCCAATGCCCGGGACTATCAGGCGCGCCGGGGCAATATCCGCTTCCGCAGAGAGGGCTCCAACAAGCCAGAGTTTGTTCACACCCTGAACGGTTCCGGTCTGGCAACTTCCCGGATCTTCCCCGCGCTGGTGGAGCAGAACCAGCGCGCCGACGGTTCCATTGTCATTCCCGAGGTGCTGAGAAAGTATCTGGGCGGCATGGAAGTGATTGAGAAAAAGTAAGTCAAAGCCCGTGGGAACCAGTCTGAAGACCTGTGGCAATCTTCATTGAAAGGGAAAAATTGATCTCGCCACACCGGTAACAGAAAGGAAAAGGAGACAAACATATGAAGAATCACATAAGCAAACCCAAGTGGTGGGATGAATTCATCGCCTTTGCGGTGAAAGGCAATGCCATGGCTCTGGCCGTTGGTACCATCATCGGCGCAGCCTTCTCCACCATCACCAAATCCCTCACCGACGACATCATCATGCCCATCATCGCCATCTTCATGGGAGGCATTGACTTCTCCGAACTGAAAATTACCCTGCCCCGGCTGTTCAGCGAGCCGGTGCTGGACGAGGCCGGCCATGAGATTCTGAACACCCTGAACTACGGTAATTTCGTCTCCGCCGTGATTAATTTCCTGATTCTGGCGTTGGTGGTCTTCTTCCTGGTCAAGGGTCTGAACAAGCTGTCCGAGCTGGGCAAGAAAAAAGAGGAAGCCGCAGCGGAGGAATCTCCTGCTCCCCCGGAACCCAGCAACGAAGAAAAGCTGCTCACCGAAATTCGGGATCTGCTGAAAAATAAGTAATCGCAAAGAATGTCATTGCGAACCGGTCAACAGACTGGTGTGAGAATCTCCTTCATCGATGAAGATTCCCACGGCAGCACAGGTGCTGCCTCGGAATGACATTTTTTGGCTTTTCACTTGAGGTATAAATATGAAATACTTATCCCAATTTTTGCGCATCACTGCCTTCACCCTCACCGGGGAACTGCTACAGCGTATCGTGCCGCTGCCCATCCCGGCGTCCGTATACGGGCTGGTGCTGCTGTTCGCCGCCCTGTATACCGGCGCGGTGAAGCTGGAACAGGTTAAGGACGTGGGCGGATTTCTGATATCCATTCTACCCATACTCTTCGTCTCCCCGGCGGTTGGAATTCTGGAGAACTGGGGTCTGATCAAAAACGCCCTGATTCCCATGTTCCTGCTGGCGCTGGCCAGCACCATAACCACCTTCGCCATCGCCGGACGGGTAACCCAAGCGCTGCGAAAAAAGGAGGATAAGCCGAATGCATCTGCTGGAAAACCTTGATATCTTCCCGGTTCTTTTGACGCTGTCCGCCTTTGAAGTGGGCCAGCTTTGCCAGAAGCGTTGGAAAAAGCCGATCTTTAACCCTACTCTCATCGGCATGGTGCTGGTGATCGCCTTCCTGCTGGTCACCGGAATGAATCCCGGCGCCTACACCCAAAGCATGAAGCAGATTTCCTGGCTTATGTCCCCGGCAACCATCTGCCTGGCCATTCCCATGTATGAACAGTTCCGGGTGTTGAAAAAAAGCCTGAAGGCCATCGTCATTGGCGTGGCTGCCGGCGCCTTCAGCTGTCTGCTGGTAATTCTTATGGCCGGGCTGCTGCTGGGCTTTGAGCAGCCCGTTCTGATCTCCCTGCTTCCCAAAAGTGTCACCACCGCCATCGGCGTCGCCTTAAGCGAATTATTCGGCGGCATGGCAGGGGTGACCACCGCCGCAATCATCGTCACCGGCATCGGTGGAAATATGATGGCGTCTATGTTATGTAAACTGTTTGGTATCACCGACCCCGTCGCGCAGGGAGTCGCGCTGGGCACCTCAGCCCACGTCATTGGCACCGCCAAAGCCAACGAAATCGGCGAACTGACCGGCGCGGCCAGCAGCCTGTCGCTGGTGGTGGCAGGACTGTTGACCGCAGTCGCCATGCCGCTGCTCGCGCAATTGCTATAAGGAGGAATGGAAATGGAATACCGTATTGAGCACGACTCTATGGGCGAAGTCCGGGTTCCGGCGGACAAATTCTGGGGCGCTCAGACCCAGCGAAGCGTGGAAAACTTCCCCATTGGCGTAGGGCTGGAGACCATGCCCCGGGAGATCATCCGTGCCTTTGCACTGCTGAAAAAGGCGGCCGCCATGGCAAACAGCAAGCTGAAGCCGGAGAAAATGACCCCCAAAAAATTAGAGGCCATCTGCTATGCCTGCAACGAGATTCTCGCGGGGAAATGCTATGACCAGTTCCCGCTGGTGGTGTGGCAGACCGGTTCCGGCACCCAGTCCAATATGAACGCTAACGAGGTGATCGCCTACATGGGCAACGCCTATCTGGGAGCGCAGGAGCTGCACCCCAACGACGATGTGAATATGTCCCAGTCCTCCAACGACACCTTCCCCACCGCCATGCACATTGCGGCGGTGCTGAGTCTGGAGGATCGGGTGCTTCCCGCAGTGGACGCCCTGATTGCCACCTTTGCCCGGCTGGAGGCGGAAAACGTCGGCGCTGTCAAGTGTGGGAGAACCCACTTGCAGGACGCCACTCCCATTTCCTTCCCTCAGGAAATCTCCGGCTGGCGCGCCAGTCTGGAGCAGGATCGGGAGCTGATAAAACGGGCGCTGCCGCCTCTGCGGGAACTGGCGCTGGGCGGGACTGCCGTGGGCACCGGCCTCAATGCCCCCAAGGGATTTGACAAGGCCGCCGCCGACGCCCTCACGGAACTGACCGGAAAGCCCTTTGTCACCGCGCCTAACAAGTTCCACGCCCTGACCTCCAAGGATGAGTTGGTTTTTGCCCACGGCGCCCTGAAGGCTCTGGCCTGTGACCTGATGAAGATCGCCAACGACGTGCGCTGGCTGGCCTCCGGACCCCGGCTTGGGTTGGGAGAAATCACCATTCCCGCCAACGAGCCGGGCTCCTCCATCATGCCCGGCAAGGTCAACCCCACCCAGTGCGAGGCGCTGACCATGGTGGCCGTGCAGGTCATGGGTAACGACGCTGCCGTAGGCATCGCCGCCAGTCAGGGTAATTTCCAGCTGAACGTATTTATGCCGGTGCTGATTTATAACTTTCTCCAGTCCGCCCGGCTGCTGAGCGAGTCTATGACCGCCTTTAACGAACGCTGTGCGTCCGGCATTCAGGCAAACCGGGAAAAAATGGAACATAACCTGCAAAATTCCCTCATGCTGGTCACCGCGTTGAATCCCTACATTGGCTACGAAAACGCGGCCAAAACCGCAAAACTTGCCTATTCCGAGAGCATCACCCTGAGGGAAGCCTGTGTGAAGCTGGGCTTTCTCACGGCAGAGGAATTTGACCGGGTGTTCCATCCGGAGCAAATGGTATAAACTAACAGCCGCAGGAATCAATCCTGCGGCTGTTTTCCATTGAGAATCCAATCTTATCGGACGAAAGAGGTGTTCAGGGTACAGCTCCAGGCTTCGCCGGGAGCGAGAATGGCAGCGGCGGGCTTATCCTCCCATCTGGTGCTGCCGTTCTCCGGAGAGGGCAGACTGTACCATGGCTCGATGCACACGAATTTCGGCATACCGGGCTTACTCCAGATCAGGATATAGGGGAACTCCGAAATGTCGCACACCACGCCCCGGCCGGTGTCCTTCTCGTAAAGTCCCAGAGTCTTGGAACGCAGATTCACCATGCAGTGCGAGTCGTTGGCAAACAGCTTGTCGTCAATGGGTATGGCGCGGATGTTGCTGCCAAGATAGTACAGGTTTCCGTGCATCAGCCCGTGGGGCAGGTTGTTGACACACAGGGGAGACTCCATCTCTGAAAACCGCAGTTCATAATCTTCGGCGGTGTGCTGATTGTCAAAGGGAATGGCAAAGCCCGGGTGATAGCCAATGCCGAAGGGCATTGCCTCCCTATCCCGGTTTTTTACCGTCAGGGTGTGGTGCAATGTGTCCTTTTCCAGCGTAAAGGTGGAGAGCAGCCGGAACTCGTAGGGGAAGCGCTGCCGGGTTTCGGCGTTGGCACGCAGCTCCAGCACGATGGTGTCGGCACTCTGGCTCACAAAGCTGTGCTCCATCAGCCGGGCAAAGCCGTGCTGGCCGGACTCATAGACCCCGCCTTTGGCCTCGATTTTCCCGTCCACCACCTTTCCCGCGTGGGGGAACAGGATCGGAGCGTGGTAGCCCCAGACGTTCTTGTCCGCCTGCCACATATGCTCCACACCGTCGCATTTGCGGATCACGCTTTTCACCTGGGCGCCAAAAGTGGTAACAGTGACCTTCAGGTACTCGTTTTCCAGTGTATACTCCATAGGTGCCTCCTTATGATCTTATCTCGGCTCTCCCAGAGGGGGAGGCTTTAAGCAAAGATTGCAAAATACGCCAGCACGATGATGCCCAGCACAATCCGGTACACGCCGAAGGCGGAGAAGGAATGATTGCGGACGTACTGCATCAATCCCTTGATGACCAGCAGGCTCACCACAAAGGACACCACGCAGCCAACCACCAGCACACCGATTTCCGTGCCCGTGGCGTTGACACCGGAGAGCAGGAATTTTAGTCCTTTGATAGCGGAAGCCCCCAGCATGGTAGGAATCGCCATGAAAAACGAAAATTCCGCGCCGGCAGCGCGGCCCACGCCAATTAAAATCGCGCCCAGAATGGTAGAGCCGGAACGGGAGGTGCCGGGAATCAGGCTCAGGCACTGGAAGCATCCGATGATCAGGGCGGTGCGGTATGTAATGTCGTACACATTATCCACAGAATTTTGCTTCAGCCGGGCGACGGTCACACCGTCCTTTGTAGAAATCCGCTGGAATTTTCCACGGGTATTGTGGCTCTCCACCAGAATAAAGGCGAAACCATACACAATCAGCGCAATGGACACCACTGTGGCGTTGTGCAGGTGGGCGTCCATCCAGTCGTCCAGCAGCACCCCCACGATGCCGGAGGGAATAATGGCAACGATGACCTTGAACCACAGCTGCCAGGTCTGCTTCTTCTCCCCAAGGGTTTTGCTGGGGGAGAAGGGATTCAGCTTGTGGAAAAACAGGACAATCACCGCGAGGATGGCTCCCAGCTGAATCACCACATCAAACATACTCTTGAAGGCGTCGGAGACATTCAGGGTGACAAATTCATCCAGCAGGATCAGGTGTCCCGTGGAGGAAATGGGCAGCCATTCCGTCACGCCCTCCACAATACCAAATAAAACAGCTTTCAGTAATTCAATCATGGCTTACTCCTTTGCACACACAAAAATTGTCAACAGTCCATTCATTACCCCTATCATACCCTTTTCTATCCCCATTTGCAAGTCTCTTTTTGCGTTCACAAATTGGGGTGGTAATCTTTACAAATTGTTCATCTTCCCGCTGCTGTTTGCGCTATAATAGGGAAAAAGGAAACTATGCCGTTTTTAGGAGGAGATTGTCATGGCTGTATCGGTTTTGATTGCGGAGGATGACCACAATATCGCAGAACTGCTGCAAATGTATCTGGAAAAAGAAGGGTATGCCGTCACCGTTGCTCCGGACGGCGGACAGGCGCTGTCCAAATTCCGGGCGATCAAACCCGATCTGGTGCTGCTGGACGTGATGATGCCCGTGATGGACGGCTGGAGCGTCTGCAAGGCCATCCGCGCCGAGTCTCAGACCCCCATCATCATGCTCACCGCCAAGGGCGAAACCGACGACAAGGTAGCTGGTCTTAAATCCGGTGCCGACGATTACATCACCAAGCCCTTCGAGATGAAGGAGGTGCTGGCGCGGATTGAAGCCGTGCTGCGGCGTACTGCCGGCATCACCACGGAAAAGAAAGCCCGGCGGTTGGTGTTCGACAAGCTGATTATCGATATGGACGCCTTTGAACTGATCGTGGACGGCAAAAAAATCGACACACCCCCAAAAGAGATGGAACTGCTTTATTACCTCGCTTCCTCTCCCAACCGGGTGTACACCCGCAACCAGCTGCTGGACGAGGTGTGGGGCTTCGACTACTTCGGTGATTCCCGCACGGTGGATGTCCATGTGAAGCGCCTGCGGGAGAAGCTGGAAAACGTGCAGGCAAACTGGAGTCTGAAAACCGTCTGGGGCGTCGGGTATAAGTTCGAGGTGCTGTAAGGATGAAAAGCTCCTTCAGCCGCAGCTTTTCCACAGCAGCTGCCATATTGCTGGTAGCGCTGACCATTCTGGGCGCATCCTTTCAAATTCAGGTCAACCGCTTTCTGGCGGATACCTCCATTTCCCGGCTGACCCATGACGCATCGGTGGTGGCCAATCTGGCAGGCGCCTACGGCATGGACGGCAATCTGGCCAGCCGGGATCTGATGCTGAATCTGGATGTTGTTTCCCAAATCACCAGCGCCGACGTGGTAATCTGCAACAATCAGGGGTATATTATCCTCTATTCCGGCAGTCTCAACGGCAGCGACTACGACGGCTGGCAGCTGAATCAGGAATATCTGCAAACGGTGTACGACAATAACGGCTACAGCGCCACCGGCACCATCCGCAACCTCTACGACGAGGAGCGCTACGTGGTGTCCGCTCCCATTGTCAACGGCGAGGAGCGGCTGGGAATTGTCATGGTGTCCACCCCCACCGCCGGGACAAAGCAGGTTCTCAACAAAATTTCCAATATCTTCCTTACCGCCGCCATTTTCGTGGTGCTCATCGCCGTGCTGGGCGTGACAGCCTTCGCCCGGCGGGAGAGCAAGCCCCTGAAGGAGCTTGCCAAGGCGGCCACCGCCTTCGGTCACGGAGAACTGGACGCCCGGGTAAAGATCGACGAGGACTGCAGCGAGGAAATGGAAGAGCTGGCGCTGGCCTTCAACAATATGGCCTCCTCCCTGCAAAAGAGCGAGTATCAGCGGCAGGAACTCGTCGCCAACGTATCCCACGAGCTGAAGACTCCCATGACCACCATTTCCGGCTATGTAGACGGAATTCTGGACGGCACCATCGCACCGGAGCGGCAGGAGCATTACCTGCGCATCGTCTCCGACGAGACCAAACGCCTGAGCCGTCTGGTGCGCAGTATGCTGGATATCTCCCAGCTTCAGAAGGAGCAGGGCATCCCCGAGGAGAAGAAAATCCACTTCGATCTTGAGGAATGCGCCGGTCAGGTGCTGATCACCTTTGAGAAGAAGATCAATGACAAGCATCTGAATGTGAATGTGGATTTCCCGGAGCATCCGGTTTACACCATGGCCAATCAGGATTATATCACCCAGGTGATCTATAATCTGCTGGATAATGCGGTAAAGTTCTGCCCCGAGGGTGGAAATCTGGGATTGACCATCCGGGAGGGTGGAAACAAAGCCTATGTCTCCGTGAGCAACGACGGCGAAACCATTCCGCCGGAGGAGCTTCCTCTGGTCTTCGACCGGTTCCACAAGCTGGACAAATCCCGCTCCCAGAACCGGGACGGCTGGGGCTTGGGACTGTATATCGTCAAGACCATCATCTGCTGTCATGGAGAAAATATCTCTGTGTCCTCCAAAGACGGAAAAACCGAATTCACCTTCACCATGCCGCTGGTCAATTAAATGCGGAATGAAAAATGATAAATGCAAAAGAAAGGTATCCCTGGGGGATGATTGTATTCATTTTCGGAGAAATCCCATTATTTTGCATTCTGCATTTCCCATTTTGCATTTCAAACGAGGTTATCTATGAGCGAACGAAATCACAATTATCCCGACTGGGATGACAGCGTTTACGGCACCGGCCCTACCGAGCCGCCCAAGAGCAGAGGCGCGCTGGTGGCAGTGATGCTGATTCTGATTATCTTCCTGTGCGGAATCGTCACCGTTCTGGGCATTCTGAACATCCGGCTGTTCCGGCAGCTGAAAACCGACGACAAACAGCAGGAGCTTGCCATTTCCTTCATCACGGAGCCTACTCAGGCGGTAGTGGAGCCGGAACCGGCTATCAAAGCCAGCGCACCTGTCACAGACAGGGCTGCTTTTAACTCCATGAATCTTCAGGAGGCACCCAAGGGCGTGGAAAACATTCCCGAGGGTGGGGGACTGTCCCTGCAGGAGATCTACACCAGAAATATACCCTCCGTGGTGTCCATCTCCTGTCAGGGCAGCCGGGGCAGCTCCTCCGGCACCGGCGTGGTGCTCTCCGCTGACGGATATCTGGTAACCAATGCCCACGTTGTAGAGGATGCCCTGTCTATCTCCGTTCAGCTGACGGACGACCGAACCTTTTCCGCCGGACTGGTGGGCTATGACGATATTTCCGATCTGGCCGTGCTGCACATCGACTGCTCCGATTTGACTCCCGCCCAATTTGGGGATTCCTCCACCTTGCGGGTGGGGGATACGGTGGTAGCCATCGGCGATCCGCTGGGCGTGGAATTCCGGGGCACCTATACCAACGGCATCGTCTCCGCCATCAACCGGGACGTGGAAGTGAACGGGCGCACCATGACCCTGATCCAGACCAACGCCGCTCTGAATTCCGGCAACTCCGGCGGTCCGCTGATCAACTGCTATGCCCAGGTCATCGGCATCAACACCATGAAAATCGGCACCTTCACCGATACCGCCGGCGTGGAGGGTCTGGGCTTCGCCATTCCCAGCGCCCAGGTCAAGGAAATCGTGGATCAGATTATGACTCAGGGTTATGTGTCCGGGCGTCCCACACTGGGAATCACCGGTGAAGCGCTGTCCACCTTCTATCAGCACTATTATCGGATGCCGGCGGGACTGTATATCACTCAGGTAGCCCCGGGCAGCGACGCGGACAGGAAGGGCATTCAGGACGGCGATTTGCTGCTGTATCTGGACAACAATCGGATCACCTCCATGGATGAGCTGAAGTCCGCCATCTATAACTGTCAGGTAGGGCAAACCGTGGAGGCCATCATCTACCGCCGGGGACAGCAGTACCGGGTGGAACTGACGCTAAGTGAGGATACTCCAAACTATGGGTAAATTCAGTTGAAAGCTATTTTTCATCTGTTCACTATCAACTATCATAAATCGAGGTCTTGTCAATGGAACCCATTTATCAGGCAAATTTTACCGTCACTGAGCGGGACGTGGACTGCTACGGGCGGCTGACTCCTTCCATGATACTCTTCTATGCCCAGCAGGTAGCAGGAATGCACAGTGACCAGTTAACTGTGGGCTATGACGCCCTCCTCAAGCGGCGGATGTTCTGGGCGGTGACCCGGCACAAGGTGCAGATCACCCGTCTGCCCCGGCTGGGGGAGACCATCCACGTAGAAACCTGGCCCATGCCTACCACCCGGGTAGCTTTCCCCCGATCCATGGTGGCCTACGACGGGGAAGGAAACGAGGTTTTCCGCTCCATCAGCCTGTGGGTGCTGATGGATCTGGATACCCGGAACATGATTCTCCCCGGCAAGAGCGGCATTTCCGTGGTGGGTACCCTGCGGGGCAACGAACTGGCCACGCCCATGGGTCTGCCTGCCCGGGCGCTGCGCAACCGCCGGCAGCGGCAGGTGTGCTTTACCGATCTGGATCGCAACGGACACATGAACAACTGCCGGTACTTAGACTGGATCTCCGATCTGCTGCCCAGCGGCTATCACGGGGAGCATGAACTGCGGGAGTTCACCGTGTGCTACCTCAGCGAAGCCCTGGAGGGTCAGGAACTGGAACTGCGGTGGGACTTCCCCGAGGACGGCTGTATGTACATGGACGCCCACCGCGCCAACGACGCCCAAGACACCCGGGTATTCTCCGCCCGGCTACTGTTCAGCTGAAAAAGTGTTATGTAAATTGTCGAAACTCCACAGCTTTCTGCAAAGCTGTGGAGTTTTTTTGATACCTTCCGGAATTACCCTTCCAAATTCACAGGTTTTCCCGCTTCGTCTGTGGAAAAAGCTGTGGAAATTGTGGAAAAGTGCTGTTGAGAAAAGGCGGAGATAATTATGAAAACGAATTATGTTAACTTTTCTCTCCACGGCTAACCATAATACTCGGCATTGTCCATACAATCCACGATTTCTTTCCAATCCGGAAAGCAGTACAGGTAATAATCACACTCGTCGCAGGCAATTTCATGATCCGGATTATCACCGTTATGACGGCACAAAATGCCATGATAGCTGGGGGGCAGGATTTCTTCCGGTTCTTCCATTCCTATCACTCCCTTCATGACAATTATATGTCTTTTTTCGTAGATATGCAATACCACACATACAAAATATAGTGTGTGTGGGAGGCGATATAATGATCAGCTACGAGCCACTATTTCAGACGATGAAGAAAAAGGGAATCACTTCCTACCGGCTGTTCAAGCTGGGCTTTCCTCAGTCCAATTACTATGCCATAAAACGGGGAGAGAATCTCTCCACCCATACCATCCATGAGCTGTGCCGGATTCTCGATTGCAATGTTGCCGACATTATGACGTATGTAAAAGAAGAATCATAAAAAGCAGGAGTTTGAAAACTCCTGCTTTTTCAATATGATACTGCATTGTGCCGATACCGGGCAATCCCCAACGGCGTCCCTGCCTACCCGGCTGCTTACTTCACATTGGAGGAAGAGCGCAGCGTTACATCATGGGCGCCGCCCTCCACAATGGACACGGAGGAAACCAGCGTCAGCTTGGCGTCCCGCTGCAGGTCGGGGATGTTGGTCACACCCACGTTGCACATGGTAGAACGAACCTTGTACAGGGAAGCCTCCACGTTGTCGTGCAGGGAACCTGCGTAGGTGACGTAGGAATCCACGCCCTCCTCGAAGGAAAGCTTGGCGGAGCCGCCAAGGTCGTAGCGCTGCCAGTTCCGGGCACGGTTAGAGCCTTCGCCCCAATATTCCTTCATATACGCACCGTTAATCATGACCTTGTTGGTAGGAGACTCGTCGAACCGGGCGAAATACCGACCCAGCATCAGGAAGTCCGCGCCCATGGCGAGAGCCAGCGTCATATGATAGTCGTGGACAATGCCGCCGTCGGAGCAGATGGGCACATAAATGCCGGTCTCCTTGAAGTACTCGTCCCGGGCTGCGGCAACCTCGATCAGAGCAGTGGCCTGACCGCGGCCGATGCCCTTGGTCTCCCGGGTGATGCAAATGGAGCCGCCGCCGATGCCGACCTTGACAAAGTCCGCGCCAGCCTTGGCAAGGAACAGGAAGCCGTCCCGGTCAACCACGTTGCCCGCGCCGATCTTCACGGTGTCGCCGTAGTTCTCCCGCACCCACTTGATGGTCTTTTCCTGCCAGCAGGTGTAGCCCTCGGAGGAATCGATGACCAGCACGTCCGCACCCGCGTTCAGCAGAGCGGGAATGCGCTGTGCGTAATCCCGGGTGTTGACGCCCGCGCCCACCAGATATCGCTTCTTGTCGTCCAGCAGCTCCAGGGGGTTTTCCTTGTGGGAGGAATAGTCCTTGCGGAACACAAAATACAGCAGGTGGTCATTGTCGTCCACAATGGGCAGGCTGTTCAGTTTGTGCGCCCAGATGATGTCGTTGGCTTCCTTCAGCGTGGTCTCCTTGGGAGCGGTGACCAGCTTACTCCGGGGCGTCATGAAGTCGCTGACCCGGTCGGTAGGCTCCATGCGGGAAACCCGGTAGTCCCGGCTGGTGACGATGCCCAGAAGCTTGCCGTTGGCGGTGCCGTCGTCGGTAATCGCGACGGTGGAGAAGCCGTTCTTTGCCTTCAGCGCCAACACGTCGGCAAGTGTGGCATCAGGGGTCAGGTTGGAGGCAGAGGTGACGAATCCGGCCTTGTAGCCCTTCACCTTTGCCACCATGGCGGCCTGACTTTCAATGGACTGGGAGCCGTAAATAAAGCTGATGCCGCCCTCCTTGGCCAGAGCGATGGCCAGGGTATCGTTGGACACGGACTGCATGACGGCAGAGGTCAGAGGCACATTCAAGCTAATGGCTGGCTCTTCCACACCCTTGCGGTACTTGACCAGAGGCGTTCTAAGGCTGACCCGGTCGGGTGTGCAGTCCTCGGAGGTATAGCCGGGGATGAGCAGGTACTCACTGAAGGTGTGGCTGGGTTCCGGATAGTAGTAAGCCATGGGGGTTCCTCCTGTGTATAATATTTGTTTATGATGTTTTATTCTATTATAGATGAAATATACAGTAGTTGACAGTGAAGGTGTGCGCTTTGCGCACGATTGAAATAATCGCCGAAGGTGAAACCATAACCGTCAACTTTCAACTGTTAACTATCAACTCTCATAGTGTTTTCCCGTCGCCGGCATCCAGTACCTCGGTGACTTCTTTTCCCTTGGAACTGAGTTTGTGGAAGTTACCCAGAATTTCGCTGACCGGGTTGACAATGGCAAAGGTATCGGGATAGTTGCGGATGATCCGGTTCACCGCCGCAATCTGAGTCTTATTCACCACGCACAGCAGTACGCTGGTCTCCCGGCCGGAATACATCCCCTTGCCGGGAATCAGAGTGGTGGTATGGTGAATATTTCGGATGATATCCTCGGAAATCTCGTTGGGGTAGTCGGTGACAATTTCAAAAGCAATGGCGGAGCGGCCGGACTTCATCAGCCGCTCACCCACATTGGTTGACATAAAGCTATAAAGGATGCACAGAATCACCGGCTCCATCTGGTGCCCGTAGACGAAATAGCTGGACACAGCCACCACCGCGTTCAGTACAAAGGAAATGCCCAGTACGCTCTTCTCCGGGGCGTACTTGTGCACGATGGCGGAAACGAAATCCGTACCGCCGGTGTAGGCACTGGCCTTTACCAGAATGGAGTAGACATAACCCTGGATCACACCGGCCACCAGCGGCCCCAGAATTTTACTGGTACCATTCTCCGTGACATAGGCATAGGGACTGAGATCCACGTGATCCAGCAGCAGCAGTCCCAGAGAGAAGGTAACCACATACACCATGCTCCGCAGGGCAATGGGTTTGCTGACCTTTATGTAACACATCAGAGCCAGAGGCACATTTACAATCAGACTCAGGTAACCCACACTGATATGGGTCACGTACTGGATCATGGTGCAGATGCCGTTGATGCCGGCAGGCGCGAACTGGTTGGGGAAAACGAACAATTCATAGTTCACAGACGCAAGCAGCGCGACCGCCGCAATGACCAGATATGTCCATGCTTTTTTGAGATTTCGCATCGTATGTTCCTTCGGAAAATATAAAATGTAAGAAACCAGTGACAAGCTACATTCGCCGGCGGCCTTGCCTTTTCCTAGGGTTTCTTTGCGGTATTGTTTCCGATACCGAGCCTTACCCTATGGTGTTGCGAATACAAACCAGCCGTGCACGCATTTGCCGGCAGCCTTGCCTTTTCCTAAGGTTTCTTTGCGGTATTGTTTCCGATACCGAGCCTTACCCTATGGTGTTGCGTATACAGACCAGCCGTGCACGCATTTGCCGGCGGCCTTGCCGCCTGCTTAATCATAAATTCTAACATAGCTTTTTTTCCCGGTCAAGGCGCAAAGTGACGAAAAAATCACCCCCAAAAATAGGCTTTGTGGGGGGTATGTCCAGCCGTCCGCAAAGGATGTACGTTTGTCCGTCAAAATGCAGCGGTTTCCCGGGGATTTCGTTGGATCCTACCCTTAATTTTCCCTAAAAATCCCTTGTGTTTTCTGGTGAAATGTGATAAAATTTAGGGTGAAAGAATATGCCCGGAATCTGGTTTTCCCCTTCCTTTCCGGGTGAATGAAACCTTATGGAAAGGAGCCGGAGTATGTATTCATCCGCCTATGTATGGGCAAAGGTTTTAAGCTATATCGAAGAGCGGCTGGGCGCCGTAACCATCTCCGCCTGGCTGGATGACGCGGAGGTTGTAGAGCTGAACGAAAATAATCTGATTCTCTATTCCCCCTCGGATTTCCGCCGGGAGATTATCCGCCGCCGTTGCACCGATCTGATTCAGGACGCTCTGAAGGAAATCTTCAATTCCGACGCCAAGCTTCTGGTCTACGGCGACGAGGAGATGAACGCCAGAAAAGCCAAAGGCAAATCTCCCACCGCCATGGACTTTAACCCCCAATTTACCTTCGACAATTTTGTGGTAGGTCCCAGTAACCGGTTTGCCTATTCCGCCGCTGTCGCCGTTTCCAAGACCCCGGGACAGGTGTATAACCCCCTGTTCATCTATGGCCCTCCCGGCGTAGGCAAAACCCACCTGCTCTACGCCATTGCAAACGGTATCCGCAAGGAAAATCCCGACGCCAACATCGTCTACATCAAGGGCGACCAATTCACCAACGAACTGATCGACGCCATTAAAAACGGCCGGAATATTGAGTTCCGCAGCAAGTACCGGGAAGCCGACCTGTTTCTGGTGGATGATATTCAGTTCATCGCCGGCAAGGAATCCACCCAGGAAGAATTTTTCCATACCTTCAATAAGCTCTACGAGGAACATAAACAGATCGTCCTGACCTCCGACCGGAAGCCAGACGATATGCTTACTCTGGAGGAGCGTCTGCGCAGCCGGTTCCTTTGGGGTTTGACCGCGGACATCAACCCTCCGGATTATGAGACCCGCATGGCAATTCTCAAGAACAAGGCTAAGCAGCTGGGTCTGGAGCTTCCCGACGATGTGTGCAACTACATCGCCGTGAACATCACCAGCAACGTCCGGCAGATTGAAGGCACGGTGAAGAAAATTCTGGCCTATCGGGACTTGAACAATATGCCGCTGGATCTTTCTCACATCTCCCGCGCCATTGATGATATGTTCAAGAGTGAGGGAAACGCCCTGCCCACTCCCGGCCTGATTATCACGCAGGTGTGCAAGTTCTACAACGTGGACGAATCCGTGCTCCGGGGCACCCAAAAGACCAAGGGCACCTCCGAAGCCCGACAGACCGCCATGTATCTCATCCGTAAACTGACCAACCTGAGCCTTCCCGACATTGGCAAGGAATTCGGTAAGGATCATTCTACCGTATTGTACGCCATCCGGAAAGTCGAAGTCGCGCTGAAAAACGGCGATACCACCGTGCAGAACAACATTCGGGATATTACGGCGAACATCAACTCCTGCCTGTGAGCGGCGCGTCGCCGCAGACAATACGTGCGCAAGCTCTATGTAATCGCTACGCCATTGGGCACGCATTGGCTGACCGCCCTGCGGTCTCCACAGGGGCTGTGGAATGTGGAAAACTTTCCTGTGGATAACTGAGCCTGTAAAAGTTCCTCCACAGCGGCTGTGGATAGCTGTGGACAAACCAGCAGGGTGTTGTGGAAAAAAAGTGGTTGCCACTCTAGGGCAAATCGGACTTTTCCACATAAGTTTTCCCTAATACTGTTAATACTACCTGAACTTATCTATGGATAGAGATATCTGTAAATCTGAACCAAGAAAGGAACCTGAGTATGCGCTTTACCTGTGAAAAAAGTATGCTGGTAACAGGACTGAATATCGCCGGACGAACCGTGGCGCAGAAGAGCAGTCTCTCCATCATCGAAGGCATTCTATGCAAGGCAGAAGTTGGCTTAAGCCTGACGGGCTACAATATGGAAACGGCCATTACCTATGACATCGACGCGGAAGTCACCGAGCCCGGCGAATGCATCCTGCCTGCCAAGCTGTTCGGCGATATTGTCCGCCGCCTGCCGGAGGGGCCGGTGACCGTAGTGGTGGGAGAAAATTATAAGGTGTCCATTCGGGCAGGCTTTGCCTCCTTCACCATTTCCGCCGAGTCCGCCGAGGATTACCCGGAACTGCCTGATGTGAACAGCGGCCGCCCGGTAAAGTTGCCCCAAAGCGCCCTGAAGGAGTTGATTTCCGGAACCATCTTCGCCGTGTCCGAGAATCAGGGACGTCCCATCCATACCGGCGTAAAATTTGAGGTCACCGACGACGCTATCACCGCCGTTGCCGTGGACGGCTTCCGTCTTGCCCGGCGCACCTACCATCCGGAGGAGGGTACCGGACGGGAGATGAACTTTGTGGTGCCTTCTCCCGGACTGAAGGAAGTGGAAAAAATCGTTACCGACGTGGAGGATATGGCATCCTTCACCTTGGGTTCCAAGCACATTCTGTTTCAGATCGGCAAGGCGACATTGGTTTGCCGGCTTTTGGAAGGGGAATTTCTGGATTGGCGACGGGTGGTGCCTACCAACTGTCCCATTCGTCTGGTCGCCCATGTGGGAGATCTGGCGTCTTCCGTGGAACGCGTCGGCCTGATTGTGTCTGAGAAGTACAAAAGCCCGGTACGCTGCATCTTCGGGAACAATGAACTGGTCATGCGCACCAGTACCACCATCGGTGTTGCGGAGGATAAGTGCAGCTTTGCCGGTGACGGCAAGGAATTGGAAATCGGCTTCAACGTCCGCTATCTTGCCGACGCTCTGCGGGTGATTCCCAGCGAGGAGGTTACGCTGGAGCTGACCAACGGTTTGAGTCCCATCGTTCTGACCCCGGCGGATGAAAAGCACGACTTTGCCTATATGGTGCTGCCTGTCCGGATTAAGAACGGCTAAGGCCGCAGGGCGGCCAGCCAATGCGTGCCAGACTGGTCTGTATTTGTAACGCGATTGGGTACAGCTCGGTATCGCTACCTGTATGAATGAAGAGGTTTGTATGAAAGTAGTCGTAAAAAAGAAGGAAGGCATCATTCCGGTGCCCATTGAAACGGAATTTATCAAGTTGCAGGACGCCATGAAGCTTGCCAATGCAGTGGCTTCCGGCGGGGAAGCCAAGGTACTGATTCAGGAGGGACAGGTGCAGGTAAACGGGGAAGTGTGCACCATGCGTGGCAGGAAGCTCCATCCGGGTGATACCTTTTCCTTTGACGGCACCGGCTACGGAATCACCGCGAAGGCATGAATCTGAAGACCTTATCTCTGCGGGGATTCCGGAATTATGAGCAGGCACAGCTGGAATTTGACCCCGGGGTGAACCTGATTGTGGGGGACAATGCCCAGGGAAAGACAAATCTGTTGGAAGCCATCGCTTATCTTGGCTCCGGAAAAAGCTTCCGCGCCCAGAAAACCGCCGAAATTGTCCGATTTGGCGAAGAATTCGGCGAGATTGAGGGAACGGTATTTTCTCAGAAACGGGAGCAGACGCTGCGGTTTGTCCTGTTTCCCGGCGCCCGTCCCCGGCAAATCTGGCGCAACGGCGCGAAAAAGAAAACGGCGGCAGACATCGCTGGGGTGCTGCCCACAGTGCTGTTCTGCCCGGAGGACTTGATGATTCTGAAGCTGGGCGCCAGCCAGCGTCGGCGGTTCGGAGATTCCGGATTATGTCAACTTAGACCCAACTATGACGCCGCCCTTGCGGAATATAATCGTATTCTGGAGCAGAAAAGCCGGATTCTCAAGGATCATTTTGAAAATCCGTCGGTTTTAGAGGTTCTGCCGGAATTCAATACCCGGCTCTGTGAGGTGGGCGCGCTGCTGATTTCCTACCGCGCCCGATACTATGACGCACTGGGCAGGGCGGCGGCAGTTTACCATAATCAGTTTTCCGGAGGCGCAGAAAAATTTGCCCTGTCCTACAAAACCGTGTCCACGGTGTCTGATCCCTTCGCCCCGGTGGCAAAGCTGACGGAAGACCTGCTGGAGCACCAGCAGCGCCACGGACGGGCAGAACTGGAAACCGGACAGTGTCTGACGGGACCCCACAAGGATGACTTTACCGTGACTCTCTCCGGCATCGACCTGAAGGCTTACGGCTCTCAGGGACAGACCCGAACGGCTGCCATCAGCTTAAAGCTTGCCCAGCGGGAACTGATGGGCAGGGAGTACGGCGAGGAGCCGGTACTGCTGCTGGACGACGTGCTTTCTGAGTTGGATCCCGGGCGGCAGGACTTTGTGCTCAACCAGATCGCTTCCGGCCAGGTGTTCATCACCTGCTGCGAGGAAGGACGGTTTACAAAATTGGGAAAAACCATTCCAATTAAAAACGGAAATATTATGATTTAGTTGACAGTTGACAATTGACAATTGATAATTATGGTATCGCCTTCGGCGATAATTGAAATATGCGCAGAGCACACACCATAACTGTCAACTGTCCACTGTTCACTGTCGACTCCGACCAAATGGGAGGATTATATGTCTGACGAAACGAAAGTAACACAGGAATACAGCGGCTCTCAGATTCAGGTGCTGGAGGGTCTGGAGGCAGTGCGCAAGCGCCCCGGTATGTATATCGGTTCCACTTCCAGCAGTGGCCTTCACCATCTGGTGTATGAGATTGTAGACAACGCCATTGATGAAGCGTTGGCGGGCTACTGCAAGCACATCACCGTCACCATTAACCCGGGCAACTCCATCACCGTCACCGATGACGGTCGTGGAATCCCCGTGGATATCCAGCCCCAGACCGGACGGCCTGCGCTTGAAGTGGTTTACACGGTGCTGCACGCCGGTGGAAAGTTCGGCGGCGGCGGCTATAAGGTGTCCGGTGGCCTGCACGGCGTGGGTGCGTCTGTTGTTAATGCCCTCAGTGAGTGGCTTCGTGTGCGGGTTCACAAAAACGGGCAAATCTATGAAATGAAGTTCGCCCGGGGCGCCATTACGCAGGAAATGACTGTGGTGGGCAAAACCGACAAGGTGGGCACCGAGGTCACCTTCCAGCCTGACCCGGAGATGTTCGACACGCTGGTTTATGACTATGAAATTCTCCACGAGCGGATGCGGGAGGAGGCCTTCCTGAATGCCGGCCTTACTATCACTATCACCGATGCTCGGGATGAAGAAAACAGAATCAGTGAAACCATGTGCTATGAGGGCGGCATCCGGGAATTTGCCGCCTGGTGCAACCGTAATAAAACCCCTCTGACCGATGATGTGATCTATATGCGGGGCAGCAAGGGGGACGCCTCCGCGGAAATCGCCGTGCAGTACAACGACGGCTATCAGGAATTTATGCTGTCCTTTGCCAACGACGTGCGTACTCCGGAGGGCGGTATGCACGAGACGGGTTTCAAAACCGCGCTGACCCGGGTACTCAACGCCTATGGCGTGAAAAACGGCATTATCAAGGGTGACGACAAGGTAAGCGGCGAGGACTGCCGGGAGGGCATCACCGCCATTATCTCCGTGAAGCTGACGGATGCCCAGTTTGAAGGACAGACCAAGGCCAAATTGGGCAACGCCTATATCCGGACTTTGGTTGACCAGATTGTCAACGACCAGCTGACCACTTATTTTGAAGAGCATCCCCAGACCGCCAAGGCGATTCTCGATAAAGCCATGATGGCAAACCGGGCAAGAGAAGCCGCCCGGAAGGCGCGGGATTCCATCCGTCGGAAAACCGGTCTGGAGTCCGGTCAGATGCCGGATAAATTGCAGGACTGCAATGAACGTGACCCGGAACTGTGCGAAATCTACATCGTCGAGGGCGACTCCGCTGCCGGCTCCGCCATTCAGGGACGGGACTCCCGGTTCCAGGCAATCCTCGCCATGTGGGGCAAAATGCTCAACGTGGAAAAGGCCAGAGCCGACAAGATTTACGGCAACGACAAGCTGTATCCCCTGATTGTGGCTTTGGGCGCGGGCATCGGCGACGAATTTGATTTGAACAAGCTGCGCTATCACAAGGTGGTCATTATGTCCGATGCCGATGTGGACGGCGCGCACATCCGCACGCTGCTGCTGACCTTCTTCTTCCGGTATATGCGCCCGCTGATTGAGAACGGCTATGTCTATTCCGCCGTGCCGCCGCTGTACAAGCTGACCCGTGGAAAGACCGTGAAGGTTGCCTATTCCGACGAGCAGCGGGATATGATTTCTTCTCAGATGCGCGCAGACAATCCCAACGCCAAGGTGGACATCAGCCGGTTTAAGGGTCTGGGCGAAATGGATCCCCACGAGTTGTGGGAGACGACTATGGATCCGGAAAAGCGGACGCTCCGCCGGATTACTCTGGAGGATGCCCGCCGGGCGGACGAAATCTTCACCGTTCTCATGGGCGAGCAGGTGGAGCCGAGAAAAGAATGGATCGAGCGCAACGCGAAGTACGCGGTAAATATTGATATCTAAATAAAAGGCTTCCCCTTTTGGGAAGCTGGCAAAAATCTTTGATTTTTGACGGAAGAGGAATCTTATAAATACCTCTTCCGACTCGCCTATGGCGAGCCACCTTCCCCAGAGGGGAAGGCAATGCGGCTTTGCCGCATAATCTTAAGGTGGAGGTGCTTTCTTTGGCACATAACCGCAGTTACAAACCCGAGGACATCCGTTTCCCGGATCAGGTGATCACCCAGAGCAATCTGGTGGACGAAATGGAGAAGTCCTATATTGAGTACGCCATGTCCGTCATTGTCGGACGTGCCCTGCCGGATGTTCGGGACGGGCTGAAGCCCGTCCACCGCCGGATTCTTTACACCATGTACGAAAGCGGCCTGACCTCCGACAAGCCCTTTAAGAAGTCGGCCACCTGCGTCGGTGATGTTCTGGGTAAATACCATCCCCATGGCGACGCGTCGGTTTACGATGCCATGGTGCGCCTTGCTCAGGACTTTTCCATGCGCTATATGCTGGTGGACGGCCATGGCAACTTCGGCTCCGTGGACGGCGATCCTCCGGCAGCTTACCGTTATACCGAAGCCCGCTTGAGCAAAATTTCCAACGAGATGCTCCGGGACATCGATAAGGACACGGTGGATTGGGATCCCAACTTTGATGAAACCCGAAAAGAACCCCGGGTGCTGCCCAGCCGGTTCCCTAATCTGCTGGTGAACGGCTCCAGCGGCATCGCCGTGGGTATGGCCACCAATATCCCGCCCCATAATCTTACCGAGGTGATCAACGCCTGCGTCTGTGTGCTGGACGATCCGGAAGCTACCATGTCTGATCTGATGGAGCATATTTCCGGCCCGGATTTTCCCACCGGCGGCATTATCATGGGACGCAGCGGCATCCGCGCAGCCTACGCCACCGGCCGGGGTAAGGTCGTTGTCCGCGCCCGGACGGAATTTGAGGAGTTCGGAAAGGATCGGACGCGGATCATCGTCACCGAGCTGCCCTATCAGGTGAATAAGCGGCAGCTGATTAAGAATATCGCCGATCAGGTGAAGGATAAGCGTCTGGACGGCATTTCCGACCTCCGGGACGAGACTGACCGCAACGGTATGCGTGTTGTCATCGAATTGAAGAAGGACGCCAATCCTCAGGTGGTACTCAACAACCTGTTCAAGCAGACCGCACTGCAATCTAGCTTTGGAATCATCATGCTGGCGCTGGTGGATAACCAGATGCAGCCGAAGATTCTGTCCCTGCGGCAGATTATCGACGAGTACCTGAAGCATCAGGAGGAAGTTCTCACCCGCAGAACCCAGTATGATCTGCGCAAGGCACGGGAGCGGGCACATTTGCTTGAGGGTCTTCTGATTGCTCAGGATAATATTGACGAGGTTATTCACATTATCCGCTCTGCCTACGACGATGCCAAGCAGCGTCTGATGGATAGATTTTCTCTGGACGATATTCAGGCGCAGGCCATTCTGGATATGCGCTTAAAAGCCTTGCAGGGTCTTGATCGGGAAAAGCTGCAGGCGGAGTATGATGATCTCATGGAGAAGATCCAATACTATCTGGAGCTGCTGGCGGACGAAGGCAAACTGAAGGCCGTCCTTCGGCAAGAGCTGATCGAAATTCGGGACAAGTTCGGCGATGACCGGAAAACCGAAATTCAGGAGATTGAGGACGAAATCGACATTGAAGATCTGATCGAGGAGGAAACCTGCGCCTTCACCCTGTCCAATCACGGCTACATCAAGCGGATGCCCGTGGACACCTACCGCACCCAGAGCCGGGGCGGTCGGGGGGTGAACGCCCAGAATCTGAAGGAGGAGGACTTTGTCAAGTCCCTGACCATTGCCTCCACTCATGACTATATGCTGTTCTTCACCGATCTTGGCAGAGTTCATCTGCGCAAGGGCTATCAGATTCCCGAGGCCGGACGCACAGCCCGGGGCACCGCCATAGTGAACGTGCTGCCGCTGGAACCCGGCGAGTCTGTCACCGCTATGGTGATTACCCGGGAGTTTGATGACAACGAGTTCCTGATGATGGTGACCCGGAAGGGCACCGTCAAGCGGATCCCAGTCGTCGCCCTGAAGACCAACCGGAAGGCAGGCATCCGCGCCATCACCCTGGACGAGGACGATCACTTGATCAATGTGATTCGTACGGGCGGCAATGACGACATTCTGCTGGCAACGGCGCAAGGCATGGCTATTTGTTTTAACGAAAATGACGTGCGCCCCATGGGTCGGGACGCGGCAGGCGTTCGTGGCATTCTGCTCACCGGAGACGATTATGTGGTGGGCGCGGAGAAGGCGGAGGAGGGCAAGACCCTGCTCACCGTCACCGTCAATGGTTACGGCAAGCGCACGGAGTTGTCGGAGTACCTGCGTACCGGCGCCAATGGCGAGAAGTGCGCCCAGAGTCGGGGCGGTAAGGGTCTGAAGAACTACAACATCACCCCCAAGACCGGCAACGTGGCCGGCTGCCGGGTGGTGGGCGAGAATGACGATGTGATGCTGATTGAAAACGGCGGCGTGATCATCCGCATTCCCGCCTCCTCCATCAACGTCTACAAGCGGGATGTGCAGGGCGTTATTGTTATGCGCATCGAGGAGGGCAATCAGGTGGTATCTCTGGAGCGGGTAGAGAAAGAGGAAGAGGTTACCCAGTGAAAACCGTAACCCTTTACACCGACGGTGCCTGCTCCGGTAACCCAGGCCCCGGCGGCTGGGGGGCAATTCTGGAATTTAACGGGGTGGAAAAGGAGCTTTCCGGCGGGGAAAGCAATACCACCAATAACCGTATGGAGTTGACTGCGGTCATTCGCGGGCTGGAAGCGCTGAAGGAACCCTGTATCGTGGAGTTGTATTCCGATTCCAAATATGTCATCGACGCGCTGGAAAAGGGCTGGGCGTGGGGCTGGAAGAAGCGTGGCTGGGTGAAGTCCGACAAAAAGCCCGCGCTGAATCCCGATTTGTGGGAGACGCTTCTGAGTCTGACGCAAAAACACGAGCTTCACTGCCACTGGGTCAAGGGTCATGCCGACAATCCCAAGAATAACCGCTGTGATGAAATGGCGGTTGCGGAGTGGAAAAAACGGAAATAAAACCGTCCACTAGTGGGGAGAAGACTAACGGAGGATTTTATGTATTTATCCATCGGCAACGACATGGCGGTGCGGGAAAAATCCATCATCGGCATTTTTGATCTGGATAACACCTCCACCTCCAAACGCACCCGGGAATTTCTGGAAAAGAGCGAGGAAAACGGTGAGGTAGTCCCCTGCGACGAACTGCCGAAGTCTTTCCTTTTGACCAGTGAGTATGGCTTTACCCGGGTCAGGCTGACCTCCCTCAACGCGGCAACTCTGGAAAAACGACTGAAATAACCACGGGGCGGGTCATTTGACCCGCCCTACAATCATAATGAGGTAACGATACCGAGCGGTACCCAATGGCGTAGCGACAACAGAACACCTGGACACGCATTGTCAGCGGCCACTGGCCGCATCACGGATAGCGGGATAAATGATAGCGGGGGTAACGATACCGAGCGGTACCCAATGGCGTAGCGACAACAGAACATCTGGGCACGCATTGTCAGCGGCCACTGGCCGCCCAAAAATTAAAGAAATATTTGCAGACAAGGGAAGCTTTTTGTGTTATACTATTACAATCTATGGTAATCAAAAGGAGGGCTTCCTTTGAAATATTGGTTTGGCTATCTGACTGCCGGCATTTTAGCCGCCTTGACCTGGGTGCTTGCCCAGTTTGGACAGCGGTACGCCACACTGGTGGATATGGTGTACCCTTACGTTGACCGCGCTCTGCAGGAAATGCTGGCTAAGTGGACGTCCCAGGTCAGCTATCCCGTGTGGCAGTTGCTGGCGGTGGTGCTTGGCGTGCTGATTCTTGCAAGCATCGTGCTGATGATCGTACTGAAATGGAACCCCGTCCAGTGGGCAGGCTGGGTGCTGGCGGTATTCGCCGGGATCTACCTGATGAACACCTTGATGTGGGGCATGAATTACTATGCCGGCTCTCTGGCGGACGATATGCGTCTGGAAGTCTCCAGCTATAATCTGGACGAACTGACGGAAGCCACCGAATATTACCGGGACAAGGCCAATGCGCTTGCAGGCAAGGTCAACCGGGACGCAAATGGCAACGTGGAGTTCGCGGATTTTGAAACCCTGGCGGAGAAGGCCGGGGAGGGCTTCCATACCCTGACCTATGAAAATCACTATCCCGTGTTTGCCGGCTGCACCCTTCCGGTGAAGAAGCTGGACTGGGCGGATATGTACACTTCCATGGGCATCACCGGTTATACCTTCGGTATCACCGGCGAGGCCTGTGTCAATCCCCAGATTCCCGACGTGCTGCTGCCATTTACCATGGCGCACGAAATGTCTCACCGGATGTGTATTGCCTCCGAACGGGACGCCAATTTCGCTGCGTTTCTGGCCTGCAGCGTCCATTCCGACCCGGAATTTCAGTATTCCGCCTATTTTATGGCCTTCCGCTATTGCTACATCGCGCTCAGCAGCGTGAATACTCAGGCCGCCGCGGCGGCGGCCGCCCGGGTGAAGCAGGGCATCGGTGAGGAACTGCGCAGAGACTGGAATGCCTACGACGCCTTCTTCAGCCAGAAGCAGGACACCCGGGCAACACAGCTTGCCGATACGGTGAACGACACCTATTTGAAGACCAGCGGGGAGAAGAGCGGAATCGGCTCCTACGCCGAGGTCTGTGATCTGCTGGTGAACTGGCACATTCAGACAGTGGTGCTGCCCTCCATTACCGTGGAGAAGTCCTATTTTGATCCCTACGACGAAACTATGGTGGATTTGTCCGGCATCGTCAACGCCAAGGGAGGTATCGGCTGATGGAGCAGACGCTGCAGGCGGGTCTGACAGAGTTGGGGCTTTCTCTTCGGACGGAGCAGCAGGAAAAGCTGTGCGCCTTTGCCAGAGCCATGGTAAAAAAGAACGAGGTGATGAACCTCACCGCCATCACAGAAGAAACTCAGGTGGCGAAACTTCATCTGCTGGACAGCTTGACGGTGCTGTGCTGCGCCGATCTGAAGGGAAAACGGCTGATTGACGTGGGCTGCGGCGCGGGATTCCCCGGGGTGCCGCTGGCCATTGCCTGCCCCGAGGCGGAGATCACCCTGCTGGACTCTCTGGGCAAGCGGATGGCGTGGCTGGAGGAAATTCTGCCCCAGCTGGATATTCCCGCCGAGTGCGTCACTGCCCGGGCGGAGGAGGCGGTAGCGCAGCGTCGGGAAAGCTACGATTTTGCTACTTCCCGGGCAGTCGCCCGGCTGAATATCCTGCTGGAGTTGACCGCACCTTACGTCAAGGTAGGCGGCGCGGTGTTGGCCATGAAGGGCGCAGCGGCGCGGGAAGAGCTTACGGAGGCCGGCGGTGCCATCAAAAAGCTGGGGCTGAAGCTGGAGCAGGTACGGGAATTTCCTGTGGACGGCACATCCCACGCGGTTATCGTCCTGCGGAAAATCGCCCCTACTCCAAAGCAGTATCCCAGAAGGTACGCGAAAATCAAGCAATCACCATTATAAAAACCAGCAGACAAAATCTGCTGGTTTTTCAGTTGATGGGAAAATTACAATTGCCAACGGATAAAAGTGATTGCACAATTCCAATGAAATTGCTATAATGGTGGAAGAATTGAAGCAATATTGGGGAATTTTTATGGAAATCTTTTTAAGTCTGTGTTTTGGCTATGTGCTGGGATGCCTGAACCCGGCGGCGTGGATCGGAAAATGGAAACACGTGAATCTGAAGCAGGCGGGCACCGGTAACTTAGGCGCCACCAATACCACCATGGTGCTGGGACGGAAGGCGGGCGCCTTCGTGCTGGTGGTGGATGTGCTCAAATCCTATCTGTCTGCCCGGCTGGCGCAGTGGATGTTCCCCCAGTTGGCGGTGGCGGGGATGGTGGGCAGCATCGGCGCCATTCTGGGGCACTGCTTCCCGTTGACCATGCACTTTTCCGGCGGCAAGGGGCTGGCGGCCTTCGGCGGTATGATTCTGGCGTATAATCCTCTGATTTTCGGGATTTGTCTGATTGTTTGCATTACCGTGATGGTACTGCTGGATGTGGGTGTTGCCGCGCCGCTGCTGGGTACGGTGCTGTTCCCGGCGTTGACCTACACCTTCAGCCATGACGCGGCGGCTACGGCCTGTGCGGCAGTTGCCGGCGTTATCATCGCCTTTACTCATCTGGATAATGTGCGAAAAACCCGGAATAAGTCCGATGTAAAGGTACATAATTATTTCCGGGAAGTTTTGTTTTCCCGAAAAAAGAGCGGGAATACGGAAGGACAGCCTTCCAAAGAAGACATCCGCCCAAAAGGCGGAAACCGGTAAAAAATACGCTTTATGAGGATAATTCATCATAAAGCGTATTTTTTATTATCCTTCTACCACAATCACCTTGCGCTTGCAGGTGCCCACATTGCCGGAACTATCCGTGGAAGAATAGGTAATATAATAGGTTCCGGGCTTGCTCAGATCCAGCGTGGAGGTGTCCACGGTGATCTCACACTTGGGATCAATGTCATCCTTGGCTGTGACCCCCTTCAGAAAATCCGGGTTGGAATTCACCGTCACCCGAATGTCGGCAGAGGCGCCGGAAATCACCGGGGCGCTGAGATTTTTGGATACCCACAGGGTCGCCTCCTGCTGTGTCACGTTGCCGCTGGAGTCCTTGGCCTCAATAGTGACGGTGTAGGTGCCCTGCTTCTTCATATCCGGTAGTTCGCCCGTCAGGTATACCTCCGGTTCACCGGACAGGTCGGTTGCGGAGGTCACAAAGTCGGTGACGGCCACGGAATCGCCGGGGAAGCGGCGGACGGACTGCACCGTCAGCGTGGGGGGTGTGGTGTCCTTCACCGTGACGGTGCACTGGGCAGTGGCACCGCCGGTGTCCACAGTGAGCACGTGTTCACCCAGAGTCGCACCGATGTCCTTCGTATCTTTCAGGAATGGAGCGTCCTTCTGAGGATCCAGCAGCACCATCTCCGGAGTCAGTTCCTGCCCCAGCTCCAGCGTGCAGGTCTCCTTCAGCCAGCCGGTAAAGTGGAGAACGCAGCTGCCTTCCACGGCATTGCCGCTGGTATCCTCCACCACTACGGTAACGGTGGTGTCGCTGTAATCCCCGGGAACCGACGGATCCTGAGAATAGTAGGTGCGAACCTGAGAAAAGTCCTTTACACTCTCTACCAGCGCGCCTGCCTGGGGCAGATCGTCCGGCAGTGCGACGGTGTATTCCGGGAGAAATACGACCTCGGGGGGCGTAGTGTCCTCCACGGTGAGACTGACCACATAGGTTTTCACGCCGTGCTTCAGCGTGACAGTGGTCTGTCCCACGGTGGACAGGTCGATGGTATTCGGATCGGTGACGAAGGACGCCCGAGAGGGTTTGCCCTTTTCCGTCAGGAAGTCCCGGATGTCCAGGGTCTGCTGCCCCAGTTCAACGGTCACGTCGTGAAACACCTGCTGGGAATCGCCCCAGAGGATATAGAGCATCCAGCCCACCAAAGCGCCAAGCAGCAGCACAATCAGTAGCAGAATGGGAATTAATGGGGAGCGATGCCGGTTTTGTCTGGGATTTGTCATGATAATCTCTCTTTTCCGGAGTTTGAAAATGCGAAGTATATTATACCTCTGTAAGGCGGAAATGTCAACGAAGCCCGGTGCCGCTGCATGGCAAAGGGGAGGGTCAATGACCCTCCCCTATAGCATTTTAGGACGATAACGGGCGGTACCCGACAGGTTTACGAATCCTGATCCGCCGGGCACCCATTGCCAGCGGCAGCCGGCCGCTTACTTGGAGAGAAACTTGTCGATTGCCTCGGCGCCCTTCTTGCCGGCGCCCATGGCCAGAATCACGGTAGCGGCGCCGGTGACCGCGTCGCCGCCGGCGAACACGCCGTCCCGGGTGGTCATGGCGTCCTCGTTGACGATCAGGCAGCCCTTCCGGTTGGTCTCCAGACCGGGGGTGGTGGAGCGGATCAGGGGGTTGGGGCTGGTGCCCAGCGCCATGATGACGGTGTCAACATCCAGAACAAATTCGGAATCGGGCACGGCGATGGGACGACGGCGGCCGGAAGCGTCCGGCTCACCCAGCTCCATGCGCACGCACTTCATGCCGCTGACACGGCCGGTCTCGTCGGCAAGAATCTCCACAGGGTTGCACAGAGTCTTGAACTCGATGCCCTCTTCCTTGGCGTGGTGCTGCTCCTCCAGACGGGCAGGCATCTCGGCCTCGCCCCGACGGTAGACGATGTAAACGTGCTCGGCGCCCAGACGCATGGCACACCGGGCGGCATCCATTGCCACGTTGCCGCCGCCAACCACGGCCACAGCCTTGGACTTGATGATGGGGGTGTCGGCATCGTCATTGTAGGCCTTCATCAGGTTGGTGCGGGTCAGGTACTCATTGGCGGACAGAACGCCCTTCAGGCTCTCGCCGGGGATACCCATGAACATGGGAAGACCCGCGCCGGAGCCCACAAACACGGCCTTGTAGCCCATCTCGAACAGCTCATCGATGGTCAGAACCCGGCCGATGACCATGTTGGTCATGACTTCCACGCCCTGAGCCTGCAGCTTGGTGACCTCGTTGGCCACGATGGCCTTGGGCAGACGGAATTCGGGGATGCCGTAGACCAGCACGCCGCCGGCGGTGTGCAGAGCCTCGAACACGGAAACCTGATAGCCCTTCTTGGCAAGATCGGAAGCGCAGGTCAGACCGGCAGGGCCGGAACCGACAACAGCCACCTTGATGCCGTTAGACTCGGCCTTTTCCGGCATGGCGTTGACGTTTTCACGATACCAGTCGGCAACGAACCGCTCCAGACGGCCGATGGCCACAGGCTCACCCTTGATGCCGCGCACGCACTTGCTTTCGCACTGGGTCTCCTGGGGGCAGACACGGCCGGACAGCGCGGGCAGAGCGTTGGTGGAGGTGATGATCTCGTAAGCGGCCTTGAAATCCCGCTCACGAACCTTGGCGATGAACTCGGGGATGCGCACGTTGACGGGGCAGCCCTCCACGCACTTGGGGTTCTTGCAGTTCAGGCAGCGGCCCGCTTCCTCAACGGCCATTTCCTCGGTGTAGCCCAGGGTGACCTCCTGGAAATTCCGGGCACGGACCTGGGGATCCTGCTCGGGCATGGGGACTTTCTTCAGAGACATATTAGCCATTTCCCGTTACCTCCTTACTTGATCAGCGCCTTGCCCATGGCATCCATGCGGCAGGTGTGGGTGGAGGCAACCTCGGCCTCCCGGTCGCGGTAGATGCCGTTGCGGCTCATCAGCTCAGCAAAGTCCACCTTGTGGCCGTCGAACTCGGGGCCGTCCACGCAGGCAAACTTGGTCTCGCCGCCCACGGTGACACGGCAGCCGCCGCACATACCGGTGCCGTCGATCATGATGGGGTTCAGGGACACACTGGTGTGAACGCCGAAGGGCTGGGTAGTCTTGGCAACGAACTTCATCATGGGCACGGGGCCGATGGCGAGAACCTCGTCGA
This sequence comes from Faecousia sp., assembly GCA_034094395.1. Classification (GTDB taxonomy): domain Bacteria; phylum Bacillota; class Clostridia; order Oscillospirales; family Oscillospiraceae; genus Faecousia. Next base: position 64,517 of record JAXEAK010000052.1, read on the forward strand.
ACTGCTCGCCTGCCTCCAGCAGCTCCTGCAGGGGCTGGGTGACCAGACCATGACGGCCATAGGAGCCGTCGTCGGTCATCATGATGAAGTGATCGGCGACCTGCTTGAACTCGTCCTCCAGAATGACGATGTCCTTGCTGCGGAAACCGACGATAACGGTGACCTCAGCGCCGGCCTCTTTGAAGCCCCGGGCAGAGGGCAGTGCGATGGCGCAGCCTACGCCGCCGCCGACAACACAGACCTTCTTCTTCCCTTCCACAGGGGTGGGCTTGCCCAGAGGGCCCACGAAATCACGGATGTAGTCGCCCTCGTTCAGAGCGCCCAGAGCGTTGGTGGAGAAGCCAACCTTCTGGAAAATGATGGTGACGGTGCCAGCTTCCTTGTCGGTACCGGCGACAGTCAGAGGAACACGCTCGCCCATTTCATCCACACGGAAAATGATGAACTGGCCGGCCTTTGCCTTACGGGCAATGAAGGGGGCCTCAATGTCCATCAGGGTGACGGTGGGATTCAGCTCCTTCTTACGCACAATTTTATACATTTCTGATCCGTCCTTTTCCTTTTCAGAATGGTGATATACGGCATTGGATATTTCACCCAATCAATCCCATTATACCGTGTTTCGGCACATTTGTCAAACGATTCTACAGTAAAAAAGCCTTCCCCTTTGGGGAAGGTGCCCCCGAAGGGGGCGGATGAGGAACGGCGGCGGCTCCAATTTGGAGTGCAGTAGAATGAAAAAGTACAGCCTTCAAAATTGTACCATCTTTGCGAACTGCATTCGTATGATGACTTTTCACCGATCCACATCCGTCATACTGTTTCTCGATAAAATGGTTAACACCATTTTATCCTGCGCTTATCGCGCAGGCCGCCACTGGCAATCATTTTCATCTTGATTTGCTGCGCGGAGCACCACCCCCGGGGGAAGCCATATTTGCCGCTCATTTTTTATGGCCTTCCGTGACGGGACCGATGCGGAAGGCATCCAGCAGCCTGTTTTTCCCACCGACCAGCGCTTTTCGTACCGGTTCCGTAAGAACCGCGGCCATGTAGCACAGAATCAGGCCGTTCAGCAGGACAAGAACGGGATTTTTGGGGAAATACAGTACAATCTGCGTAAACTGCCTGCAGCAGTTAAAGAAAATACAGTGATAAAACCACATCAGCATGGAATGCTCTCCGATTTTTTCCAGAATCCGGAAGAGAAAACCGTTGGGACACAGCATCAGCAGATTTGCCGCGCCATAAAGAAACAGCGGCGCATTGAGAATGTCCGACGTCAGCATGAGCGTATAATCACCAGAGCGGAAGGTGACGCTGCCGAAATTCAGCGCCCCAATGTAGTACCGTCCGCGAAAGGTTGCCCAGACCATCAATGCAGGCAGCACAACGCGTACAGCGAAACCGGACTTTTCTCCTCTTTGCAGAAAGGTATCCAGCCACTTCTCAAACAGTCCATACTTTCCAAACAGATACCCCACCGCAACGCAGGGCCACCATTGCCGCAGATTCCAGACAACGGCGCCTACCAACGGCCGAGGCTCCAACGCGTACCAGATGTTCAGCGCCGCCGTTGGAAGCAACAGCAAAAGCAGCACATCCATTACAGGGGAGCGGGAATCCCGCCTTGTCAGAAGCGGAAGCGCCAGCATGATTATGCAGAAGAAGTAGACATACCAGCAAAAGGACATGACTGTGCTGTTCAAACCCAGCAGCTCGCACACCACGCCGGATTTGGACAGCGTGTAGCAGCCGCTCCAAGCCGCCAACGCGATCATCGGAATCGCAGCCATCCAGTAAGAAATCAGAAAATCCGTGATTTTCCGCAGGGAGTAGCGGATGGTCCCTCTGGAGAAGACGTAAAAGTAACCTGTCAGAAAAGCAAACAGAGATACGCAGATATCCGTCGGCGCACAGAACTGATCTGCGAAGGCTTGCTGCCATGGATATTCCACACCGCATGTAATCCATTCCGGGAAAGTAAAAAAGTGATGGACAAACATGAGAATCAGCGCAATTCCCTTCAGCGCGGATGAGGTTTTTCTGTCAAAATAACTGTCTCTCATAGATTCGCCTGTCCTTCTTTATTGCATTCTCTGTCTGCGGGGGCGGGTCATTGACCTGCCCCTGAGATATACTGACTGGCGGCCCTGCCGCTTACTTCTTGTGGTCTTCCGTCACCGCGCCGGAGCGGTAGGCGTCCAGCAGCATCATCAGCATATTCACCCGGTCCTGCAGCTCCGCGCCTTCGTCGGTGTCCCGAATGCGCATCCGGGTCTCCATTTTCTCGAAAATTTCGGAGTCGTTGCGGATATCGTCATTTTTGTGCACCGCGTTCCACTTGCTGGTGAAGGGCTGGTGGGACACGATCCGGTAGTGCCGGGAGTTGTAGATCAGGGTGTAGCCCGCGATGCCGGAGGTGGACTGATAGGCCCGGCTGAAGCCGCCGTCAATGACAATCAGCTTGCCGCCGCCCTTGATGGGGCTTTCGCCCTTGCGCACCTTCACCGGCACATGCCCGTTGATGATGTGGCAGTGCTCCCCCTCCAGACCGAATTCCTTCAGCAAAGCTTCGCACACGGCGGGATCCTGATAGTAGGTGTAGTAGGCGTTCTTCGGTTCCACCCAGGTGCTCTCGTCCGCGAGAAAGCGCCGCTCGAAGGTGGTCATCCGGTCCCGCCCGAAAATGGGGCTGTTCCGGCCTGCCCACAGCCACCACAGGAAGTCCATGCCGAACTGCCGCTCCTCGGAGCCCCGCTTGTCGTAGTAGGCCTTTCTGGCGGTCTTCTCGGCGTAGTCGAGAAAGCGCTTGCCGCTGCGCTCCTTGCCGCCGATGGTGAAGGTCATTAAGGAGCCGTCGTCGTTCATGGGGATGCAGCCGTGGAAGAGAAGATTGCCGTTGCAGACCTTGTACAGGCCGCCCTTGGAGTACAGGAAGCGGATATGGCGCTGCAATTTTTCGGAGTTTTCAAAGGAATCCGTCAGCTGGTTAATGACGTGGTTTTCCTCGGCGGTCAGCTCGTAGGGGTTAGCGGGGTCAACGGTGGGGAAGTCGCAGTCCAGCATGGGGTAGACCTTGCCGTTCAGGGTGATGGTCTTGTCCTCATAGTTGATTTTGTCCAGCAGCAGCCGGTCCTCCATGCCGAATTCCGGGCGGCGCAGCACCTTCTGGCCCTCCAGCTTAAAGAGAATGATGGTGATGGCCTTGTACATCCGGGCGGAGAGCAGCTTGTCCTTTTCCGTGTACTGGTCGGCGTCGGTGCCGGTGAGCTTGACCTTGAACTGGTCGGTGTTACAGTCCTTATAGACCTCATTGGCGAAAATGGACAGGGGCCGCAGGGAGATGCCGTAGCCGGTTTCAATCACGTCCAGATTGTTGTAGCGGATGGAGTTGCTCAAGACCGTTGCCACCAGCGTCCGGGAGCCGGAGGCCGCGCCCATCCACAAAACATCGTGGTTGCCCCACTGAATGTCCACATTGTTGCAGCCCATCAGGCTGTCCATGACGATGTCCGCCCGGGGGCCGCGGTCAAAAATGTCGCCAACAATGTGCAGCTTGTCCACCACCAGCGATTTGATGACCTTGCAGATGGCCCGAATCACGTCGGCGGCCTGCCCAATCTGGATGATGGTACTGATGATGTTTTCGTACTGATCCCGGCGGGAGCCGCCCTCCTCCACCAGATGAATCAGCTCGTCGAGAATCTGCTCATAGTCCGGGTCCATGTAGGTGCGCACCTTGGCCCTCGTGTGCTTGGTGGAGACGAATCGGCACAGGTCCACCAGCCGGTGGATGGTCAGCCGGTACCACTCGTCCAGGTCTTCCTCCTCGTCGGCAACCAAAGCCAGCTTGGAGGAGGGGTAGTAGATGAGGGTCGCCAGGTCGTTGCGGTCCTTCTGGGTCATGGTATTTCC
>JAXEAK010000053.1:0-11828 GCA_034094395.1 Faecousia sp.
CAGGCGGATGTGGTCATCTATGCCGGGTCGCTGGTGAACCCGGAGCTGCTTTCTTACACGAAGCCCGGCTGTGAGATCCATAACAGCGCAAAAATGACGCTCGAGGAGGTCATCGCCGTCATCTGCGAAGCAGAGCGGGCGAACAAAACGACCGTGCGCCTGCACACCGGCGATTCCAGCATTTACGGCGCGGTGCGGGAGCAGTTCGACGAATTGGAAAGAAAAGGTATCGAGTACGATGTCTGCCCCGGCGTCAGCGCCTTCTGCGGCGCGGCGGCGGCGCTGAAAGCGGAGTACACCCTACCCAATGTGAGCCAGACGGTGATCATCACCCGGGCGGCCGGCCGCACGCCGGTGCCGGAGCGGGAATCCATCCGCTCTCTTGCTGCCCACCAGTCCACCATGGTGCTGTTTTTGAGCACCAGCCTTACCGAGCAGCTGCAATCGGAACTGCTGGCCGGCGGCTATCCCGGCAGCACCCCCGTGGCGGTGGTTTACAAGGCCACCTGGCCGGATCAGAGAATTTTCCGCTGCACCGTGGACACCCTGCACAAAACCGTCACGGAAAACGGCCTGACCAAGACCTCTCTGATCATTGTGGGCAACTGCATGGGGCAGGAATATGAGAGGAGCCTACTGTACCATCCCGGCTTTACCACGGAATTCCGGGAGGCTACCAAGTGACAGGCAGCATCTTTGCCTTCAGCCGGCAGGGCTGCCGCACCGCCCGCCGGATTCAAAAGGCTTGCTCTGATATTTTCTGGCAGGGCTACACCATGGAGCGGTTCGGGGAACCGGACTTTGCCCCCATCAGCCCAAAATGCTACGGCGAAAGCTTCGCATCGTCGGAAATTCTGGTGTTTGTTGGCTCCTGCGGCATCGCGGTGCGAAAAATCGCGCCCTTTGTCCGGGATAAGCGCACCGACCCGGCGGTGGTGTGCGTGGACGAACTGGGAACCTTTGCGATCCCGCTGCTGTCCGGGCACATCGGCGGCGCCAACGCCCTGGCGCGGCGCATTGCGGATTGCCTGCACGCCACGGCGGTGATTACCACGGCAACGGACATCAACCGGAGGTTTTCGGTTGACACCTGGGCGGCGGAAAACGGCTGCGCCATCAGCTCCATGAAGCTTGCCAAGGCGGTGTCCGCCGCCATTCTGGAGGGGGACATTCCCCTAAATAGCGATTTTCCCGTTTCCGGAAGTTTGCCTTCCGGGGTCATTCCGGGAGAAACCGGGGACTTGGGAATTTCTCTCACGGTAACGGATGCAGAACCCTTCGCAAACACCCTGCGGCTGATTCCCCGGATTTTGCATCTTGGCATCGGCTGCCGCCGGGGAACGGAAAAGGAAGCCATCCAGACTGCGGTGGAGCAGGTTTTGCAGGAACACCATCTGGACGCCCGGGGGATTCAGTCCGCCGCTTCCATCGACCTGAAAAAAGACGAGGAAGGCCTGCTGTCCTTCTGCCAAGAACAAAATATCCCCATCCGCTTCTACAGCGCGGAGGAATTGGAAGCCTTGCCGGGAGACTTCACGCCGTCGCCCTTTGTTCGGAAGGTCACCGGTGTGGATAATGTGTGCGAACGCGCCGCGCTGCTTGCGGCGGATCAGTTGATTGTAAGAAAAACCGCCTGCCACGGGGTCACCGTGGCAGTTGCCATGGAAGATTGGGAGGTACACTTTGGGTAAACTGACAGTTGTGGGCATTGGCCCCGGAGATTACGAGAATATGACCGTCCGGGCGGATCGGGCGCTGCAAGCTTGCGATACCATCATCGGCTATCATGTTTATGTAAACCTTGTGAAGGAGCGCTATTCCGACAAGGAATTCCTGACCACTCCCATGACCCGGGAGACGCAGCGCTGCCAGATGGCGCTCACCGAGGCGAAAAAGGGAAAGAACGTTGCCATGGTCTGCTCCGGCGACAGCGGCATCTATGGCATGGCGGCGCTGATTTATGAACTTCGCGGCGAAGATACCGAACCGGAAATTGAGGTCATTCCCGGCCTGACTGCGGCCTGCAGCGGCGCGGCGATTCTGGGCGCGCCGCTGACCCACGACTTTGCGGTGATCAGTCTCAGCGACCGGCTGACCCCTTGGGAGAAGATCGAGAAGCGGCTGGAATGCGCCGCTCAGGCGGATCTCAGCATGGTGCTCTATAACCCCGCCAGCCACGGACGCCCCGACCATCTGCGCCGAGCCTGCGAGATTCTGCTGCGGGTGCTGCCGGAGGATCGCCCCTGCGCCGTGGCTCAGCACATCGGACGGGAAGGGGAGAACCGCCGGTTCTATACGCTGGGGGAGCTGAAGGATGCAGATGTGGATATGTTCTGCACCGTGTTCATCGGCAACGCCTCCACCCGGATGATCGGCGGCAACATGGTCACCCCCAGAGGTTACCGGGATGTATAAGCTGTGTGTCTTTGCCGGCACCACGGAAGGCCGGGAGTTGGTGGACTTTTTCAGCGGTCAGGATGTGTCCGTCACCGCCTGCGTGGCTACGGAATATGGGGAAACCCTGCTGACCCCTCGGGACAATCTCACCATTTCCGCCCGGCGGCTGACCCGGGAGGAAATGGAAGAACTGTTTTCCCGGGAACGGTTCGACATGGTCATTGACGCCACCCATCCCTACGCCAGCGTGGTGACGGAGAACATCGCCGCCGCCTGCGAAACTGCCGGGGTGCGCTATCTGCGGCTGCTGCGCTCCGGCTGCAAAGCCGGGGAGGACGCGGTGTTTGTCCCCGACATTCCCGGGGCTGTGGACTACTTAAACGGAACCGAGGGCACGATTCTTCTGACCACCGGCAGCAAGGAACTGGCGAAATATGCGGGGCTTTCTGATTTCGCCCAACGGGTTTACGCCCGGGTGCTTCCTATGGAGGAATCCCTGCAGCTGTGCCAGCGCGCGGGACTGAAGCCTGCCCACATTCTCGCCATGCAGGGGCCTTTCAGCGTGGATATGAATGTCGCCATGCTGAAAAGCGTGGGCGCAAGGTATCTGGTCACCAAGGATTCCGGCGCCGCCGGGGGCTTTGACGAAAAGGTCACCGCCGCCCGGGCAGCGGGCGCTACGCTGGTGATCATCGGCCGTCCGCCCCAGCGGGATGGGCTGACCCTGCCGGAAACCATGGACTGCCTGTGCCGGGAATTTGGCCTGAGCCGCAGGCCTGCGGTGACCATCGTGGGCATCGGTCCCGGCAGCCGGGACGCCATGACGGCAGAGGTGCGCCGCGCGATCGAGGAAGCGGACTGCCTTCTCGGCGCGAAGCGGATGCTGGAAGCGGTGACGCATCCCGGACAGACGGTGTTTGACGCGGTTGCCCCGGGAAAAATTGCGGAATATATCGTTGCCCACCGGGAATTTCACCGCTTCGCAGTGGCGATGTCCGGAGATGTGGGCTTTTTCAGCGGCACGAAGAAGCTGCTGCCCATGCTAAAAAACTGTGAAGTCACGGTGCTGCCGGGGCTTAGCTCCATGGTGTATCTGTGCGCCCGGCTGGGGACTTCTTATGAGGATGTGCGTCCCATCAGCCTTCATGGACGGGAGCATGATATCGTGCCGGACATTCGGAGATACCGCCGGGTGTTTACGCTGGTGGGCGGCGAAAACGGCATGGGGCAGCTGTGCCGAAGGCTTACCGAAGCGGGACTGGGGCAGGTGAAGGTCAGCGTGGGAGAAAACCTGAGTTATCCGCAGGAGCGCATCGTGGTGGGCACCGCCGCCGAGCTGGCGGAGAAAGCCTTTGAGAGCCTGAGTGTCGCCCTGATTGAAAATGAACAGGCTGACCCGGTGGTAACCCACGGCCTGCCGGATGAGGCCTTCCGGCGCACCGAGTCCGTGCCCATGACCAAAAGCGAGGTGCGCGCCGTGTGCCTTAGTAAGCTTCAGCTGACCGAACACGCAATTTGCTGGGACGTGGGCGCAGGCAGCGGCAGCGTCGCCATTGAAATGGCCTTGCAGGCGGCTTCCGGGGAGGTGTACGCCATCGAGCGCAAGGACGCGGCGGTGGAGCTTCTGCGGGAGAATACCCGCCGGTTTGGACTGGAAAAGCTGACAATCGTCCCGGGACTTGCCCCCGATGCTTGCCGTGACTTGCCTGCTCCCACCCATGTGTTCATCGGCGGCAGCGCCGGGAATATGCGGCAGATTCTGGAGGAGATTCTTACGAAGAATCCCAACGCCCGGATTGTGGCTACGGCGGTGACGCTGGAATCCGTGGCGGAGCTGACCCAGTGCATGAAGGCCATTCCCTTCGCCTTCACCGAGGTGGTGTCCATGACGGTGGCAAAAGACCGGAAGGCGGGGCCGTACCATCTGATGATGGGTCAGAACCCGATTCACATTTTTACCATGCAGGGAGGAAGCGAAGAATGCGGTCACTCTGCGCCCTGATTCTGGGCTTCTGTCTGGACTTGCTCATTGGGGATCCCCATGGGATTCCCCATCCGGTTGTGTACATCGGCAAGCTGATTTCCGCCACGGAGAAACTGTCACGCAGGCTGTTTCCCAAAACCGTCCGGGGCGAAAACATCGCCGGCGGCGTGATCTGGGTGGTGGTGGTTCTCGTCAGCACCGGCCTGCCGCTGCTGGCGCTGTGGCTGGCTTACGGCGTCAACCGCTGGCTGGGTCTGGCGCTGGAAACCATCATGTGCGCCCAGATTCTTGCCACCAAATCCCTGGGGCAGGAGAGCAGGAAGGTCTATGCCGCTCTGAAAACCGGGGATTTGGAAAAGGCACGGCAGGCGGTGTCCATGATTGTCGGCCGGGACACGGCGCGGCTGGACGAAGCGGGCGTTGCCCGGGCGGCGGTGGAAACCGTGGCGGAGAACACCTCCGACGGGGTGATCGCCCCCATGCTGTTCCTCGCCATCGGCGGCGCGCCTCTGGGCTTTTTCTACAAGGCCGTGAACACCATGGATTCCATGCTGGGTTATGTGGAAATGCCCTATAAAAACGTGGGTCTGGTGCCCGCAAAGATGGATGATATTTTTAACTTCCTGCCCGCCCGGATTTCCGCCCTGCTCATGCTTGCGGCGGGAGCCTTACTGGGCATGGACGGCGAAAACGGCTGGAAGATTTTTAAGCGGGATCGGTACAACCATGCCAGCCCCAATTCCGCCCAGACCGAGTCGGTTTGCGCGGGGCTTCTGGGACTGCGGCTGGCGGGGGACGCCTGGTATCACGGCGTTCTGCACAAAAAGAAGTTTATCGGCGACCCGATCCGGGAAATTGAACCGGAGGATATCCCGAGAGCCTGCCGCCTGCTGTATCTGACGGCGTTTTTTGGGCTGGTGGTGTTTGCCACGGCAAAATATTTGATCCTTCTGTAAGGAGAACCCTATGCTTTACGGAATCACAAATCCCCACGGGGGCGATATCTACGGCGGCGGCGTGCGGCTGGATTTTTCCGCCAACACCAATCCCTTCGGCACCCCGGAGGGGGTTTTGCAGGCGGTTCAGGCGGCGCTTCCTCAAATGCACCGGTATCCTGACCCCTATTGCCGAGCCTTGGTCAGCGCCATCGCGGAGTTTGAGGGCGTAAACCGGGAGGATATTCTCTGCGGCAACGGCGCGGCGGAGCTGATTTACGCCTACTGCGCGGCGGTGCATCCGAAAACGGCGCTGGAGCTGGCGCCCACCTTTTCCGAGTACGCGCTGGGATTGGAGCGGACAGGCTGTCAGGTAAAGCGGTATTATCTGACGCCGGACAACGGGTTTGCCCTGAACGATCACTTCGTGGACTATCTGGAGGAAACCCTGCCTCAGGCAGTGTTCCTGTGCAATCCCAACAATCCCACCGGCGTGCTGATTGCGCCGGAATTGCTGAAAAGGATTTTGGATTTCTGCAAAGAAAACAATATCCGATTGCTTATTGACGAGTGCTTTCTGGATTTGTCCGATGGCGGCGTCAGCATGAAGCCCTACTTAAGAGACTACCCCAATCTGTTCCTGCTGAAGGCCTTTACCAAAAGCTACGGCATGGCGGGCATCCGCCTTGGCTACTGCATGACCTCCGACGCGGCGCTGCTGAAGACCATGGCGCAGGCGGTGCAGCCCTGGAATGTGTCGGTTCTTGCGCAGGCGGCGGGCGTTGCGGCGTTGGGGGAGCAGGGATTTCTGGAAAAAACCAAAGCCCTGATCGCCGCGGAACGCCCCTGGCTGAAAGCGCAGCTGGAACGCTTCGGCTTCCGGGTCTGCCCCTCCCGGGTCAATTATCTGCTGTTTCAGGCGCCGGAGGATCTGCACCGGAAGCTGAAGGAAAAGGGCATTGCCATCCGCAACTGCGACAACTATCCCGGATTGTGTTCCGGCTGGTACCGCATCGCCGTGCGGCGGCATGAGGAAAACGAACAACTGGTGGACGCCATTGGCGGCATCATGGAGGAGGCGTAACCATGGCAAAGAACATTATGATTCAGGGCACCATGTCCAACGCGGGCAAAAGCCTGCTGTGCGCCGGCCTGTGCCGGATCTTCCGGCAGGACGGCTACCGGGTTGCCCCCTTCAAAAGTCAGAACATGGCGCTGAACTCCTTCATCACGGCGGACGGCGGCGAAATGGGTCGGGCGCAGGTGGTGCAGGCGGAGGCCGCCGGCATTGCCCCGGACGTGCGGATGAACCCCATTTTGCTGAAGCCCACCACCGACGTGGGCAGTCAGGTGATCGTGAACGGTCAGGTCAGGGGCAATATGCGCGCCATGGAATACTACCGGCGCAAGCAGGAGTTCATCCCTGAGGTAATGGCAGCCTACCATTCCCTCGCCGAAGAATATGATATCATCGTGATTGAAGGCGCGGGCAGCCCTGCGGAGATCAACCTGAAGCAGGAAGACATTGTGAACATGGGTTTTGCCAAACTGGTGGACGCGCCGGTGCTGCTGGTGGGGGACATCGACCGGGGCGGCGTGTTTGCCCAGCTTTACGGCACGGTGGCGCTGCTGGAGGAGGACGAACGCGCCCGGATCAAGGGCACCGTGGTCAACAAATTCCGGGGCGACAAGGCCATCTTAGAGCCGGGACTTCGCACGCTGGAAACCCTCTGCGGCGTTCCCGTGGCAGGGGTGATTCCCTATGTCCATGTGGACATTGACGACGAGGACAGCCTGTCCGAGCGGTTTACCCGGGATACCCGGCGCAAGCTGGTGGATATCGCCGTGATCCGCCTGCCCAGAATTTCCAATTTTACGGATTTTTCTCCCTTTGAACGCTACGGCAACGTGTCCGTGCGGTATGTGGAGTCGGTGGAAGACCTGCACAAGCCGGATTTGATTCTCCTGCCCGGCACCAAGAGCACCATCGCTGACTTGCAGTGGCTCCGCCAGTGCGGTCTGGAAGCGGCGATTCAGAAGGCCGCTGCCGCCGGAACGCTGGTCGTGGGCATCTGCGGCGGCTATCAGATGCTGGGCACTTCCGTTTCCGACCCGGATCAGGTGGAGGCCGCCGGGGTTACCCGCATTGCGGGCATGGGGCTGCTGGACATGGACACGGTGTTCCGGGGCGACAAGGTGCAGACCCAGACCCGGGGGGTGTTCTCCGGTGTGACGGGAATGCTGGAAAATCTGAATGGCCTTGCCTACGAGGGCTACGAAATCCACATGGGACGCAGTCAGGAAGTCCTGCCGCCCCTGAACGGTCAGGGAACTGTTTACGGCAGCTATATCCACGGTGTGTTTGACGCGCCGGGAATTGCCGACGCTGTTTTGCAGGGCATCTGCCAAAGAAGAGGCATCGATTTTGCCGCACTGGAAACCTATGACGCATCCGCGTATAAAGAGCGCCAGTACGATCTGCTGGCCGACGCGGTTCGGCAGGGACTGGACATGGATTTGGTTTACCGGATTGTAAACCGGGAGGTCTGACATGGCGGGGCTGATTCATCTGTACTGCGGCGACGGCAAGGGAAAAACCACCGCCGCTGTGGGGCTTGCCGTCCGGGCGTCCGGCGCGGGAAAGCGGGTGCTTTTCACCCAGTTTTTCAAGGACGGCAGTTCCTCGGAGGTTTTGCGCCTGCGGGAGCTTCCCGGCGTAACAACCCTCCACGCGAGGACGGTGAAGGGTTTCTACCACAATATGACCCCGGAGCAGCGCGGGCAGGCGGCGCAGGACTATACCGCCCTGTTCCGTCAGGTGACGCAAGCTGCCCGGGAGGCGGATGTGCTGATTCTGGACGAGATCGTCTCGGCCTGCAACCGGGGTGTGGTGCCGGAAGAACTGGTGGTGGATTTTCTGCGAAGCAAGCCCCAACCGTTGGAGGTTGTGCTCACCGGCAGAAACCCATCCGCCGCGCTCATGGAGCTGGCGGACTACATTACGGAAATGCGCAAGCTGCGCCATCCCTTTGACCGGGGTGTGGCGGCCAGAAAGGGAATCGAATTCTGAGGGAAAAAACATGGAGAATAAGCTGAAAGAGATTGCGGAATCTGTCGCCCCGCTGGACGAGGCGGCTATGGAGGAAGCCCGGAAGCGGCAGGCGCAGCTTGCCAAGCCTCCCGGAAGTCTGGGACGGTTGGAGGAATTGTCCATCCAGCTGGCGGGCATTACCGGCAAGGTACACAATACGGTGGACAGGAAGCACCTTTTGGTGTTCGCCGCCGACAACGGCGTGGTGGAGGAGGGCGTTGCCAGCGCGCCCCAGTCTGTGACGCTGATGCAGACGATTAACCTGACCCGGGCGAAAACCGGCGCCTCCGTGCTGGCAAAGCACTTTGGCTGCGGCATCACCGTGTGCGATGTGGGCGTCAACGCCGACATCCGGGACAGCGCCGTTGTGAATCGGAAAATTGCCTACGGCACCCGGAATATGACCCGGGAGCCTGCCATGACCCGGGAGCAGGCGGTGCAGGCCATCCTGACGGGCATCCAACTGGCGCGGAGCACCGACGCGGATGTGCTGGGCATCGGCGAAATGGGCATCGGCAATACCACCACCTCCTCCGCCGTCCTGTCCGTCCTGCTGGGGGCGGATGTGGAGGAGGTCACCGGCCGGGGCGGCGGCGTGACGGACGAGGGCTTCCGCAAGAAGAAGGCCGCCATCCGCCGCGCCATTGCGATCAATCGACCGGATCCCAACGATGTGGTGGACGTGCTGAGCAAGGTGGGCGGCTTTGACATTGCCGCCATGTGCGGCGGCTTTATCGGCAGCGCCCTGACCCGCCGCCCGGTGGTCATTGACGGCTTTATTTCTGTGGTTGCCGCATTGTGCGCCGTGCGGCTTTGCCCCAATGTCCGGGGCTTCCTGGTGCCCAGCCACGCTTCCTACGAAATTGGCTACCGTCTTGCAATGGAAGCGCTTAACTTGCAGCCCATTTTCCTGCTGGGAATGCGTCTGGGGGAGGGCAGCGGCTGTCCGCTGGCCTTTCAGGTGCTGGAAGCCGCCTGCGCCATTATGAACGACATGGCGACCTTCGATCAGGCGGGGATTGACGACGGCTATCTGGAGGAGATCCGGGAGGGTGACAAATTTTCCGTGGAGGGAGCACGATGAGGGTGTTTGTCTCCGGCGGCGGGAAGAGCGGCAAATCCGGCTTTGCCCAGCAGCTGGCGGTTTCTCTGGCGCAGGGCGGAAAGCACTATTATCTGGCGACCATGATTCCCGTGGACGAGGAGGATCGTGCCCGGATCCGGCGGCATGTTGCCGACCGGGAGGGACTTGGCTTTGAAACCATCGAGTGTGGCGGGGATCTTCTCTCCGCGCTGGATCAGGCGGAGCCGGAGGGCACGTTTTTGCTGGACAGCGTCACCGCGCTGCTGCAAAACGCCATGTTCCCGGTGGAGAAAAATTACGAAATGGACTTGCAGGCAGCGGAAAACTGCGCAATGGGCGTGGTCACCTTCGCCAAATCCGTCCGTAACGCGGTGATTGTCAGCGACTACATTTATTCCGATGCCAAACGCTATGACAAAACCACGGAAAGCTACCGCCGGTGCCTTGCCCGGATTGACCGGCTGCTGGCGCAGGTATGCGACACGGTGGTGGAGGTCAGCGCGGGGCAGCTGATTTTCCACAAGGGAGGGCTGCGGTCATGAAACGGCATCTTCATGCATTTGTCATGTGCCAGAGTATGTTCTGCGCCATTCCCTGTCCCGTGCAGCTGTGGGATGAGGACGCCCGGGAGTTGATGCTGCCCATGCTGCCGTTTGTCGGGCTGGAAATTGGGGCATTGTGGGCGGCGTTGGGGTGGCTGACCCGGCTGCTGGAGCTTCCTGCGCTGATTCGCGGGTTGATTCTGGCGCTGTGGCCATATCTCGCCACCGGCTTTCTCCATCTGGACGGCTTTATGGATGTGACGGACGCGGTCAGATCCTGCCGGGATTTGGCTCGCCGCCGGGAAATTCTGAAGGATTCCCATGTGGGCTCCTTCGCGGTGATCGGGGTGTGTATGCTGCTGCTCGGTCAGTTCGCGGTGTTTGCTTCCGTCCCGGAGGAGAAAAGCTGCCGGATTCTGCTGTTTCTCCCGGCGGTAAGCCGGTGCTGTTCCGCCCTCGCGGTGACGGGACTTCCTGCCATGGCCACCAGCCAGTATGCCGCCCGGAAAAAGCCGGTGTCCCACCTGATTGCACTGGCAGGAATGCTGTGCCTGTTTACGGTGCTGAGCTTTGTATTCTGCGGGCGGCTGGGCTTTGCGGCCATCGGCTGTGCGGCGGGCTACGGCCTTGCCCTGCGCCGGGGCTATCGCTCTCTGGAGGGCATGAACGGCGATATTGCGGGCTACGCGCTGACCATCGGCGAATTGTGTGCCGCGGCGGTCTATGCGCTTGTTTGACGGAGGATATTATGGTCTTGATCATCGGCGGCGCCTATCAGGGCAAGCTGGACTTTGCCCGGGATGCGTTTGCACTGAAAGACGAAGAGATTTTTACCTGCACCGGCACGGAAATTGACTTTTCCCGACGCTGTATCCATGCGCTGGAGGAATTCACCTACGCCTGCGTGCAGCAGGGTATCGACCCGGTGGACTACCTCCGGGACAGAAAAGAACTGTGGCGTGACAGCATTCTGATCTGTCAGGATCTGTTCTGCGGGGTCGTGCCTGTGGATCCGCTGCAGCGGCAGTGGCGGCACGAAACGGGGCTGCTGTGCCGGTTTTTGGCGGGGCAGGCGGGGCAGGTCAGCCGGATTTTCTGCGGTTTGGAGCAGCGGCTGAAATGAGCATCTATCTGATTCGCCACGGAAAAACCGCGGCCAACGAACGCCGTCTCTACTGCGGCAGCACTGACCTGCCTTTGTCGGTAGCCGGCGCGGCGGAGCTGCGGCAGCTGCGCTATGCCATTGCCCCGGAGCGGTTTGTCACCAGCGGCATGAAGCGGACGGAGGAAACGCTGAAGCTCCTCTTTGGGGACGTGCCCTTTGCGGTGGATGTCCGGTTCCGGGAGATGGATTTCGGCGATTTTGAAATGCGGGGCTATGAGGAATTGAAGGACGATCCCGCCTATCAGGCGTGGATTTCCGGAGACAACGAAGCCAATGTCCCGCCCCATGGGGAAAGCGGCGCGCAGATGACCCGGCGGGCGCTGGAGGCCTTCCGGGAGATTCCCGACGGCACGGCGGTGATTGCCCACGGCGGTGTGATTGCCGCCATTATGGCAAGCCTGTTCCCCGGGGAAGGGAAGCACCGCTATCAGTGGCAGAGCGCCAACGGCCATGGCTACGAAATTGACGCCCAGGGCTACCGCCCCATTCCCTGATACTAACTCTTGATTAAAAACTTTAATTCTTTCCGGCCTGAATCGCGCCAGAATGCGTTATCTTCCTTGCTGGGCGTCAGCCCAGCGGCGTCATCTGCCTTTTCTGGCACAATTCATTCTCGGAAAGCTTTTAAAG
>JAXEAK010000054.1:0-11701 GCA_034094395.1 Faecousia sp.
TCTGTATTATAACATACTTCACGGAAATGTCAAGTGTTTTTTTCGCTCTTCTTCATTTCTTATCAAAAAAGGAATTGCCGCATTTTGCTATTTTAGCACTTCCATTTTGGCGCGGTACACGATATAATAGTTCTGACACTATGAAAACCGCCTGCGGGCTATTTTGGGAGGCTGTTATGTCTGCACTGATTCTTTCCGCAAATGATAAAAAGAGACTGGATTCCGGATTTGCTGCCGCGTTTGGCGGGCAAGCGGAACGGTATTTTTCCGCGCCCGGACGCACGGAGATAAGCGGTAACCATACGGATCACCAGCGGGGCAGAGTTCTGGCTGGCGCCGTGAATCTGGATACGGTGGCAGCGGTTCGCGCCAATGGAACGAATGTGATTCGGATCCAATCCAAGGGCTATCCACTGTGTCAGGTCAGCTTGGACGCGCTGGCGCCTGCGGCGGCGGAGATTAATTCCACGCCGGCGCTGATTCGGGGCGTGGCGGCTCGGTTCGTCCAACTGGGCTGCAAAGTTGGAGGTTTTGACGCTTACTGCGAGTCCACAGTTCTGCCCGGTTCCGGTCTAAGCTCCTCAGCTGCTTTTGAGGTACTCATCGGCACGATCATCAACTATCTGTTCTTTGACGGCCGGGTGTCCCAGCCGGAGATTGCCCAGATTGGGCAGTATGCAGAAAATGTGTTCTTTGGAAAACCCTGCGGGCTGATGGATCAGACGGCCTCCGCCGTAGGCGGACTGGTCACCATTGACTTTGCGGATAAGGATCACCCGGACATCCGGCCGGTGCATTTTGATTTTTCCACCACCGGACACGCCCTGTGTATCATCGATTCCCGGGCAGATCACGCCGACCTGACCGACGAATATGCTGCCATACCCGGTGAGATGAAAGCAGTTGCCGCCTGCCTTGGCGGGGAAGTGGTCACGGAGATTCCCGAGGAGATGTTCTACGCAGCTATCCCCATGCTGCGGGAGAAGTGCGGCGACCGGGCGGTGATGCGGGTCATTCACGAATACAATGAAAACCGCCGGGTGCCCCAGCAGGTGGCCTGCCTGGAGAAGGGCGATTTTGAAGGCTTCCTGCGGCTGACCAGAGAGTCTGGCTTCTCCAGCTGGATGTACCTGCAAAATGTAATCCCTGCCGGATATGTGAAGCAGCAGGCCATGGCGGTGGCGCTGGGCCTGTGCGAGCACTATTTGCAGGGGCGGGGCGCTTACCGGGTTCACGGCGGCGGCTTTGCCGGGACAGTGCAGGCGTTTGTGCCCTTCGATCGTTTGGAATCCTTCCGCGCCGGCATTGACGCGGCGCTGGGGGAGGGCGCCTGCCATGTGCTGTCCATACGCCCCCAGGGCGGTGTGGAGATGGAGGTTGAGGCGTGAAAATCGAGACGTATATCGATTCGCTTGTTTCCTATGCCATGAACCGGGGACTGGCGGAGCCGGTGGATCATCAGGTTCTGACCAACCGATTGCTGGATATTCTGCGCAAGGACGATTATGCGCCATCCGACGAACCGCAGAGCGAGGATTTGGAAGTAATCCTGTCCGGGATCCTGGACTATGCGGTAGCGCAGGGGTTGTGCGAGGATAACATTACCGCCCGGGATATTTTCGACACCAGGATTATGGGTGCAATTACGCCCATGCCTCGGGAGGTGGTACGCACCTTTGCTGAAAAATACACTGTCAGCCCGGAGAAGGCGACGGACTGGTATTACCAATTCAGCTGCGATACCGATTATATCCGTCGCTACCGGATTGCCAAAGATATGCGATGGAAGTACCCCTGTGAATACGGCGAACTGGACATTACCATCAATCTGAGCAAGCCGGAGAAGGATCCAAAGGCCATTGCCGCCGCGAAGAACGCGCCCCAGACGGCCTATCCCAAGTGCCAGCTGTGCCGTGAGAACGAGGGCTATGCCGGCCGGATGAACCATCCCGCCCGGGCAAATCATAGGATTATCCCCATCAAAATCTGCGGGGAGGACTGGTTCTTGCAGTATTCCCCCTATGTCTACTATAACGAGCACTGCATCGTATTCAATTCCCGGCACGTTCCCATGAAGATTGACCGGGCGGCCTTTGAAAAGCTGCTGGATTTTGTGAAGCAGTTTCCCCACTATTTTGTGGGTTCCAACGCGGATTTGCCCATTGTGGGCGGCTCAATCCTCAGCCATGAGCATTTTCAGGGCGGACACTACCGATTCGCCATGGAGAAAGCCGGCATGGAAAGGGAAGTGTCCTTCCGGGGCTATGAGGACATCCATGCAGGCATCGTGAAATGGCCAATGAGCGTTATTCGTCTGGATGGGGAAGATCCGGCGCGTCTCGCGGAGTTGGCAGACAAAATTTTGACCATTTGGCGGGGCTATTCCGATGAAAGCGTGGGCGTTGTGGCCATCTCGGACGGGGAGCCGCACAACACCATCACCCCCATTGCCCGGCGCAGAGGCGAGCTGTATGAGCTGGATCTGGTGCTGCGGTGCAACATCACCACGGAGGAGCATCCGCTGGGCGTGTTCCATCCTCATGCGGACAAGCACCATATCAAGAAGGAAAACATCGGTCTCATTGAGGTGATGGGTCTGGCGGTGCTGCCCAGCCGCCTGAAGCAGGAGCTGACAGATCTTGCAGAAGCAATTGTATCTGACAGGGATATTTCCTCCGACCCTGTACTGGGCAAGCACGCGTTCTGGGTAGAGCAGCTGAAAAAGCAGTATCTCTTTACCCGGGAGAATGCGCTGGATATTCTCCTGAAGGAGACAGGGAAAGTCTTTGCCGAGGTTCTGGAGGATGCGGGCGTTTTCAAGAACACCCCGGAGGGCAGAGCGGCATTCGGACGATTTGTGGACAGGGTAAACGCACAGTAACAGAACGCTCCCGGCGTTTCGGACGCCGGGAGCGTTGCGCTACAAAGGGGGATTACCGGAAGAAACTGACCAGCCCGGCCGCAAGAATTACAAACACGATCACAGGCAGGACGTAGGTCATATAAGGACGCATCCATTTTGCCACCTTCAGGCCGATACCTTCGTTGGCTTCTGCCAGGAATTTGTCCCAGCCCCAGCCGTAGCGGGTGGTACAGAACAGGACAAAGAGAACGGAGCCTAGGGGCAGCATAAGGTTGCTGACCAGAAAATCCTCACTGTCCAGAATGTCATGCCCGGCAATGGGACGCACCTGCTGCCACAGATTGAAGCCCAGCAGGCAGGGCAGACTCAGCAGGAACACGGAGACGCAGCATACGGCGCAGGTTTTCTTCCGACCCCAGCCTGTAAGCTCACAGATGCAGCATACGATATTTTCAAATACAGCCAGCACCGTAGAGAAGGCGGCAAAAGTCAGGAACAGGAAGAACAGGCTGCCCCAGAACCGGCCGAAAGCAATGTGATTGAACACATTGGGCAGGGTCAGAAAAATCAGGGCGGGGCCGCTGCCCACATCCACGCCGTAGGCAAAGCAGGCGGGGAAGATGATCAGGCCGGAGCACAGCGCCACCATGGTATCCAGCAGGCTGACCCGGACGGCTTCGCCCATCAGAGCGTGCTCCTTGCCGATATAGCTGCCGAAAATGGCCATGGAGCCGATGCCGAGACTCAGCGTAAAGAAGGCCTGATTCATGGCGCCTACAATGACGCTGCCAACGCCGATATCCGCCATCCGCTGAAAATCGGGAATCAGATAAAAGGCGAGTCCTCCTGCGCCGCCGGACAGGGTGATGCTGTGCAGCGCCAGCACCCACATCAACAGAATCAGCGCCATCATCATCCACTTGGTCACCCGTTCCAGACCCTTTTGAACGCCGAAGGAGATGACCGCAAAGCCCACTGCCACGACAATACCCATGTAGGTAGCCATTGTGCCGGGACTTGCCAGCATTCCCGTAAATTTACCTTCAATTCCCGCAGTGTCCAGCCCGGCGAACATGCCGGCGGCGGTATCCACAAAATATTGCAGCATCCAGCCGGCAACGGTGGTGTAGAACATCATCAGCACCACGTTGCCCAGCAGGCACACATAACCATGCCAGCCCCACTTACTGCCGGGCTTCAGCTGCCGGTACATTTTCAGGGGACTTTTCTGAGCGGCGCGACCCATGGCAAATTCCATGGTCAGCACCGGAACGCCCAGAATCAGCAGAAACACCAGATAAATCAGAACAAAGATACCACCGCCGTACTGACCGGCCATCCACGGAAATTTCCAGACGTTGCCGATGCCGATGGCGCAGCCTGCACTGAGTAGAATGAAGCCCAGACGGCTTCCCAGGTGTTCTCTTTGCATATTTTACCTCCAAAGCCGGAAAAATCTACTGTTTTCCCGCTGCCAATGGGGAAAACAGTAAGAATTATACCGGATTTACGGGGAAAAGTCAATGTTTTTCCCAATAGAGGCTCTGCTTTTTTCCTGCCGTTTCAGGAGGGACTTTCCTTTTTTACCGTCCCGCGCTATAATGGAGTTACACGACACGATCAGGGGGAAAAGCATATGCTGCAAATCATGGCGCTGATGGAGGACAGACCTTCTCACAGAAAGGATTTGCTTGCGGAACACGGATTGTCGCTGTACGTGGGCTACAATGGCAGGCAGATGCTGTTTGACTGCGGAAGCGGAGCCAATACGCTGCACAATGCCTACAAGCTGGGCGTGGAGCCGGAACGGCTGGACGCCGTCGTGTTGAGCCATGGTCACTATGACCACGCCGGCGGTTACCGGTTTCTGGTTCAGCAGGGCGGCGTTTCCTGCCCGCTGTACACGGGTTCCGGGTTCTTTGAACCGAAGTTCTCCCGGAATGACGGCTGTCATACAAGTCTCGGAGCCGGGTTTGACCGGGCATTTCTGTCGCGGCAGGGCATTTCCCACCGGGAGGTGGACGGAGTCACGGAGATCTTTCCCGGCGCATGGCTGATATCCGGGTTTCCCCGGGTGTATGCGCAGGAAACCATTCCACCGCGGTTTGAACGCTTCACACAGGCGGGCTTTGTCCCGGACGATTTCCGGGATGAGATCTGCCTTGCGCTGGAGATACAGGGCGGGGTGGCGGTGCTGGTCGGCTGTGCCCACCCCGGTATCTTGAATATGGTGAGTCATGTGCGCGCGGTGCTTGGAAAGTCTGTGCGGGCAGTGCTTGGCGGGATCCATCTGACGGAGTCGGATGACTGCAGACAGGCACTTACGGTGGATACGCTGGCGGAAATGGGCGTGGAAACCTTGGGGCTGTGTCACTGCTCCGGCGAAGCTGCGGAGCAGGCGGCGCAGACCCGGCGGGGTGTACGCGGCTTCCGCCTTGGCCCCGGAGACTGCGTTTTCCTCCCGTAATGGCATCAAGTGTTCAAAGGACGTTTACATTTCCGCTATTTACTTTTTTTGCGCAGAATGATATAATCCACGGGTAGTGTGGAAAAGGAGGCGAAGAAATGCGCCGTTATTTTGAGGAATTAAAGGATTTCTGGAAAAAAGGCGATATGGTTCTTTTGACGATCTGCCTGATTGTAGCGGGTTTTGGCGTTGTGTGTATTGCCAGTGCCACTTCCGCGGACAAGTTTGGCGGTAACTTCAAATATCTAGCGATTCAGACGGTTTCCATCGGTCTGGGCGTGATTATGTATGCACTGGTGTCCTCCGTTGACCTGGATTTTTTGTCTGAGCACCGGGGACTGCTGGTGGCGTTCAACTGCTTTTTGCTGCTGTTGCTGATCCCCTTCGGCACGGATAACAATACCGGCAACCGAAGCTGGCTGCATTTTCCCGGCTTCCCTGTGAACATCCAGCCTGCGGAAATCTGTAAGATCACATATATCGTCATCATGGCGTCGGTCATGTCGTCCCATCAGAACCGGATTTCCCATCCGGTATCGATCATTCATATGTGTATGCATCTGGCATTGCTGGTGGGCTTGAACCTGGCGCTGTCGTCGGATATGGGCGTGTCGCTGATCTTTGTGTTTATTTTCATCGGCATGGCCTTTGCCGGCGGCGTCAGCCTTTGGTGGTTCGCGCTGGCCATCGGATCCATCGCGGCGGCTTTCCCGATCTTGTGGCAGTTCCTCGGTGACTACCAGAAAAACCGGATCCTGATCCTGTTTGACCCCACCATCGATCCTCAGGGCATCAACGAGCGGTATCACTCCAAGATCAATCTGCAGTCCATCACCGGCGGCGGTCTGACGGGTCAGGGACTGTTCCATGGCAACCGTACTCAGGGCGGCAACCTGTTTGCCCAGCATACGGACTATATTTTCTCCTCCATGGGAGAGGAGCTGGGTTTCGTGGGCTGCGTCGCCATTATGCTGCTGGAGCTGGCGATTATTGCAAGGTGCGTCTATGTGGGTGTCCGGTGTCAGGATTATATGCGCCGGCTGGTGTGCTATGGCGCAGCATCCGCACTGATGTTCCAGCTGATGATCAACGTTGGTATGTGCATCGGCGTCATGCCGGTTATCGGCCTGACACTGCCGCTGATCAGCTACGGCGGTTCTTCGGTGGTTACCATTTTCGCCATGCTGGGACTGGTGTCCGGCGCCTATGCGCGACCATCGTCTCTCAGCCACGAACGATATGTGCAGCCCTATCGGGGATAAAAAAGCCCTCCTCTATGGGAGGGTGTCAAAACGGACGGGAGAGGTTTTCGCCTCTCCCGTTTTCCTCTTTCGGCAGCCCTTTGGGCTGCCACCTTCCCCAGAGGGGTTTAAATGGTTACCAGTTCGTAGGAGTCTTCGCCCAGGCCGATTTTCTTGGCGTGGGTGATTTGGCTGCGCCAGTTGGTGTGGGGGAAGGAACCGGTGAGGTTGTCGAGGTCAGGACGATTGGCCTTAGCCAGCTTGGAGCCGGGCATGATGGCCTGGGCATTTACGGCCTCGGCGCAGGCCAGATCCAGCGCCACCGGATCGAAGGAGGCGAACATACCCACGTCGGGGACGATGGGAATGTCGTTCTCTGCATGGCAGTCGCAGTAGGGGCTGACATCCCGCACCAGTGAAATATGGAAATTGGGGCGTCCGTCCAGAACGGCCTTGGTGTATTCCGCAATTTTGCAGTTCAGGATCGAGGCGGACTGGGCATAGGCGGGGTGAATTGCGCCGACGGGGCACACGTCCATGCAGCGTCCGCAGCCCATGCACTTTGTCCAGTCAATGTGCATGACACCGTCTTTCAACTGAGGGCCGTCGTGGGCGCAGTACTTGGCGCAGGTGCCGCAGCCGACGCACTTGCCGGGATCGACCTCGGGACGACCCTCGCTGTGCATTTCCCGCTTGCCGGCGTTGGAGCCGCTGCCCATACCCAGGTTTTTCATGGCGCCGCCGAAGCCGGCTTCCTCGTGCCCCTTGAAATGGTTCAGGGAAATGACGATGTCCGCATCCATAATGGCGCGACCGATCTTGGCGCTCCTGACGTACTCGCCGCCCACCACCGGCACGTCCACATCGTCGGTGCCTTTCAGACCATCGGCAATGATTACATGACAGCCGGTGGAGTAGGGGGTAAAGCCGTTTAAGTATGCGGTTTCCAGATGATCCAGCGCATTTTTCCGGGAGCCGACATACATGGTGTTGCAATCCGTAAGGAAGGGCTTGCCGCCTAAGTCTTTGATGATGTCCACCAGCACCCGGGCATAGCCGGGACGCAGATAAGCCATATTGCCCAGTTCACCGAAGTGAATTTTGATGGCCACAAACTTGTCCTTGAAATCAATCTGATCCATACCGGCAGCAAAAATCAGCCGTGCCAGCTTCTGCGGCAGGGTTTCCGAAGTACCAGTGCAGAAGTCGGTAAAATATACTTTGGATGCCATATGTTACCTCCTGAGACGTATTTGCATTTAGTCTATCGCGTTTCCGGCGGAATGTCAAGGAAATTGCTGTTCCCGTAAAAGTAAACAAACTGTGAAAACTTTCCCGGCGCTGTAGCCAGAGACAGGAGATCTGTGTTATACTGAAACAAAAATCGGGATGAGGTTGGAACGGTATGGAAAATCAGCAGACGCACGGCGGGAAGACAATCCATCTGATGTTCTGCGTCAATCAGAAGGCGCTGGGACTCTTGAGTTCGTGCCTGAGATCCATTATTCGCAGCGGCGGATGCAGCCATTACGATGCCTATGTGTTGCATTCCGATCTGGATTGCGGTGTACAGCGGGGGATTGAGCGGGACTTCCGAAATTGGATTACCTTTCATTTTCTGCAGGTGCCGGAGAAGCTGTTCGAGGGCTTCCCGGAGAGCGGCCGGTATCCAAAGCAGATTTATTACCGTCTGGCGGCGCCGCTGCTACTGCCGGAGGAATTGGAGCGCGTCTTGTATCTGGATGTGGATATGGTGGTTATCAATTCCCTGAAGGAACTGTATGACACGGATTTTGAGGGGAATTATTATGTCGCCTGCACCCACACCCGGGAATTTCTGACGAAGCTCAATCAGGCACGGCTGAAATCGGAAAAAGCGGTATCCTATGTCAACACCGGTGTGCTGCTTTTAAATCTGCCGCTGCTGCGGGGAAAGACCAGTATGGCGGAAATCCAGGAATATGCCAACCAGCGCCGGTATGCCCTGATCCTGCCGGATCAGGACATTCTGACGGCGTTGTACGGGGATAAGGTCAAGCTGGTGGACACCATGCGCTATAACCTCAGCGACCGGATCCTGATGTTTTACAACGCGGAGCATCCAAAAGAGAAGCGGGATGTGGACTGGGTGCGGGAGAATACGGCGATTGTCCACTACTGCGGCAAAAATAAGCCCTGGAACGACGACTATACCGGCACGCTGGGGGTGTTTTATCGGGAGCTGATGGAAAAAGAGTGAGCGTACAAAATTTGCGCAGATTGCTCGAAATACCCGGACGCCGCGGCTTTCCCTATGCCGCGGCGCGCTGCCGGATATGTCCGGTTCCCGGAACATAGGAAAATGCCCCAGCCGACTGGCTGGGGCATTTTAGCGTAGGATTGGAATTACTTGGCAGCGCCGGCGATCTGTGCGGCAACCTCAGCGGCGAAGTCGTCCGCCTTCTTCTCGATGCCCTCACCCTTGATGTAGTGAATGGCATCCACGAAGGTGATCTTGCCGCCCAGCTTCTTGGCGGCATCGGCAATGTAGCCAGCCACGTCGCCCTTGTAGAGGTCGGAGCGGACAAACTCCTGCTGCAGCAGGCAGTTCTCCTTGAAGAAGGCGGCCATCTTACCGGCGGCGATCTTCTCCTTCACGGCGGCGGGCTTGGAAGCCATCTTGGGATCGTTGTCCATCAGAGCGACCTGCACGGACATCTCCTTGTCCACGTCTGCCTGAGGCACCTGAGTCTTGTCCCAGTACTTGGGGGACATGGCAGCGATCTGCATGGCCACGTTCTTGCCGATCTCGGTGGCGTCAATGCCACCCTCCACAGCCAGATTAACCAGCACACCATGGGTGCCGCCGGCGTGTACATAGGCGACGGAGGTATTGGCATCGAAACGGGCAAAGCGGCGGATCTGCATATTCTCGCCGATGGACATGACCTTCTCCTGCATGATCTCGGTGACGGTCAGATCGGACTCGGGGTACTTGCAGGCCTTCAGAGCGGCCACATCGACGGGATTCTGCTTGGCGACCACGACGGCCAGATTCTTAACCAGATCCTGGAAGGCGTCGGTTTTGGCAGCAAAGTCGGTCTCGGAGTTGACCTCAATGGCAACGCCGATGCCGTCAATGACAGTGGCATAGGCAATGCCTTCGGCAGCCACGCGGTCAGCCTTCTTGGCGGCCTTGGCCAGACCCTTTTCCCGGAGCCAGTCCACGGCCTTGTCCATATCGCCGTCGGTAGCCTGGAGCGCCTTCTTGCAGTCCATCATACCGACGTTGGTCATTTCACGGAGCTTCTTAACATCCTGAGCGGTAAAAGCCATTTTTATTTCCTCCTGATACTCTGTGTGTATGGTAGGGTTAGCTTATTCGGCGGCAGCCTCGGTGGGAGCCTCAGCAGCGGGAGCTTCGGCCTCGGCAGCGTTGTCCTCACCCTGACGGCCTTCAATGGCAGCGCTGGCCATGGCGGAGGCAATCAGACGGATGGCGCGGATGGCGTCATCGTTGCCGGGGATGACGTAGTCGATCTCATCAGGATCGCAGTTGGTATCGACAATGGCCACAACGGGGATGTTCAGCTTCTTGGCCTCGGCGATGGCGTTGCGCTCCTTGCGGGGGTCAACGATGAACATGGCAGCGGGGATCTTCTTCATTTCCTTCACGCCGCCCAGGTACTTCTCCAGCTTGGCGATCTCGCCCTGGTGCTTGATGACTTCCTTCTTGGGCAGCATGGCAAAGGTGCCGTCTTCTTCCATCTTCTTCAGCTGGGCCAGGCGCTCGATCCGGGTGCGCATGGTCTTGAAGTTGGTAAGCATACCGCCCAGCCAACGGGCGTTGACATAGTACTGACCAACGCGCTCAGCCTCTTCCTTGATGGCGTCCTGAGCCTGCTTCTTGGTGCCGACGAAGAGGATGCTCTCGCCGTTGGCGGCCAGCTCGCGGACGAAGGAATAAGCTTCTTCCAGCTTCTTCACGGTCTTCTGCAGATCGATGATGTAGATGCCGTTGCGCTCGGTGTAGATGTAGGTTGCCATTTTGGGGTTCCAGCGGCGGGTCTGGTGACCGAAGTGGACGCCAGCTTCCAGCAGCTGCTTCATGGATACGACTGCCATAGTTTTATTCTCCTTTTTGTTGTTACCTCCACCCCTATCATCTCCATCCCCCACCGTTTTACGGCACAGGAAGGACAGATCCTCGGGTGTGTGGGTTAGATTTCGGCTGCCTTTCGGCATACCTGGGTTATTATACCGGATTGCCGCCGGATTGGCAAGCCTTTTTTCAGAAAAACCGCACTTTTTTACCGGAATAGGCCCCGTTTCTCCTTGGGTCTGCGGACTTCTTCCAGACACACATCCACAAGAATGATATCGCCGCCGATGCGGCGGATGCAGGGCCAGGGAATCACATAATCCCCGGGGCTGAGAAACAAGCCGAAAAACTTCCCCGGCACCGGCACCACCAGAGCCAGGACCCGTCCGGCCTCGCAGTCCAGCTCCAGATCCGACACATATCCCAGCCGCGCCCCGTCGGACACGTTGATGACTTCCTTGCAGCGAAGCTCCGAAAACCGCAGCGCCATGGACATCGCCTCCTTGATGCAGGGTATGCGTGCCCACGGCGCGATATTCGCACAAATACGGCAGTCAGCTCTCGATGGCTTTCCGGATGGCGCCCAGGGCATTTTTTTCCAGCCGGGACACCTGGGCCTGGGAAATGCCGATCTCCCTGGCCACTTCCATCTGGGTGCGGCCCTCCCGGAACCGCAGAGCCAGGATCTGTTTTTCCCGCTCCCCCAACTGCGACATGGCGTCCCGCAGGACGATTTTTTCCAGCCATTTTTCGTCCGTATTCTTGGTATCCCGGACCTGGTCCATCACCGTCAGAGGATCTCCGCCGTCGCTGTAGACCGGCTCGTAGAGGGAAATGGGCGCGGCAATGGCGTCCATGGCCCCCACCACCTCGGCCATCGGCAGCTCCATCCGCTTGGCGATCTGCTCCATGGTGGGTTCCTTTCCCTGCTCCAGCTGCAGCTGCTCCTTGCACTGCAGCACCCGGTATGCCAGATCCCGGACGGACCGGCTGACCCGGATAGCGCTGTTGTCCCGGAGATACCGGCGGATCTCTCCGGCTATCATGGG
>JAXEAK010000055.1:0-4931 GCA_034094395.1 Faecousia sp.
GCCCCTCTGAGCTGATTGCCGGCAAAACCGGTGAATTCACCGCCGTTGTGGAGCCTGCGGACAAGGCCAACCAGAGCGTTACCTGGAGCACTACTCCCGACAGTATGGCAGGTGCGAAAATTGATCCCAAGACCGGTAAGCTGACGACGCCCAAGAATGTGACTGGCTCGGTCAATGTTGTGGCTACCTCTACGGTAAGCGGCACCGAATCGGATCCCTTCCAAGTCACTGTCAAGCAGATGAACCCTGTGGCAAAAATGACGTTGTCCCAGACCTCTGTTTCCCTGTTCATTGGGAAGTCCACGACCCTGAGCGTGACCATGAAGGACGTGGTGGACAGTCCTGTGACACCGGACGTTTCCTGGACCAGCAGTAACACCAAAGTCGCCACTGTCGATGCCAATGGCGTGGTTACTGCCGTGGCGAAGGGCAGCGCTACCATCACCTGCAAGGCTCTGGACGGCAGCGGCAAGAGCGTGAAATGTACGGTCAAGGTCATGCAGCAGGTAGAAACCATTACAATTACTGGCCAGTCTTCCATCGCTCCCGGCGCTTCCGCTACATATAAGACGACGGTGCTTCCTGCCAATGCCGATAACAGGAAGGTGGAGTGGCAGCTGTCCGGCGAGCCTGCCGGCACCACGATTTCCACCGGTGGTACGGTCAAGGTGCCTGCCGGCACAAGCACGGGCAAATCCTTCCGGGTGATTGCCAAGGCATTGGATGGCAGCGGCAAAAGCGCAAGTATGCAGGTCGATGTTGCCAACAAGTGTACAGGCGTTTATGTTGGCTGCACCAGCGCAGCGGGTGTCGCGCCCGGCGTAACGAAACGGGATCGTAATGGGTATGTCACCGCGATCGAACTGTTTAATGTGGATCTTAATGTGGATCTTAATGTGGATCTGCCGAATACCAGTGGCATTGAGACTCGGCTTAAGCTGAATGCCCTGAGTTCGGGCACGAGTGCCATCGTTTCCTGGAGCAGCAGCAATCCTTCTGTCGTCACAGTGGATGGCGATGGCAACGTGACTGCGCTCAAGGCCGGCACTGCCAAGCTCACCTTGACTGCTATGGACGGTTCTGGCAAGAAGGCTACCGTGTCTGTCAAGGTCTCGGTTCCTGCGTCTTCCATCTCCATTTCCAGCAGTATTCCCAGAATGACGAAGTCCCTCTACTATCTGGGCACCGGCAAATCCGCTACCAACAAGGTCACCTTCGCTGACACTTATGGTAAGCCCACCAATCAAAAAGTCAGCTGGACATATCAGGCGTATCGGAGTTACAATGGCACCTACTACAACATAACCTCCCAGGTTTCCCAGTGGATTACGCTTAGCACTTCCGGCAAGCTGACGCTCAGCGCCAAGGCATATGACTTCTGGAATAGTCTGAACGGCGACCTGGTGATTCGCGTCACGGCGACAGCCACCGACGGCACCGGAGCGAGCGATTACATTGATTACACGGTTGTAAACGGCAAACCGGTTCTGCAAATGATTGACAAAAGCGGATGGATATACCGCAACAGAACAGGCTATGCGGAGTTCTTCTGTAGCCAGTACTTCAAAGACGGTGATGACGGATATTGTGACTTTATCGTCACCAGCAGCAACCCCAAGGTTGTTAGCGTCATAGAGATCCTGATCAGCGGCGACAACGATGGCATATACTATGTGAAATTTGCATCCGGCAATGTCAAAGGCAAAGCCACTGTTACCATTAAGACCACAGATGGCAGCAACCGCTCCTGCTCTTTCAGGGTAACAGTAAAATAATTCTTTTCGGCCGGGGAACAGGCATCGCGCCTGTTCCCTGGCTTTTTTACTTTGGAATCGTGATGGTCAGCACAATCTGGCTGTCTGTTTCCCGGCGTTCGGACACGGCGGGAATGCCGGAAAGCTGAATTTTTTGCAGATTCTGGGTCAGACTGTTGAGAAATGCCCCCACATTCGCCTTGCGGTTTTTCTCCGTCGGCGCGCAGAGCAGGCTTTCAATGTAGCGTTCCGTCCGCGCCACGCTCATGTTCTGCCGGGTAATCTCCCGGATAGCCGCCAGTGTGGTGGCCTCGTCCGGTAGCCGCAGCAGCGCCCGGGCGTGGCGCTCCGTCAGCCCTGCCTCCCGCAGAGCGGACAGCACCGCCGGAGAATGGCGCAGCAGCCGCAGCTTGTTGGCAATGCTGCTCTGACTTTTTCCCAGCAGCCGGGCGGCCTGCTCCTGACTCATGGAGAAGCGCTCCAGCAGAAATTTAATGCCCTGCGCTTCCTCAATAAAGTCCAAGTCCTGCCGCTGTAAATTCTCTACCAGCGCTGCCATGCCCGATTCCAGATCATCCATACGCATGATGATGCAGGGGATATCCGTGACCCCGGCAAGCTGGGCGGCGCGCAGCCGCCGTTCCCCGGAGATCAGTTCATAGCCGCTGTTCAGACGGCGGACGGACAGGGGCTGCAAGATCCCGTGCTGCCGGATGGATTCCGCCAGCTCGTCCAGTGCCCCCGGGGCAAACACCTTCCGGGGCTGCGCCGGATTGGGGCGAATCGCCTGGGCAGGCAGAAAAACCACCCGCCCGGTTTCCATGTAGGTTTTCAGCTTCTGGCACTGCATTGCCCGTCCTCCTCGTCAGATTGATGCTTCCATTGTAGGCACAGCCGGACGGGAAATACAGCGAAAAGGAACCCCAAACCCTGGAAAACGTGCGACTCTTTTTGCGTTTCCCACCCTTTCCTGCCCCGGTGCCCGTTTTGCGGGAGCCGATTAAAATTTGAAAAAACCTATTTACTTTTTCTCCCTTTTCCTGTATATTGGACAGCGAACAGAGTAGGAGATCTCGCGTCAAGTGCCACCGGGACGGGGAGTTTGCCCGGAGGACGAAGGAAACATATCCACGATGAGATCACCGCACCCGCTGTTGCATATGGGACTACCCTCCTTTATGTAGCAACGATACTCGGTCGGGCAATGGTTCGACGAGACGGAATGGCTCCCCGGCGTCTGTACGCTGGGGTTTCTGCTTTTGGTCAACCGTTGCTACACAAAAAGGAGGTATTTTTTATGCAAAAGATCCCCAAGAGCACAACCCTGTACCCGCATCCCTTCTCCAAAGACTACTGGCATGACGCTGCCATGGAGTTGAGGGACACTAAAATGCTGGTCATTGCCGCACTGATGATCGCCCTGCGGGTGAGCATGAAGTGGACGGTCATCCCTCTGGCGCCCAACCTGAACATCAACGTAGGCGCGCCCCTGATCAACGCCATGGGCGCCATGATTTTCGGACCCGTGGTCGCCGCGCTGGCCGCCTGTGTCTCGGATCTTCTAGGCTTTTTGCTGTTTCCTCAGGGCGGTGTGTACTTTCTGCCCTATATGTTCGTGGAGGTTGCCGGTAGCGTGCTCTTCGCCCTGTTTTTCTACCGGGCGAAGGTCACGGTCACCCGGGTGATTCTGGCGCGGTTCTCCATGGATCTGTTCGTGAATATTATTCTTAATTCTCTGGTATCCATGTGGTACTACGCGGCGATTCTGGGAAAATCCTATGCTTTTATGATCCTGCCCGCTGTGATCAAGAATCTGTGCCTGTTCCCCATTGAATCCTTCCTGCTGACCCTGTTCCTGGGGGTCGTGATACCCGTGACCCGCCGGATGAAGCTGACCTATGCCCCGCCAAAGGAGACGGAGAAGCCGAAAGGGGGAAGCCTGACGAAGAAGTCCCATGTCGCCGAGGAACTGAAGTTCGACAAAAAGCAGCTGATCCTGCTGCTGACGTTGTTCGCCGTGGGTGTGTGCTGCGTGGTTGGGTATCTGGCCTACTACTATGATCACAATTCCATTTCCGGCAGCTATACTGCGGAAGAGCGCTATGAGATTAACACCCGGATGACCCAGGTGGTGCAGGAGCAGAGCGACGAATACGACGACGACACGCTGGTTACCACCGTGGAAAGCGCGTACGAGAAGTTCCTGGGTGACACCACAACATACAATGTGGCGGTATACGTCGTGGACACCGGGGCGTTGGACGGCTATGGAAAGGATCTGGAAGCGATCCGCGGGCTATCCAAATCCAAGGCCAAGGCTGTGGCGGATGACGGCGTTATGACCCGGGCGGCAGAGGCCGTGGTAGTTCTGAACAAAGACACCGGAGAGATTGTTTCTTTCGAGATGCAATCATACGGGAACTGACAAAAGCAATACCGCACAATGGACGCTGCGGGTTTCGGCGGATTTCCTGCCGCCGATGCCTTTTACCCCATTGTGCGGTATTGCTTTATACGAAAACCCGATTAAAAGCTTGAAACCTTTCTGGTGCAATCCATCTCAATCAGGTTCCTTAACTCTCCATCTGGCGTCCCAGAAATCCGGCGGCGGTTTTGGCGAGACACTGATCCGACTCTGCCAGAGGCGCGTCGTTTTCCTCCAGCAGCAGCATCACGCAGCCCATCAGATCTCCCTGAGACAGAATGGGCGAGACTGCCCCAAGATGGTATTTTTCCTCCCCGTCGGTCGCGTAGATAGGAGTGTCGCCGGGTTTGAACAGATAATTTTTTCGCTGCTCCATGAGACTTTCCAGCTCCGGAGAGTTGGGCTTGTCAATCAGCTCCCGCTTGGGGGCGCCATGAAGGGCGATGATGCTGTCCCGGTCGGACACGGCGGCAATGTGTCCGGTGGCGGAGCCGATGGATTCGCACATCTGGGCGGCGAATTCCTGCAGATCCCCCATGGGGGAGTATTTCCGGAAGATCACGCCGCCGTCTTTTTCGGTATAAATCTCCAGCGGGTCACCCTCACGGATTCGCAGGGTGCGTCGGATCTCCTTGGGGATGACAATACGCCCCAGATCGTCGACCCGGCGAACAATGCCAGTTGCTTTCATATATCTTCTCTCCTCGTTAATAGTCGAATTACGATGCTATTATTTGTAATTGAGGGAGGAT
>JAXEAK010000056.1:0-2610 GCA_034094395.1 Faecousia sp.
AAAGCTTTCCGAGAATGAATTGTGCCAGAAAAGGCAGATGACGCCGCTGGGCTGACGCCCAGCAAGGAAGATAACGCATTCTGGCGCGATTCAGGCCGGAAAGAATTAAAGTTTTTAATCAAGAGTTAGTATAAATCGGAGTGAGAACGTTCATGGGTCAAATCAAAGTCACCAACTGCCCGATTCCGGGGCTGTACCTCATTGCGCCCACCGTCCATGGGGATTCCCGGGGCTATTTTCTGGAAACCTACAATCAGCAGGACATGGCCGAAGCCGGGCTGGACATGGTGTTCGTGCAGGACAACCAGAGTATGTCCACCAAAGGCGTCCTGCGGGGTCTGCACACCCAGAAGGCGCATCCTCAGGGGAAGCTTGTGCGGGTCATCCAAGGCGCCGTCTACGACGTTGCGGTGGATCTCCGCCCCGGCTCCAAAACCTTCGGGCAATGGTACGGCGTGGAGCTGAGTGCGGAAAACAAGCTGCAGTTTTACGTCTCCCCCGGGTTCGCCCACGGGTTTCTGGTGCTGTCGGACAGGGCGGAATTCTGCTATAAGGTCACGGATTTCTACCACCCGGACGACGAACTGGGCATCGCCTGGAACGATCCCGCCATCGGCATCCGCTGGCCTGGAGTCGTGGGCGCCTACCGGGGCAGCGCACGGGCAGAGGGCTATACCCTGTCCGACGGAACGCCCCTGAAACTCAGCGACAAGGATCAGCGCCTGCTGCCGCTGAAGCAGACCATGGAGAGAAACGGCAATGAAGATTGACTATCAATACCTGCGCCCGGAAAAGGCAAAGGCTCTGAAGCAGTGGTGCGATGCCGACGTAGAGGTGCGGGAGAACCCTTCCGTCCGGTGTGAAAAGAACGCCACCATTTTGCCCCTGCGCCGGGACAAAGGCTTCGGCCTGCTCTTCGGCAAGGGCGGCGTGGTAGACGCGCAGGGCAGCTACGTCCCCGAATCCGGCATTCCAAACCGGGTAGAGGGCAGCTATCCCACAGAGTCTCCGGAATTCCGGGACGAAAAAGTGGTCTACTGCGGATATCTGGTAAACCACTGGGGGCATTTCCTCATTGAGGGCGTCACCCGGCTGTGGTATTTTCTGGAAAATGACCCCACCATTGACAAATTCGTTTTCTTCCTGGATGAAAACGAGGAGCGGGAAATCAAAGGAAACTTCCGGATGTTTCTGGAGCTGCTGAAGATCTGGGACAAGCTGGAGATCATCAACCGCCCCGCCACCTATCGGGAGGTGGTCATTCCCGAGCTGGGCATCCATATGCGCAGCGCCTACACCCCCAAACTGCTGAAGGTTTTTGACACCGTTGCGGATAACGTCGTGGAAAATCCCGCCTGGGAATCCCCCGAGAAGATCTTCTTCAGCCGCAGTCAGCTGAAAAAGGCGCACGCCTTTGAATGCGGCTGGGATATGATGGACAATTTCTATGAGAAAAACGGCTACCGTATTCTCCATCCGGAGAAAATCCCGCTGGATCAGATGATTCACTACATCCGCAGCGCCCGGGTCGTCGCCTCCCTGTCCGGCTCGCTGCCCCACAATATGCTCTTCGCCCGGCAGGGGCAGACCCTGGAAATTGCGGAACGGCTGGTGCTCAACATCGACAATCAGACGGATGTAAACCGGATCCGGGATCTGAATGTGACCTACATCGACGCCCACATCCCGCTGTACCCCGTGGATTTCACCGGTCCCATCATTCTGGGCTACACCCCGGAATTGCAGCGCTTTGCCGAAGACCGGGGCTATGCGCCGCCGGATCCCCGCTATCTCAGCGAAGGCTACCGCAAGCGCTGCTTTGTGCACTATATGAAGGCCTACGCCGATCTGTACCGCTACAATTGGTATCAGGACGACTGGTACGCCCCCTTCGCGGCTTCTCTGTATGAGGGCTTCCGTGCCGGCCATGCGTACTTTGCCGACTATCTGGATGGCCGAAAGCCCTTCCTCTGGCATCATTACTTTGAATTTCACTATTGGAAGCAGCTCGTAAAGCGCCTGCTGGGCAGGCAGTAACGGCTGCGCTCCCCGTTGGAGGTATGGATGATGGTTTTTCTGTTTTATCCCCCCTGCTCCACCTGTAAAAAGGCAAAGCAATGGCTGGACGGCCACGGCATCGCCTACACCCCCCGGCACATCAGGGAGCAGAATCCCACCTATGAAGAACTGTCCCGGTGGCTGGAGCAAAGCGGCTTGCCGGTGAAGAGATTCTTCAACACCAGCGGCCTGCAATACAAGGCCTTGGGCTTGAAGGACAAGCTGCCCGGCATGACTGTAGAAGAACAGCTGCGGCTGCTCGCCACCGACGGAATGCTGGTGAAGCGGCCTCTGGTTGTCACGGATGATGGCAAACTCCTCGTGGGCTTCCGGGAAGCGGAGTGGGAAAGTACCCTGTTATAATGTTAAGCGGCGCGCCGAATTCGGCGCGCCGTTCCTATTCATCCGCGAAAGAAGAATTGCCTTTCCCTTTGGGGAAGGTGCCCCAGTGCGCACACTGGGGCGGATGAGGGGATTCCCGGCGAAAGAATCGCCCCTTTTCCCCTCATCAGTCTCGCTTTGCTCACCAGCTTCCCCCAGGGGGAAGCTGTT
>JAXEAK010000057.1:0-21587 GCA_034094395.1 Faecousia sp.
CTGGGCTGGAAGGCGGAAAAGAATCTGGTGGATATGTGCCGGGATTCCTGGAACTGGCAGAGCAAAAACCCCATGGGCTACGGAGAGTAACCCCACGGCTTCCCCGCGTCTGTCAGGGAAAAGCAGAAAAACCGCAGTTTAAAAGCCCGGTACAGCCGTTGGCCCCGTATAATTGCATGCGGCAGCTTGCCCGGGTCGAGCAGGCGGGGCTAAATGGCCCCGCCCTCTTACGTTGCCGTGCGTAGGGCTCCGTACACGGCGGTTCATGTTGCTGTGAGTGAAAATACCGCTTCCGGCAATTGCCGGTACCCCTTTCGCGTGTTTCCATTTCTGTAGACCTGCCATTATGCGAATGTTTATAAACAATCCGCCAAAACGAAGGAAACCGTCTGAATTCCGAAGGAACTCAGACGGTTTCCGTTTTTTTGACACCACCCTCGCTTAGCCGCCTGTCCCGCTTGCATTCATTGGTGTAGCGTCGCTGCGGCGGGACGGGGGTTGATATCCCTTTGGCTCCCCCGGTGGTGTAGCTCCATTCCAAGGCTCCGCTGCGCTGCGCCTTTCCATTTCGCAGCACCACCTACACCCGAACAGGCGGATTCTGCTTGCGCAAAGTCGTGTGCCACGAAACCGCCGGTTTCATTGGATTCTTCCTGCCAAGGCAGCGCCGCCGCCTTTGGAAACCACTGCCAAGGGAACGCCGTCCCCTTTGGATTCCCCTGCCAACAGGGTGCTCTCGCCCCTATTGGATGACCCTGAGCCAAAGGAACCGCTGTCCCTTTGGAATCCCAGCTCGTTCTGAAATGAGTACCCACAAAGGAAAAATGGTTTGTGGTCATTCATTTCAAAACGTCAACAATACAAAAACCCCAGGGCATCATCCTGTAAGAAGATGAAGTCCTGGGGATTATCAATGCCACACTCATTGAACATCTGGAAACATTCGTGTGTCACACACAGATGTGTTTGCCGCGTCCGTTGATGAATGTTGTCTTATATTCTGCTCATCTGTGATCAAACCATCCTTGTGTCCGATTTACAATCTTCACTAGGAATAGAACCACCGGCACCGGAATCAGAACAATGTGCAGGGTTCCCAGAATGATATTGACCCGGAAGGATAAGAACATCACCAGCGTCAGAAGCAGACCAATGGTGGTGATGCCATCGAACTTTTTGAAAAAGGGGTTCCCAAAATAGTCTTTGCAATCCACATCCAGAACCAACGACCCAAACAGATTGGCTACATTCCCACAGAACAGCTCGCCCCAATCCATACGTTTCCCGATAAAGCTACCACCATGAAAGCTTAGTAATCAGCAGGCGTTTTCAAGTCCAAAACGCCATCCACCACACGCAGCGTGTTTTTCACCAGCATATCCGGGCGAAGGTACTTCTGGTAATAGGTGGCGTTGGCGCGCTTCATTGCCTGAAGCTGCTGCGGAGATTCCACCAGCTTCGCCACTGCCTCCACACATTCCTCCGGTGTCCGGAAGGAAAGGTAATTGACCCCCTCCCGGAAGTCTCCGGTAACACTGTAGTTCATCTCCTCGTGGACAATTGCCTTGGCAGCCGCCACATATTCGCCGGTCTTCCAGCCAATGCTGCCGTGAAGCCCCGCGCTGCCGATGCAGATATCGCAGCCGTGCATGACATTCAGATAGCGCCTGCGCTCGGTCAGGCTCCGGGGCACGATCAGATCCGGTGCCAACTTCCGGGACAACGCGCAGTCATTGATACCGCCGATAAATGCGCTGCCGAAGGCTCTGCGCATGGCGCGTATGATCTCCACCCGCATTGCGCTGACAGCTTCCCGCTCGCTGTTTGCGGGATCGTCTCCAAGCCAGTCCTCCCGCCCCCACAATCCTGCCAGAAACAGGATTTTTGGAGGCGTACCGCAATTCGTGTCCACGCTGCCCTCAAATACCTCCGGCACAAAATACCGTGCCGGCGTTTTTCCCCGCAGCATACGCGCTGCCGCCTTCCACAGCGGCTCGTTCGTCGGGTTCCCGGGATGGGTCACATAATAATTGAAGCCCAGCGGGTACATCCGACCTGAGTCTTCCAGAAAAAGCTCACGGTTTTTCTCTGGGGAAAAACTGCGCTTAAAATAGAAATCACTGTTTTTCAGTCCCAGAAGCATATCCGGCAAATCCTGATATCCGTCCCAAACATCATAAAACAGCCGTTTCCCCCGGTATTCCACCAGAAGCGCCGGCAGGCCGTAAAACGGCGCGCACCTGTTTCCAGACCGATTCTGGATCTCCACTTCCCAGCCCTGTTCCTTCAGCATGAGAAAGCCGGTGATGATCTGGGCGGTGTGGGGGATACTGGTAGGGATGATCAGCCTAATTTTATCCATATTCTTCTCCTCGCTTTCCGGGAGGGTCATGCTTCATGATACGCTTTTTCCGTATTTACATTCCATATTTCTTCTTTGTTCACGCTTCCGGTGAGAATGCAGTCCGCCGCCCGGAAAGCAGTCAGCATGGAGTGATCCATGTTGTTATAGCGGTGCTGACCGTTTCTGCCCACGCAGTACAGGTTTTCGATGCCGTTTAGATAAGAAATCAGCTTGTCGATTTGACCGTAGGTATCAAAATATGCGGGGTACGCCTTGGGTACCCGTTCCATATGCGTATCGAGAACCATATCCGTATCAGTAATCAACCCCAGCTGAACCATCTCTCCGATTGCCATTTGGGTGAAGGCATCGTCTGACAGCTCCCACAGGGAATCGCCCTCGTTGGCAAAATACTCCAATCCCAGCCACACCGTGTGCTCCAGATCCTGCACAAGATACGGTGACCAGTTGTTGTAAATCTGAAAGCGTCCCATCTTCACCTGACGATCCTGCACATAGATCCAGCAGTCCGGAATGATATTTCCCACTGTTTTCTGTCTTGTATGGTTCCGCAGGGCAAGCTTCGGCACCAGAACGCCTATGGAAATGTAATCCCGGTAGGGAAGCCCACGGGCGATTTCCCCCACTTCTCCGGGAACATCATTGAGTCCCTGCACCAAATCCTTCAGCGGCATGGAGGAAATCACGTAATCCCCGTCCACCCGGATTTCTTTGTCACCTTTTCGATAGGTCAAGCCCTCTATCCGATTTTCTTCCGATTTGTGGAGCCGGATAACCGTGGCGTCCCGGATGATTTGCCCCCCATATGTTCAATTTCTGAGGCGGTGACTTCCCAAAGCTGTCCGGGTCCCAGCTTGGGATACTTGAACTGCTCAATGAGGGAGGTCTCCACCTCCCGGTTTTTGCCGCTAAAAACGCTTCCCCACATATCCCGCAGTACCGCCGAAATGGAAAGCCCCTTCACCCGCTGGACGCCCCAGGAGGCGTCGATTTCCCGGGGATGCCTTCCCCAGAGATTTTCCGTGTAATACTCGAAGAACATGGAATAAAGCTTCCTGCCAAATCGATTTATATAAAAGTTCTCCAGATTGTCCTCCGGGAGTTTATGAATCACAGCCGCCAGATAGCTCAAACCCACCTGAACGGTAGTGGACACCCCCATATTGCGCAGGGTTTCCGGTTTGAGGCGTATGGGATAATCGTAAAAACGGTTTTGAAAATAAATCCGGGATACCCGCTGACGGTTCAACATGACGCGATCCTCCGACTCTGGATCCGGTCCGCCGGGAACGGTTTCCACCTTGCGGTTCAGCAGGCGATCATCCCTCGCCGGCACGCCCTGAACGGGCATTCGTTTCTCCCACCATCTGTTAATCTTTGGATCCTTGGAAAAGAACCGGTGTCCGCCAATATCCATACGGTTTCCGTTATGAACTACGGTCCTGGAAATACCGCCGATGCAGCCGCTCTGTTCCAGAATGGTGACCTGGTATTCCTTTGACCGGGACAGCAACTCGTGGGCGGCGGTGAGTCCCGCAGGTCCCGCGCCGATAATCAGTATCTTTTTCATAGGGTCGTCACTCCTTTGCAGCCACTCTTCTGATTTTTACCCGGAATGGGATTCCCGCACAAAAACCTTGTACCCCCCGGCATCATATACGCACTGCGTCTGCTTCAGGCAGTCGCTGTCCGCGAAGGTCTGGTATTCCGCATCCGTCAGCAGCAGGAAATTCCGGTCACAGTCCGGGTTCTCCCAGATATCCTCCCGGGCATATTTCGTTGCCATCAGCCAGTTATCTGTCTGCATTGTGGAAAAATTCTTGATGTTGACCATCGTTACCGCGCCCTCCGACAGTTCCGTGAGAACCGACCCGTTCCAGAAGGACGCATAGCCGAAGGTCAGGTCCTCCTCCTGAAGGAAATCGCACACCTCCTTGATGCTGCGGTTTTCGTCATAGCGCCATGTCCAGAACACCGAGCATAGTCCGTTAAACAGCAGCATTACGCAGAGGGTACCGGCTGTCAGGACCCGAAGGTCCCGTTTCTGAACCGGATTTCTGTCCAGAAAGATTCCCAGAACAGGAACAAACAGGATAATGGAAGGGATGTAGTATCTGCTCTGATAAAATCCGTTGGAGAAAACATACACGAACGTGGCAATCAGGACGGACATTCCAAGCATCTGCACCGTAAGGTACTGGAACCGGGATAATGCGTTTCCGTCTTTCAGCAGCTGATATGCCATGCAGGCAATGAGCACCACGCAGCCCACGGCAAACAGACTGCATATGCCTGACAGCGACATCACGCTGTGTCCG
This sequence comes from Faecousia sp., assembly GCA_034094395.1. GTDB lineage: Bacteria > Bacillota > Clostridia > Oscillospirales > Oscillospiraceae > Faecousia. The sequence continues at coordinate 4,684 of JAXEAK010000057.1, forward strand.
TCCCAGTATCCGAAGAGTTTGAAAATATCGGTGAGCTTTCCGCTGATCCGATCCAGCAGACCGGAGCGGGAAAAATCCGTCAGAGGCACGTCCGCATTGCTCCGGAAACTGAAAAGCCGGTGAAGCAGCTTTTCGTTCATCACATATCCCACGCCTGCTACCACCAACCCCGACGCCGGGAGCCAAAATGCCGGCTGCCGTATCGTATTTCCGGTGAGAATCGGCGTTCCAGCCTGTGCAGACTCCCGCTGTAGCAGCAGGAGACTGGCTGCCAGCAGCGGAAACTGAATCATCAGCAGATACCGGACGCTGGACAATCCGCACAGGAACGACAGTGCCAGATAGCCCGTCACCCGCCAGACCCCGGGGCGGCGCAGGCAGGAAGCCGTCAAACCCAGCATGACAAACAGGAAAATATAGTGCGGGATGTAAAAATTACCGATCTGAACAATATCGATAAACGTCATGGAAAAGGGGACAAACAGGAACATGGCGGACACATACCTGGCTCGCTCTCCCACTTTTAGCTGCTTCATGCAGAAAAGATACGCACACAGCAGCAACACCTGCAACACAAAACATTGCAGGGTGCGAACCATCCGGAAGGAGAACCCCATCGCAAACAGCGGCACCGCCAACAGCTGCGTGTTGGCAAGGCGCAACTCTGTGGAATAGAACCACTGGGTTGTCAGCAGCTTATGCTCCGCCGCAAGCTGCTTGGCAAGCACCAGTTCCGCGGACATATCCGAATCCAGTCGGTTGGATGCGCAGAAATAGGTAAGCAGCGTTATGGCAAGAATCCATAACACAGACGGGAGTAGGTACAGATATCTGTGGTATTTCTGTTTCATAGTCGCTCCTCTAAATCACATAAACCCTGTGGGTGTACGGCTTTCCGGTGTAGAAATCCTGCTTTGCCTGGTCAAACAGGCGGGCAGGACACAGGACATTCTGAAAGCCTTCGTGCTGCACGAAGCGGTAGCGGCAGCTACCCTGCATAATTCCTGCTTCTCCTGCCAGATAGGCATCATGCAGCAGCGCCTTCTCCGGAAAATCCGCGTCCAACTGTTCGTCAGCAAATACAAAATAAGGGCTGGTCAACTGCAGCGCGTCCTGATACGTTCTGCAATAACGTTCCGAAATCACACGGATCCATCGATCCTGATACTGTTCCAGAATCCCGCGTAGCTGCGCACCATCGGCATCCATACTCACGAGAAAGACCGCGCTTTTTTCCGGAAGCGCCAGCGTGTTAAAATGCCCGGCGGCAGCCGCCGCCCCGTTCAGATTCCGAACCCGATAGAAAAAGCACACCGCGTGACTGTCCTCCCGGTATGGGTAGCCGATGCACTGAAGTACCCTCCGCCACCGGTTTTCATAGGTGTGGTGTCTCAGAACATGATACAGGCAGTCTTCCCGCTTCTGCTCCGTGTTTTCCATAGAAATCGGCTTTTCCCCATCTACGAACAGAACATCCTCTCCAAACAGCCGCTCCATGCCCCGGGAGTAATTGGAGAGTACCAGGGTATTGCAGCTCATCAGCTCAAAGACCCGTCGGGCGAACATAGTATCCGAATCCACCACGGTATTGATATTCAGTGCGTACCGGCTTGCCTTGTATGCGTCGTCCATTTGTTCATGCGGCAGCGCTGGGTGCAGATACTTCTGAAACCGCTCCGGGAAAAAATGGTTGGGATCCGTGGAACCGAAATGCCGGTCGTAGATCTTCAGCGGAAGTCCCTGGGCAAGGATCTGATCGAGTATTTTCTCCATTTCCCGGGAGCGTTCCTCGTGCTGCCGGTACCAGCTGCCCGCAAAAATGACCTCTTCGGTACGTTCCCGGGTCTCTATCGGGTTGAACAGTCTGGGCTGTGTGGCAAAGGGCAGGCAGTGGACGCTGGGATGATGGTATTCCTTCCGATATCGGTCAACGCAGGCAGCATCCGTGGTAAAAATATGGTCAAACTGGATCGCTGTGTCCACGAAGTTGTGCACCTTATCCTCGTAGTGGGTCGGATCTTCCTTGTTCCAGAACACGGTTGGAATCCGATGTCTCCGGCAATATTGCAGGATATCCAGCAGCGCTCCCCGGTTCTCCTTTGGGAAGTTGCAGCTGGCATAAACGCGTCCCTTCCACGGCCGCCGCTGGGAATCCACGCCGCTCCACGCGGATTCGCAAAAAAACAGGTCGATTCTGTTCTCCTCAAAAATCTGCTCCCAGTTGTCCGGCTCTACCGGAAGCAACCGGCACTCGAACCGGAAGCTGTTGTAGGTGAATTCATCCACAACTGCCGCCACCTGCAGTTGGGAAGCGGTTCTGATTGCCGTATCCCGAGGAACCGCTTTTGCGGTCGGCGTGGCTGTCTGTGCCAGTACCTGTCCGGGGTTGCGCACGATCTTCAGCCTGCCGTTAATCCGGGAACACAACCGCAGCGCTCCGGGATAGGGCATGAGCTTCCGGTACAGCCATGCAGCAGCCTGATGGATCCACTTCCTGCCGTAGAATCTGGTTTTTGTGGAAACGCTCCATATCCACAGCATCAGCCGGAACAGCCGGGACTTTTCATACATCCGCATCCGTTCATTCACTTCCGTGAACCTACCGGTCATTTCCTCCAGCTGTTTTCCGATTTCTGTCAGCCTGCCCGTAAGCCGGATAAGCTCCTCTTCCGTTTTTTGGATTTGTTGTTCCTGTTCCAGTATCTTCGCTTCCTGCTCCTTACGGATTCTCTGCTCCGTTTCACACTGCTTTTCCAGAGCGGAGATCCGTTCCTGACCGGTTCTTACGCGCTCCTGCTCATAGATCAGGCTGGAAGCTTTCTTTTCCAGTTTGCTTTGCAGCTCATTGGCTTTCTTTTGCTCATATGTAAATTGCGATTCTTTTCGGCGCAGCAGATCCGCCGTGTGTTTCCTGCTGGCAGCTTCCGTCAGCAGTGCCCGAAAAACATCGCCGCGGCATGGGACTCCACCCCTGCTTTTATGGACGAACAGTACATTTCCATCCTGCTCCAGCGAATAATCCGCTGCACCGTATCCAGCAGCCTCCAGCGTTTCGTAAACAGCGGTGGCATTCTCGCAGCCCACCTCGATCCACAGATCCGGCTTGCATCTTTCGAGAATGCCCTGCATTCCCTTTAACACCCGCAGTTCATGTCCTTCTACATCGATTTTGACAAAATCCGGGTCCGGTAACTGCAGGTCGTCCAGCCTGACGGTCTCCGCCGGGATACCGTCCTCTCCGTTTTCCACAATTCTTGCCGTTCCGTTGTTGTTCTCCCGGGAAATCCGCATACGCACGCCGCCTGAAAAATCGGACGCCGCCGCCTGAATGGGATGCACGTTGCTCAGAGCGTTTCCGGCGATGTTCTTCAGAAGCAGCTGATAATTATCAGCAAACGGCTCCAGAGCATATACCGCCTGAGCGTCCGTATGCGCCGCAAAATAGACGGAGTGGTTGCCGATATTGGCACCGATATCGTAAATTACCCGGATGCCGTTCCTGCGGGGCTGAATCCATTTTTCTAGGATCTCCCGTTCATAATAGTCTCCGGTCTGTTCAATGCGCTGGAAAATGTACTCATCCCGGTATCCGCATAGCGTCACGCCGTCACGCAGCGCTACTGTTTTTAATTCCTGTTCGTTGTGCATAGCTCTTTTTCCAACCTCAGCATTTCCTTTGCCTGAGCAAGCGTCATCTTCCCCTGGTTCACCTGGTCGTAGGCATCCGTTACCGTCTGGGTATCTCCCATGGCAATCAGCTCCCCTTTCTCAAGCCAGATACAGCATTCACACAGTGACCGGATTTGCTGCATACTGTGAGACACCAGTACCGCCGTGGTATTCTCTGCTTCTATGTATTCCCGGATGGAGCGGAAGCTCTTTTCCTGAAACCTTGCATCTCCGACACTCAGTATCTCATCTACCAGCAGAACATCCGGCTTCAGGTGAATACCAATAGAAAAGGCAAGCCGGGAGATCATGCCGCTGGAATAGGTTTTCATTGGCTTATAGATGAAGTCGCCCAGTTCGCTGTAGGAAATGATTTCCTGCAGCTTCTCCTGAATCACCTGTTTGGAAAAGCCCAGAATCATTCCGTTCAGAAAAATGTTTTCATAGCCCGTCAGGTCTTTGGTAAAACCAACGCCCAAAGCCAGCAGGTTGATTGTCTGGTAATTCCGTTCCACCGTACCGGAGGTAGGAGACATGGAACCGGACAGAATGCGCAGAAGGGTGCTTTTCCCTGCGCCGTTTCGTCCGATGATTCCGTAAACGCTTCCCCGCAGGATGGAAAAAGAAATTCCGTGCAGCGCCTGATATTCTGACCGGAGCTTTGGCTTCCGTTGCCCGCTGAGCAGCATTTTCACAATTTTTTTCACTGACAGGGCTTCTGCGGAGCTGTATACAAGGCTCACATCCTTCAGAGTGATGATATTCTCCATTGTCCGTTTTCCCCCTACATCATTCTGGCATAGGCATCCTCATGCCTGCTGATCAGACAGTAGCCAATTTCGATCAGCACGCAGGAAAAAGCGCTGATGGTCAGAAGATAGGCATACACCGGGCTTTTTCCGTAGAAGATGCAGGAGCGGTAGGAGCCGATGATCACCGCCATGGGATTGAGTTTCAGCAGCCAGGCATATTTTATCTGAACCATGTCGAAGCTCCACATGACGGGAGACAGGTAGAACAGGAAACGCAGGGTAAACTCCAGAATATTCCGAAGATCAAAAAGATACACCCCGATATGCGACACAATCAGCATACAGCCGTAGGTAAACAAAAGCTGCGTCAACACAACGGCGGGAACCTCCAGCAAATGGACAGTCAGCGGGATTCCAGAAGCTACCAGCATGACAAGAATCAGACCGAAGGCAATTAGAAACTCATACAGATATGACATTATATAGACCGTTGGATAGACGAATTTATGAAAATAGACCTGTTCAAAGATGCCCTTATTGCGGGTTATGGAGGTGCTGCCCATGAGCACAGCGCGGGAAAACAGATTCCAGCTGGTGATGCCGATCAGCACAAACACATGGAAATTTTCCATTTTGCTTCGGAATACCACCTGAACTACAAATGTGTAGATCAGCATGAACATCAGCGGATCAATATATAGCCATAAAAAGCCCAGATAGCTTCCTGCCACCCGTGTTTTCAGCATGATTTTGGAATAGTACAGAATGTACTCCTGGTATTTCCGCAAATTTTTCAGGATTCCTGCTTTCTTCATTCCGTCTGTTCTCCTAGCTTCTGATCTGTCTGAGATACCGCGTAAGCGTCTGCACAAACCGCTCCACGCCATACTGCTCCGTCACATACTGCCGCAGCAATGCGCTCTGCGCCCGAAAGCCCTCGGGGTTGCGGGACAAGCCGGTGATTCTGTCCGCTATGTCCGCTTCATCCCGGCAGACGATCTCTCTGGGGTAGAGAAATTCCACACCAGGCCACGGCAGGGTAAGTCCTACACATCCAGCGCAGGCACCCTCTGCCAGTGCAAGATGGAAGGACTCAGGCGCTTCGCTGTCACTAAGGGATACCACATACCCGATATCCCGGTACAGTTCCTCCTGCGCCCTGTAGCCGCCCCAGATCACATACGGAGTCAGACCCTGTTCGCGGGCATAAGCGTCACATTCCTGATAATAAGCCGCCTCATCCGGATTGTTATGAACCCAGCTTACCTCCTGCGGGCGTTTGCCCATAATGTGCAGTCGGAATCTATCGTCCTGCTTTACCAGCCGATTCAGAAGCCGAAGTGCCTTCATAAGCCCTTTCCTTTTGGGGAGGGCGCCAATCAGCCCAATGTGATACCGGTCATTTTCCTCCTTATCCGGACAGTAGCGTGCCGGTTCCACATAATTACTCAGCAGTCTGGTCTTCTCCGGGGGTATTGTGAAGCGGGAAACGAGCTGTTCGAGATAGTAATACCCCACCGCAAAGAAGGCATCCACCCGGCTGTAATCCACCTGAAAGCCAAACTCTCTCGACAGTTCAAACCGGTGTGCCCGGATTACCAGCCACTGATTGGCGTTTTTGCGTGCACAGTAATACACCGCATTCCCCAGCAGCCATTCGCACCAGATGATATCCGCCCAGGCGGCGCACTTTTCGCTCTGATGAGCGTCATGGGTGTTGTGACCCGTCCATTCATCCACCCGGATTTCATATTCCTCCTTTAGGTACGGAAGCACGGGCAGGATAAACTTCAGATCACAGCCGGCAATCAGCAGACGTAGCTTTCTTGCTGTGCAGAACTGTTTGTAATCCCCGGTTAGCAAAGCATCGAACAGCTGCTGATACCGGCTGGATAGGTTCATGGCATTCTGGGTATACGACCGGGTTTCCAACACAAAGCTGCACAGCGCCGCACAGGTTTCCTCGGATATCCCATCGGAGCAGCGCACCAGCATAATCAGAAGGTTTCGCAGCGCTGCCGGCAGACGCAGACTGAAATAGCTGAGTCCCATCTGATTGCACAGGTGTTCGGCAGTGCGCCACGCCTGCAGCTGGCTGACCACCTCCCGGTCTCCCCAATGTCGGGTGGCAGACAGCCCGTTCCCCGCCGGGGCAGTTTTGTGGTAAACATAAAACCAACGATCAACATACGCCGGGTTTTCGGCAACCCGGAGAATGGACAGGATAAATACCGTGTCTTCCCCGATATTCAGCTCCCGTGGATATTGGATGCCGTGCTCCAGCAGCAGGCTGCGGCGCACCAGAAAATCCTGCGTCGTACTCTGGCTGCGGATCATCTGCTGAAGGGTATCCTCTTTCCCCTGCGGGACGACCGGAAGCCTGTTTGCCTCCCTGCGCTGCCCGTTTTCCTCGCAGATTAGGTAGCCCTTGACAAAATCCGCCTGTCTTTCCTCCGCATCCGTCAGGACGCTTATCAGATTCGGCATCACTAATTCGTCGTCATCATCCAGAAACGTCACATATTTCCCGGAAGCCATGGCAATCCCCGTGTTTCTGGGGACGGAGGGACCGCCGGTATTGCGTTCCAGAACGCGCAGCACAATCTGCGGATGCTGCTTCTGCATCGCCCTTACCAGCTCGCAGGTGCGGTCTGTGGACGCGTCATCCACCACAATGATCTCCGTCTGATTGCTGCTTTCCCAGTCCAGAACGGAGGACAGTGCCCGCTGTATGGTGTTCTCCGCCTGATGGGCGGTGATGATAATGGATAATAGAGGCATCATAGGTTCCTTTCCGGGGCAGATGCCCAGCTGAGAATTTCTGCCGCGATTCGATCAGATGCCTGTCCGTCCCCAAAGGGATTTTCCACCCGCTGCATCTGTTGGTATTTTTCTCCGTCTTCCAGCAGTTCCGCAGTCGCCGCGAATATCTCCTGCTCTGTTCTGCCACCCAGAACCGCGCCGCCCGCTCTCAGCAGCTCATTGCGCTCCGTTTCAGCGCGCAGAACCACCAGCGGAATGCCCAGCGCCGCGGCTTCCTCCTGAAGCCCGCCGGAGTCCGTCATAACCAGATAGCTCCTGCTTAGGAGGTTGTGGAGATCCCCCACATCCAGCGGCTCTGTCAGAAAGATTCCCGGTTGCCCTGTCAGCAGGGGATACACCACTTCCCGAACAACCGGGTTGGGATGTACCGGAAAAACGAACCGCGTATCCCTGTGGGTTTCGGCAAGCCTGCGGACCGCTGCGCAGATTTCCCGCAGCGGCTGACCCAGATTCTCCCGGCGATGCGCCGTGAGCAGGATGATTCTTTCTCTCTGGAAATCGATGGCGTTGAGCCGTTCCTCCCGAAACCGGTAGTCCGACTTCACTGTCTGTTGCAGCGCATCAATTCCGGTGTTTCCCGTTACAAAAACGTTCCGGGTGATTCCCTCCCGCAGCAGATTATCCCTGTTGCCCGGCGTGACGGCAAAATGCAGCTGGGCAAGCCTGTCCACCATCTGGCGGTTCATCTCCTCCGGGAACGGCGAATACCTGTGATACGTCCGCAGTCCCGCCTCCACATGACCTATGGGAATCTGCCGGTAAAATGCCGCCAGTGCCGCCGCGAAGGAGGTGGTGGTATCTCCATGAACCAACACCAGATCCGGGCACTCCTTCGCGTATATGTCCTCCATGCCTTTGAGAATCCCTGTGGTAATATCCGTCAGTGACTGCTCCATGTGCATAAGGTTCAAATCGTAGTCCGGCACAATGCCAAACAGCGTCAGAACCTGATCCAGCAGATACCGGTGCTGCGCTGTTACACATACGACACTGTCCACTTCCTGCATCCGTTGCAGTCTTGTGATCAGCGGGCACATCTTAATGGCTTCCGGTCTGGTGCCGAACACGCTCATAATTTTTAATTTCCGGGTCACATTTCTTCCCTCCCCGCGCCGGTGGTATCAGACCTTCCCATGATCACGCATACAGGTACAGATTTCCGTAGTCGATCAGGGTCACGCCCGTTCCCTCCTCGGGTTTCACCACATTTCTGGTATCGAAAATTACCGGATGGCGCATGATTTCCGCCATGCGTTTCAGCGGCAGATGCGTAAATTCGCTGTGGTTCGTAAGTACCAGAGCCAGATCCGCGCCTTCCAGCGCCTCCTCCAGGGAAGCGCTGGACAGCGCACGCACATGGGGATCGTAGACCTCCGTCCGGATGCCCTGTGCCTTCAGACGCTGCAGAACTGCCATTGCCGGACTTTCCCTCGTGTCATCCACATCTCCCTTGTAGGCAAGTCCGAGGATAGCGATTTTCGGCTGCTCCTGATTCCTGACCAGCAGCTGAGCCTTTTGAGCTACATACTCCGGCATTTTCTCATTGATTTTCCTTGCTTGTTCGATCAACTGCGCCTTCCCCGGAGCTTTGGCACTGATGAAATAGGGATCCACTGCCAGACAGTGCCCGCCCACTCCAGGTCCCGGCTGAAGAATATTGACTCTTGGATGCTTGTTCGCCAAACGGATCACCTCTAGGCAGTCGATCTTCAGCGTATTGCAGATGACCTCCAACTCATTGGCGAGGGCGATATTCACATCCCGGAAGGTATTTTCCATGCATTTGCACATTTCTGCGGTTCCCGCTTCGGTGCAGAGGATCTCCCCCTCCACAAAGGCGGCGTAAATCTGCGCGGCCTGTCGGGCGCATGCCGGCGTAATTCCGCCGACAATGCGGTTATTGTATTTCATTTCCCGTAGGATCTGCCCAGGAAGCACCCTTTCCGGGCAGTGCGCCAGGTACAAATCGGTGCCGATGGTGAAGCCGGCGGCTTCCAGCAGGGGCTTTATCCGGTCCTCCGTGGAGCGGGGCGCAATCGTCGATTCGATGATCACGGTGTTGCCCTTCGTCAGACAGGGTAAAATGCTCCTGACAGCCTCCAGCACAAATCCAAGATCACAGCTGTGCAGCGCGTCCTGACAAAACGGTGTAGGTACCGCAATGATGAACGCATCTGCGCACTCCGGCGCCGTCTGCGTGCGAAGCATCCCCGTCTCCACGCCGCTTCGCACCATTTCCGCAAGCCCCGGCTCTTCCGTATGCGGAATTCCTCCGCGAACGCTCTCAACAATCTGTGGGTTTATATCCACGCCGACAGTGTGTACGCCATGCTTCGAAAACATGGCCGCAGTCGGCAAACCGATATACCCCAGTCCCATCACACATACTTTCATACTTCGCAGTCTCCTAACAGGTACTTCTTTGTTGCTTTCCCATCTTCGTGCCAAACAGCGGCAAACAAATCCCATGGATACAGGACATCCTCATGTCCGTTGTCCTCGGTGATTTCATAGCAAGGCTTTCCCACAATCCGGATTCCACAGTCTCCGGGCAGATAGCAGAAGTGCGGCAGCACGGAATCCAGCGTCCTGAGCCGACCCTTGCCAAGCAGGATGCCGTAGGCAAACTGCCCGTTTTCCAGCCCGGCAGCTATCCGGACAGGCACTGCGGCAAACCACTTACCCGCAATCCCGCGACCCTCCAGCAGATTGTCTGGGTCCAGCACACAGATTCGCACCCGCTCCGATTCCTGCAGAATACCCATCCTGCAAAATAAATCCGTAAACCGGATCTGGTTCGTGTGCTGCGCGAACACCAGGTCCAGATTCCTGCGTTTCTGCTTTTCCCGATCCTCTTCTGAGAAAGTTTCCTCCAGATAGCATATTCCGCCGGGAGGAAATATCTTCCGCATACCTCTGGAAGCATTGCTGAGAATCACGACATTGGATGCCGCCAGTTCAAACACTCTTCTGGCGAACATCGTGTCCGAATCCGTGACCGTATTGATATTCAGGGCGTATTCCGTGCGGCGGATTACCTGCCCAAGTGACACATAGGGGACACAGTCACGGACATACGAGCGGTATTTATCCGGAAAGCACCGTCTGGTATTTCGGGTCTGCCTGTCAAAAATCGTCAGAGGAATTCCGGAGTCTTCTGTCATGGCAAACAGCCGCTCCATCGCCTGGCACCGGCAGAAATCCTCTCCAATCCAGCTGCCCGCAAAAATCGCTCTTCGCTCCTTTGGGACAGAACCCATCGGAGAAAACAGGTACGGGGAAAAGCTAAACATCATGACATCCACCCGAGGATGTCCCATTTCCCGGTACCGTGGAACGCATTCCGCCGCTGTGGTAAAAATCCAGTCAAATTTCAGCGCCGTATCCTTAAAATCGTAGCGGAGGTCGTCGAAAAAGGTGGGATCTTCCTTATTCCAGAATACCGTCGGTATCCCGTTTTGTTTGCAAAAGTCAAGAATGCGGAGCAATTCTCCTCGGTTCTCGAACAGAACCTTATGGTTTCGGTAGATGGCGCCCCGCCAGCAGCCGCCCTGATCCTTTCGACCGAGCCATGCCGATTCGCAGAAGAAAACGTCCGGCCTCTCCGCGGACAGAACCTGTTTCCAGTTGTGGGGAGTCAGCGCCGTCGCGCAGCACTCCCGTTTCCAGTTTTCCCATGTCATGTCGTCGCAGATCATGGCGACCTTCACCTGACGAAGACTTTCCGGTGCTACTTTCTCCGTCCCTGCCCAGGCAGGAACCGGCTTTCCCCATGCCGGTCGGCACTGCCGGCACCGGATTCGCTTACCGATCCGGTAGGCGAAAAAGCTGAGCGTGGCAAACAGCGGTCGATCCGCCACGCTTCTGTAAAGGTTCTTTCCTGCTTCAGACAATTTCTTCATAATCGCTACAGCACCCGTCCGACGGGAGCAAGCCTCCGTTTATTCCATGATAATCAGGGCAAGGTTCGCCAGCAGGCACAGGAACACAAACAGCAGCATCCCCACCGTCTGTAACCGCCTTGTCCTCTCTCCCGCTCTGTGGACGATGCTTTCCCATGACAGGCAGGGCAGTAAAAGCAGCGGGATGATATATCGAAAATTCATCGTGCAGATATACGGGTAGGAAAAGCAGAACGGGACATACCCAATGAGCATGCTCAGAAACTGAATGGTAAAGAAAGCCTTCCGTTCCGAAGCCATGCTGTTTCGGTCGAGCAGCGTGCGAATCCAGGATACAACGGCGCACGCGGCTCCCAAAAGCCCCAGCCAGAAGAGCATCTGCGCACACATCCGGAACACAGGCATCTCCCCAGGTCTTGGCACTTCGTCAAACAGAGCCGTTTTAACCAGCTGCGTCCAGATATTATGTTCCTGCCCGGGGGCAAAGGACAGGAACGGGCTGGAGAGGTTTTCCCAGGAGGGAATGCCAATCCGCTGAAAAATACTGAAGTTCCCTACATACTGCCGTTTCGACTTCAAATCCGGTATATAATTCATCGGCATGCCAAACCTCATATAATTCCGTATCGGCCAGAACAGTCCAAGAGGCACGCAGATCAGACCAAACAGCCCAAACTGTAAAATCATTTTCCCGGCTTCTTTCCTACGCTTTACTAGGGCATACAGGAACAGAAAGCCTATGGGAAATGAAAGCAGACCCACATTCAATTTGGTGAACATACCGAATCCCAGGCTGACGGCGATGAGCACAATATTCTTTACCGATTGATCCCGATACCAGCGTATGGCATATAAAACTGCCGTCATACTGCACAGGAATGCCAGAGCATCGTTGTTGAGTGTGCCGGAGAGAATGGTAAAGAACGGGAAGAAGGACAGAAATGCCACCGTGTACAGCAGGTAACGGTCCTTCTCAAACAGTTCCTCCAGAATCTTTACCGTGACACAGATCCCCACAGACACAAAGATCAGCGTCAAAATCTGCAAGTTCTCCAAACAGGTCAGCGGAGCAAAGCCGCGCCGACGGTTGATGCCGTACCAGAGAGCTGCCAGAATATGAAAGCCAGGCGGATTATAGAATCCCCATATCAGGCGAGGGTCGAAATCCGGAAGCCGACGGAAGGTATACAGATAGGAAATGAATCCCAAATGTCCCTCGTCCGTATCCGAAAAACCCGTCAGCGTAAAGCTGCCCAGGTCATGCTTGCTGATTCCGTAAGGTACGACGGCAATATAACACAATTTCAGGAGGAAACCCGCCAGCAGTATGGCAAACAATTTCCTTTCGTAATCATTTTCCTTAACTCTCATTACACACTACCTTCTAAAGTATGAAACCGGTGCGCTTCCGCAAAGACGATGATCCCCGGTTCAGCGAATGGGTGCCATTCCATAAACCGCTCCGTCCAGCTCACTGACATACCACACAAACAATACCGCAACCAGGATCAGCTGCATGGCAATACGGAACCACAGTCTGTCATATACAGCCAGGACTTTCCTGTGCGCTCCGGGAGCGTAGCGTTCCAGTAAGGTCATTGCGGGATTGCCTTTATTCTCAAACAGCGCTGAGTACAGCAGCGCTGTCATTGGCACAAGTGCAACCCGGAAGAACAGCACGATCCTCAGCCAGTTATAAAACGCAAAGCACACCGGCTGGATGACTGCCGCAGTCAAGATCATCAGAAACGGCAGGCGAACCCGGTCCTCCGTCATCCGGTCATGCAGCAGCCAGTAAGATAACAGCACCACCACCCAAAGCATTGCCAGCAGCGTTTTTCCCCCAATTACCAGTCGGGGGAAATTCTCGTATTGAGGATATAGCACCGAAATGCCAAAGGCAATGATGGACTTTCCCATCAGCCCCAGAACCACCGCGCACAGGGCGCTGCCTGCCAGCAGCCATTTGTTAATTGGAATTCTATAGACGAAATACAGGGCAAGGAAAACCACAGACGCCTTCTGAAAGGTCATCGCCGCCAGCACAGTCAGCAGGAACGGCCAGAACCGACGCTCCCGAAGGAAGCGGTAAGATAAGGTAAGAATTGCCATGGCTACCAGCTGCCGCCAGAAAATCAGGGCGTGCATATACATGCCCAGTGCGAGAAACGCCATCAGCGCAATCATGGGGTTGTCCGTTTCCTTCTCAAAGGAGCGGGCAAAGGGAAGCAGAATCCCCACGCCCAGAACCACCAGCAGCACCCGGTCGCTGGCAAAGACCCGCTCCAGCACCCAGCACAGCAGAACGTAGCCAATTTCAAATTTATGGTTCAGCATCTGCCGGAAGGTGAGTCCCGGGATCAGGTCCCACTGGCGCATATATTCCGCAATATCGATGCTGACGCCGAAGTCCTGCACCGCGAATATCAAAATCAGAAAAAAGCAGGCGCTGTAAAAGATCAGCCGCTTCTGCTCCCGGCTTTCCGAAAAGTCCCAGATCAGGAGAAACGCAAGCATGATCAGGTATATCCAGTAAAAACCATTCATGGCGGGTTCCTCCCCCAATCACCGCAAAAACCAGCGGAAATACTTTCCCACACCGGTGACGGCATAGGAAATAAAATACAGTACGCTGTGCGGAAGGTCGAAACCCATATACCGGTAGGTCCGGAAGGTCATGGCGGCGGAGTGGAGCTTGCCCCGGGACTTTCCCTGGCTGGAAATACGATATTTGAGCAGCGGCTCATTCACTGCACAGCCCCTGCCGTACTTACGCAGCACCTCCAGCCACATGAGGTAATCCTCGTGGCCATCGTCATTGTGCATGGGAAATTCTCTGGCAACCTCCGTCTTCATCAGGACGGAGGAACAGTTGATATGATTCTGCCGCAAATTGTCCTGATATGTATATGTCTCCCGGACCGGGATGACATAGCCGGTGAGGGAGCCATCCAGATTCATGAGCTCCCGGGCAGTGGAGCAGATGACAGTCCCCTGTTCCCGGATTCGCTCCAATTGCTTTCTCAGCTTGTCGGGGGTCCAGATGTCATCCGCGTCCAGAAACGCCACATACACCCCCTGTGCCAGCGCGATTGCCCGGTTCCGGGTCTGTGCCACACCCAGATGGCTGGGATTCTTCAGATAATGGACACGGGAATCGTCGGCATATTCCCGCATCACTTCGTCCAGATTATCCCGGGAGCAGTCGTCAATCACGAAGACCTCCACAGTAACCTCCTGAGACAGCGCTGAATCCAGCGCCTGCCGGACATACCGGGCACAGTTATTTACAGGAATAATGACGGATACGCATATTTCATTCATAATAACACCAAAATGGTTCCCGCTTTTCCGGGACGGTCAAAATCCGGGCAGCTCCTGCACCTCGTCCGGCGGAGAAGGCTCTGTACGTTCACTGATGATATACTTTGGTCTGTGTTTGACTTCCAAATAGATCTTTCCGATATACTCGCCCACAATGCCAAGGCAAATGAGCTGAATGCCGCTGAACATACAAACAACGCAGAGTAGACTGGGCCATCCGCTCACCGCCGTTCCCGTCATGTGCGCGGCAAACGCCCAGATTACGCCGATCAGGCTGAGAACGGACATGATCGCGCCCAGGGCAGAAATCAGGCGCAGGGGTGTGACCGACAGGCTCGTGATGCCATCCAGCGCCAGTCCCAGCATTTTTCTCAGAGAGTAGTGGCTGCTTCCCGCCAGCCGCTTCGTCCGGGTATAATAAACGCTGGTGCTTTTGAAGCCGATCATGGGGATCATGCCCCGCAGGAAAATATTGACCTCATCAAAACGGGACAGTTCTTCCAGCACGCGGTGAGACAAAAGACGGTAGTCAGCATGGTTCGGCATAATATCCGCGCCCAGGACCTGCATCATGCGGTAAAAACAGCCCGCCGTATGCCGCTTAAAGTACGAGTCACTCTGCCGGATATTCCTGACCCCGTAGACGACATCGCAGCCGTACCGGTATTGCTCCACCATTTCCTCCATGACTGTGATGTCATCCTGACCATCGCAATCGATGGAGATTGCGATATCGCATTTCCCTTTCGCCTCCATCAGCCCTGCCAGCAAGGCATTCTGATGCCCGCGGTTCCGGCTGAGGGAGATGCCGGTGAATGTGTTGTCCCGACCGGCAAGCTCCGTGATGATCTCCCACGTCCTGTCCCGGCTTCCGTCGTTCACAAACAGAATCCTGCTGTCCGGCGTGATGCAGCCCTTTTCCGCCAGAGCTTTTACCTCCCGCAGGAACATGGGCGCCGTGACAGGCAGAACATTCTCCTCATTGTAACAGGGAATCACGACATATAATCTGGGTACCATGTGTGCCCACCTGCTTCCTTGAAAAGTCCTCCGCGCGGATGTTCCGTGCGAAATTCAACATAAACCGGTATAATTCCGCCATCATTTCGTTTCATCTTTCAATTCCATGTGGTCAAGGGCATATTGTAGGGCCATGCTGATTAGTTCATTACGAGAACGATTTGTCTTGGCTGCTAAATTGTTATATTCTTCTTGCAAGGCTCTATCAATGCGTATCGTCATGGTAACAGATTTATCTTCTTTGGGCGTTACGATAAATTTCTCCATAATACAATTCCTCCATTGATTTTGGCTATATTATAGTATTGGAAAGGCACATAATACTATGACACATTCATGAGTTGAAATTGTACTGTGTTTTTGTGTTTCGTTCCGCTATAATGCTGATATCAATCAGAACCTGAAGGGATGGAAAACTTCGCGCTCTCTCGCACTAGTTAAAATATGGATGATAGAGTATTCTGCACTCTGTATTTCCTGTACCAATCGAACACCCACCAGAACTCCATGAATAAATCCATTCCGTTCATGATCCCGGCAGAGAACACAGCCGGGGTTGATAATCCAGTCCATTTCCTGTAGCGGCATTCCGTTCAGCAAACGGTACAACTCACCGAAATCCGCTTTGATTAGGGCATCGTCTATGCGGTTTGCATCGCTATAAGCTTCATAGAGAAGCGACAGGATAGATTCGCCGTCCCCTAGATTCAGCTTGCAGGATGCCACACAGGTTTCCAGCGCCCGGAAATATTCTTCCATCTTCATACAAAGATCAGCTCCTCTCGGATGATCTCCTCGGCTCTGGCGCGGATATTATTCATGGCACCAACCCAAGCCATCGGGTCGTTGGCTTTCAGAGCTTCTGTGATTCCCTCAGAAACTTTCATCTGATCGATCATCCGTTCCAGTCTATCCTGTGCCTGTTCGTTCAGATCAGCCAGATACGTCCACAGCTTGCCGGACAGGAGCAGACAGTTGTACTGAATCGGTTTGTGCTCCCTCAGATAGTCCCGGTGCATTCGTCCCCATTTGCCGATGGGGCGGGATTCTTCTAAGAGCGTCAGGTCTGGGATGTAGTAATCCCCCACGCGGATATATTGGATGTCCATAGTCATTCCTCCTTCGTTATGATACTGTCATTGTATCGGAGGATAACAGGAATGTCGAATATACCAAACCCTCGGTCCTGTGAATCACAGGACCGAGGGCACAAGCTCAGTATGTAAAATCTTTGATATAAACAAGAAATCCGAATGCATTCCCAATGGGGAATAAGTTCGGATTTTTCATGTATGGTGGACGATATAGGACTCGAACCTATGACCTTCCGCACGTCAAGCGGATGCTCTAGCCAGCTGAGCTAATCGTCCAAAGGCACTGCGCCGAGTGCCTGTTCAGTATACACGGGCAAGGC
>JAXEAK010000058.1:0-13195 GCA_034094395.1 Faecousia sp.
GCAGCAGCGCCAGCAGCAGGTGCACCTGCTCCATTTGCTGGTGGGAATTCTGTACAGCCAAATCTCTCGCGCTCTGGACAGCCTCCAGGGATTTCTGCGTGTAATTGTTGAAATTCATATAGCTATCCTTCCTTTCCGTCTTTTAGCACTCTCGTTCTTCGAGTGCTAAATTCTTTTGCCTTTACTATATCCCATTCTGAAAAAAAGTCAAGGTCTTTCTGTCAATCGCTACAAAAAGTTCACAACTGGCGAAGTGCACAAAACGCTCCCAGTCTTTTCTAACTGCTTAATACTTATTTAACAATTCTACCCTTATTTTTTAATACCATTCTGGTATAATGAAGCCATCGAAAAGATTTCATTCATTCTTTTTCATTTTCTTACCTCTCTTTTTCTCTGAAAAATTCCCGGTATGGTCTGGTCAACCGTACCGGGAATTTTTCATGTCCGTGCCCGCTCTGCCACGGAAACCTTCACAGACGGGCGCCAGCTTTTCCGGACAATTCGTCTACGAAGATCATCTGTTTTTCACGAATATACATTTTTGATATTATATTCGTTGTTTTCTGTATATTATTTCATCATTCCATTCCGGGCGCTTTGCATATTTTATTTGTATATACGTATATACCGTGGATTATTGCATAATATTGTGCATTATTATTAGGATTTCCCCGGTATTTCCTCCAGAATTGGCAATACCGATAATTGACGGGAGGTTGCAGGCGCAGTATAATTCATTCATCAATTAACCGAGCCGTAATGGGCTTGGGAAACGAAGAAGGAGAGCTAAGAATATGAAAAAGATGTTTGCGGTTTTGCTGGCGGTTCTGATGGTTGCCGCCCTGTTTGCCGGCTGCGGCTCCAAGAGCGGTTCCGGCGTGAAGACTCTGGAATCCGGCAAGCTGATTATGTCCACCAACGCCGCCTTCCCGCCCTACGAAATGGTTGCCGATGACGGCTCCTTCGAAGGCATCGATGTGGAAATCGCCGGCGCCATCGCCAAGAAGCTGGGTCTGGAGCTGGTGATCGACGACATGGACTTCGACGCTGCGCTGCTGGCTGTGCAGCAGGGCAAGTCCGACATCGTTATGGCGGGCGTAACCGTCAACGAGGATCGGAAGATGGTCATGAACTTCTCTGACACTTACTCCACCGGCGTGCAGGTGGTTATCGTCAAGGAAGGCTCCGATGTGACTCTGGACAATCTGGGCGATCAGATGATCGGCACCCAGCGCGGCACCACCGGCTACATCTACACCACCGATGACTATGGTGAGGATCACGTCACCGCGTACGACAACGGCGCTTCCGCCGTACAGGCGCTGATGAACGGTCAGGTGGACTGCGTGGTCATTGACTCCGCTCCCGCAGAAGCCTTCGTGGAGGCAAACCCGGGTCTGGCAATTCTGGACACCGAGTACGTCACCGAGGACTATGCCATCGGCATGAGCAAGGACAACACCGCCCTGCTGGAGGCCGTAAACGGTGCTCTGAAGGCGCTGACTGAGGACGGCACCATCCCCGCCATTGTGGAGAAGTACATCCCCACCAAGTAATCTGATTTCGGTTATATCTGCCAAGGGCGGCGCAAGCCGCCCTTGAACTGATACTCTGGTTGTCTGCGGGAAGCGGCTAAAATGCAGCAGTTTCCCGGAGACAATCAACTCCATCATATAGAAACAGGAGTGAGCTTGTGGAACAGTATGAAGCTTGGAAAGCCCTGCTCCGCGCCGGGGAAGCCACCGGCTGGCAGGAATTCTACGTCAAATTCTATCAGGCTTTCATCGACGGCAGTCGCTGGAAGCAATACTTGAACGGTGTGGGCACCACTCTGCTGGTCACGGCGCTGGCGCTTACCATCGGTATCGCGCTGGGCGTTCTGGTGGCCATGGTGCGTACCGCCCACGACCAGCAGCGCGCAGGCAAGCACAATCCGTTCTTAGGCGTGCTCAACAGCATCTGTCAGGTCTACGTCACGGTGATCCGGGGCACGCCTATGATGGTGCAGCTGCTGATTATGGGCTTCGTCATCTTTTCCTCCTCCCGGAACTACACCATGGTGGGCGCCCTCACCTTAGGCATCAACTCCGGCGCCTACGTTTCCGAAATCATTCGGGGCGGCCTGATGGCGCTGGATCCCGGTCAGGCGGAAGCCAGCCGGAGTCTGGGCTTAAACTATGTGGACACCATGCGCTTTGTGGTCATTCCTCAGGCCTTCAAGGCAATTCTGCCTGCGCTGGGCAATGAGTTTATCATTCTGCTGAAGGACACCTCCCTGATCACCGTCATTGGCGGTAAGGAACTGGTGTACGCCGCGCAGGCGATCTACGGCAGAACCTATGAGCAGATGTTCCCGCTGATCGGCATTGCCTGTATCTATCTGGTGCTGGTTATGATCTTCAGCTGGCTGCTGAGCATTCTGGAAAGGAGGCTGCGTCAAAGTGATCGACGTTAAGCACTTAAGCAAGTCCTTCGGCGACCATCTGGTGCTGGACGACATCTCCGAGCATGTCTATCCCGGCGATAAGGTGGTCATTATCGGCCCGTCCGGCTCCGGCAAGTCCACGTTCCTTCGCAGCCTGAATCTGCTGGAGGAACCCTCCGCCGGAACCATCACCTTCGACGGCGTGGAAATCACCAGCCCCAAGACCGACGTGGACAAGGTGCGGCGGCAGATGGGCATGGTCTTCCAGCACTTTAACCTGTTCCCCCACATGACCATTCAGCGCAATATCACTCTGGCGCCGGTGCGCACCGGGCTGATGACTCAGGCGGAAGCCGATGAAAAGGCGCTTCAGCTGCTGCGCCGGGTAGGTCTGGAGGAAAAGGCGGGTGCCTATCCCAACCAGCTATCCGGCGGTCAGAAGCAGAGAATCGCCATCGTCCGGGCGCTGGCCATGAATCCCAAGGTCATGCTCTTCGACGAGCCTACCTCTGCTCTGGATCCGGAAATGGTCGGCGAGGTACTCTCCGTCATGAAGGAGCTGGCTGCCGACGGCATGACCATGGTGGTGGTCACTCACGAAATGGGCTTCGCCCGGGAGGTGGGCAACCGGATTCTCTTCATGGACGGCGGCAAAATTCTGGAGCAGGGTACTCCCGATGCCGTGTTCAACCATCCTCAGAACCCCAGACTTCAGGATTTCCTGTCCAAGGTGCTTTAATCCCATAAAAAACTGTCATTGCGGGTCGGCACACGCCGGTTCGCAATGACAGTTTATTTTTTTCCACTATTCCAGAACGTGCTCCAATCCCATCTGCAAAATGGTCTTCACATGATCGTCCGCCAGGGAATAGAGAATATTCTTCCCCTCCCGGCGGAATTTAATGAGCTGCATCTGCTTGAGGATGCGCAGCTGGTGGGATATGGCGCTTTGACTCAGGGACACCTTATCGGCAATCTCCGTGACGCACAGCTCCTCCACCGCCAGCAGCGATAGAATGTGCACCCGGGTGGTATCGGCAAAGCCCTTAAACAACTCCGCAATGGCATCCAGTGTTTCCTTTTCCGGAACGGTTCGCACGGGAACCACCCCCTTCCGCTTTTCTCCTATTTTACCGTAACCGCGCGAAATATGCAACCATTTCTTTGCGTTTTTTGTCCTGTGCCGTCCCATCCTGACACGGGGTGTTCTGTAAACCGATACTTCCGACATTTTCTTTTAACTTTTTCTTAAAAGGCTTTGCAAATCGGAAGAATTGTGTTATAGTATACAGGAATTATGATCTCATTTTTTGCGCATTTTGAAAGAGGCGATCCTTTATGAACGACTTATCCCGGATTTCTGTAGTCCTGCCCTCTCTTGACCCGGATGAAAAACTCATCGCCGTGGTGGACGGACTGCTTAGAATAGGCTTTACCGATATTATTCTGGTCAACGACGGCAGCAAGCCGGAAAACCTCCACTATTTTACAGATCTTTCCGCCCAACATCCGGAAATCACCCTGCTGACCCACGAGGTCAACAAGGGCAAGGGTGCGGCGCTGAAGAACGCCTTCCGGTATTTTCTTGACCACCGGCCTGAGGGGCTGGGGGTCGTCACCGTGGACGGCGACAACCAGCACCACCCGGCAGATACCCGCACCTGCTGCGAGCATATGCTGGAAACCGGCCACGTCACATTGGGCTGCCGGGACTTTTCTCAGCCGGACGTGCCTCCCCGCAGCCGCTTCGGCAACCGAACCACCTCTGCCATTTTTAAGCTGTTCGTGGGCATGACCATCTCCGACACCCAGACCGGTCTGCGGGCAATTCCCCGGGACGTGGTGAAGGAACTGGTGGACGTATACGGCGACCGGTTTGAATATGAAACCAATATGCTGCTGGCCTTTAAGACCAAGGGCATTCCCTTTGACGAGGTAAAAATCCGCACCGTTTACATTGAAGAGAACAAAAGCTCCCATTTCCGGGTAATTCATGATTCCTGGCGGATTTACAAGCTGATTCTGGCGCATTTTTTCCGCTACACCCTCAGTTCCCTGACCAGCGCGGTGGTGGATACCCTGTGCTATGGGCTGCTGGACAGCGTACTTCCTCTCACCGGCATGGCGCTCACTGCTGCGGCAGGTATCGGTGCAAGAACCGTTTCTTCCCTGCTGAACTTCTTTCTGAACAAGAAGCTGGTATTCCAGACCAATGTCAGCACCGGAAAAGCCATGCTTCGCTACTATTCCCTGGCGCTGCCGCTGATGGCGGTGCAGGTGCTCCTGACTCAGGGGGTCTACGCCCTGTTCCATATCCGGGAAAGCGCCGGCATCCTCCGCACGGCCATTTACGCCATCGTCATGGTGGCGCTGTATTTTGTAAGCTATATGATCCAGCAGCGCTGGGTCTTCGCTCCCCAGAGATCCGGCGATGGTACATCTGACAGATGACCGACTCCGAATTCCGTAAATACCAAAGTAAGAGGTCGAAACTATGAGTAAGAAAAACGCAACTCCCATATCCGGCGCAGAAGGAAGCGCCAATCTGCCGCCCAAGAAAAAGAAGAAAAAGGGCAGCGGTCTGCTGGGGCGGATTATCCGCCGGTTCTTTCTGGTGCTGTTTACCGTGATTCTTCTGGTCTTCGCCGCGTTGGTGCTGGTGATGAATATGGTCTTCAACGGTCCCTCCCCCGCCGCCCGGGATAAGCTGACCATGTCCCTGATTGAGGCCAGCGCCACCAAGTGGGTGCCCGCCCTGTTCATCGGTGAGGACACCGTGGCCGAGATCCGCACCAGCAAGGTCGAAGGCGGCGGTCTGGAGGACGACGTGACCGACACCACCAAGGTCATCATTCAGGCCAACAACGTCATAACCGGCAGCAGCAACGAGTGGGACAACTATCCCGATGGTGTGCGCATTGAGCGCCGCTCCGGCGACACCTACAATGCCCACATCATGATCGTCCGGGATCCTGCCCAGGTCTATATGGGCACCTCCACCGAGAAATTCTCCACCTCCATCCCCGGTAAGCGAATCACTGAGGTCATGGAAGCCAATCCCGACTGTATCGCAGCCATCAACGCCGGTGCCTTTAACGATGACGGCACCGCCAGTTCCTATGTAGGCAGCACGCCCCTGGGTCTGGTTATGTCTAACGGCAACTGCGTCTGGACCAGCGGCAAGCAGCCCGGTCTGGAGGGCTTCGCCGGCTTCAACGAGGACAATATTCTGGTGGTTTCCAAGACAAATCTGTCCCAGTCCGAGGCGGAAAAGCTGAACATTCGGGACGGCTGCTGCTTCGGCCCCGTGCTGATTATGAATGGCGAAGTGAATCTGGAAGCCTACAATAACAATTCCGGCTTCAATCCCCGTACCGCCATCGGTCAGAGAGCCGACGGCGCGGTGATCTTCGTCTGCATCGACGGCCGTCAGGCCGGCTCTCTGGGCGGCACCTACGCAGATGTCATCAACATCATGCAGGAATACGGCGCAGTCAACGCCTGCAACATGGACGGTGGTTCCTCTTCTGTTATGATGTATCGGGATACCTACGGCAAGCTGGGAACCGCCGGCGAAACCGTTATGGTCAACAATTATTCTCTGCTGCAATCTCAGCCGAGACGGATGCCGAACTTCTGGATGGTTCGGGCTGCTTCTTAAGGGGGTGTAAGCCATGAAGAAAAAAGACAATTTCGATATGGATGATCTGGATCTGGATATGGATGCATCCGAACCCGCTCCCAAGGAAAAGCCCGTCTCCTTCAATGACCTGGATCTGGGTCTGGATTTTGACTTGAGCTGGCTGGACGACATCGACGAATCCGTCCCGGAAGAGGAACCGGAAGCCCCCAAGGCTCCGCCCGTCAGGCGGCCTGCCCCGGCGCAGAATTCCGCCCCTGTCAGAAAGCCTGCCGCACCCCAGCAGCAGGCAACGGCCAGGAAGCCCGCTTCCTCCCCTGCCGGCACCCCTCAGCGCCCCGCGAACGGGCAGCGTCCCGTGAATGGGCAGCGTCCCGCGAACGGTCAGGGTTCCGTCAACGGACAGCGTCCCGCAAACACTCAGGGTTCCGTCAACGGGCAGCGCCCCGCAGGCGGCCAGCGTCCCGCGGGAACCGGCGCAAAGGCGCCTGTCCGCCGTCCTGTTCCCCCGATGGAAGAGCCGGTTGCCAAAAAGAAGAAATCCGGCCCCCGTCTGGGCGGTGTGATTTTCTACACGCTGTACTTCCTGTTTATCCTGATTTTCTTCCTAGGCACCTTCCTTGGCCTGACCTGGCTCCACGGCTGGCTTACCGACTTTGAACTGGCGCAGCCTACCGGCAAGGCCGAGCAGGTCTTTACCCAGCTGTTCACCAACCCCGACTGGGGCGCGCTGTATGACGCCGCCGGCGCGCAGGATTCCGCCTACGAGGGCAAGGACGCTTATGTCACCTATATGGAAAACAAGGTGGGTGATTCCGAGCTGAACTATCTGGAAACCTCCGCGGGTCTGGATAAGCATACCAAGAAATACCTTGTCCGTCTGGGCAGTGAAAAAGTCGCCGCCTTTACCCTTGTGGACAAGAATCAGGTTGGCGACGTGAGCCTCGACCATCTGGAAAATCTGGGCGATATCCCCGATTGGCAGTTGGGCTCGGTGGAGGTGTTCTTCAACCGGGAAGGCACCTACTATGTGGAAAAGCTGGACGGCCATGTTGCCTACGTTAACGACGTGCCGCTGACGGATGATATGACCATTCAGGTAGCTACCACTCTGGCAGAGGAGTATCTGCCCGCCGGAACCACCGGCGCCAGTATGTGCACCCAGCAGATCGATGGCCTGATGGCTCAGCCCGTAGTCACCATCTTTGACAAGTCCGGCAAGCAGATGGAGGTCACCTACGACGAGGAAACCCGCACCTTCACCGAGCGTCTGGAAAGCAACACCATGTCCGATGACGAGCGAGCCGTAGCACTGGAGGCCGCCAAGACCTACTGCCAGTGGATGATCAAGGAGGTTACCGACCGGGGCACCATCGCCAAGTACTTTGACCCCACCTCTGAGACCTACAAGTCCATCGTCACCACGACGGAGCTGTGGATGCAGAGCCACAACGGTTACACCTTCGCCAACGAATCCGTTACCGACTACGCCCGCTACGGCGAGGATATTTTCTCCGTCAAGGTTTCTCTGAGCCTGAACGTGACCCGTACCGACGGCACCGTGAAGGAATACCCCTACCAGCAGTCCCTGTTCTTCCGCAAGAGCGACACCGGTAAGTGGCTGTGCTTTGCCGCCACCAACAAAGATGTGTCCGAACCTGTGGGTCGCGTTCGCCTGACCTTCATGAGCGGCGAGACTGAAGTCCACAGCCAGTTCTATGGCACGGATTCCAAGGAGATCATCACCCCCGTGGTGCCCGTCCCGGACGGCAAGGTCTTCACCGGCTGGGTCACCATTGAAAAGGACGAAAACGGCACAATGGTGTATAACCTCCAGTTCCAGCCGGATTCCGACGGCAAGGTCACCATCCCCGAGGGCACTACCCTCAAGCCCATGACGCTCTACGCCCTGTTCCAGAGTCCTAGTGAACAGGCCGCCACCCAGGCGGCTGCGGAAACCACCGCAGCTGCCGAAGCCCCCACGGAAGGAGCTTAAGCCATGCAGGCATTTCTCTATCAGCTGGCAGTATCCTTTGATCTGCCCATTCTCGACTGGATTCAGGCGCACCTTCAATCCCCTCTGATGGACAGGATCATGCCCATCATCACCCTGCTCGGTGAGGGCGGCATCTTCTGGATCGCCTGGGCGGTGATCCTGCTGCTGATCCCCAAAACCCGGAAAACCGGCATTGCCATGATTTTCGCGCTGCTCATGGGTCTGCTGGTATGCAACGTCACCCTGAAGCCGCTGGTGCAGCGGATACGACCCTATGATCTGCAGGAACAGCTGGGTGTCACCATCCCGCTGCTGATCGAACGCCAGCACGACTTCTCCTTCCCCTCCGGACACACCATTGCGTCCTTTGAGGCGGCGGTGGTGCTGCTGAAGAACAGCAAAAAGATGGGCATTCCCGCACTGATAATTGCCATTCTGGTGTCCTTCTCCCGGCTTTACCTGTATGTCCACTATCCCACCGACGTGCTGGTATCGGTTATTCTGGGAACCGTGTTCGCCTTCCTCGGCTGTTCGCTGGCAAACCTGATCAAGCTGCCCAGCAAGAAAAAAGGCAGATTCGAGAAATAAGCAAAACGCCGCAGTTCACATTGAACTGCGGCGTTTTCTTCCCATTTACAGAAACGCGGCAATGACCGCGATCACAATGGCAGGCAGCAGATTGGCTACCCTCACTTTTTTGCCCCACACCAGATTGATTCCAACACAGAAAATCAGGACGTCGCCCACCATGGACAGATTTGCCAGCGCCGCTTCCGTCATGACAGGCCGTACAAGCCCTGCCAGTGCGGTAATGCTTCCCTGAAGTACCGCAACAGGGATTGCGGAAAAAACTGCGCCACGACCCATGGAGCAGCTCATAACCATAATGATAATAAAATCCAGCACCGCCTTGGTGGCAAGGATAGAATAGTCCCCGGAAATTCCGTCCTCGATGGAGCCGACGATGGCCATGGCGCCGATGCACACCGTCAGCGATGCCGTGACAAAGGCGTCCACGAAGCGTTTGTCCTTCGCGTTGCCGGTTTTCTGCTTCAGCCACTCGCCGAACCGTTCAAAAGCGCCCTCCAGATTCAGTAGTTCCCCGATCACCGCGCCGATGGTGAGGCAGCCGATCACCAGCATGGAGCCTCCGCTGACAATTTTCCCGTTTTCCACGGTCAGCATCTGCTCCAGCGCCCCGGTGATGGCAATGAACAGGGTACTGATGCCGCAGACCTTTGTCAGGGTGTCCTGCACATTTTCCTTGAGGAATTTTCCAAACAGCGCTCCGCCCACACCGCCCGCCACGATGGCGGCGGTGTTGATCACCGTTCCCAAGCCATACATATTCTTTCCCTCTTCTTTGTCACATTCAGGAAAATCTTACCGCAAAGGGGTGCTCTTGTCAATAAAAAGGTATCTGGGAAACTGTTTGTTTTTCTCTTTTGGGGAAGTAATTTTCCTCCGGGGTATTGCAAACGCAGGAGGAAAGGTGTATACTGTTTTTAAGTTAGCTTATGCAAACTCTCGAGGAGGTAGGGCAGGATGACCATTGATGATTTAACCATTGGGCAGTCCGGTGTCATTGCGCAGGTTGGCGGTGAAGGGTCGCTGCGTCTGCGGTTTCTTGACATGGGGCTGATTCCGGGAACAAAAGTAACCCTGCAGAAAATCGCCCCCATGGGCGACCCCATTCAGATTCAGGTGCGTGGCTACGAACTGACCATCCGCCGGGAGGACGCCCGGAAAATAACCCTGAAGGAGGCCAAGGCATGATTTTTGCACTGGTTGGCAACCAAAACTGCGGAAAAACCACCCTCTTCAACACTCTCACCGGTTCCAATCAGCACGTCGGCAACTTTCCCGGCGTGACGGTGGATCAGAAGGCGGGCTATATCAAGGGCACGGAGCATCAGGTGGTGGATCTGCCCGGGATCTACTCCATCCGCCCCTACACCCAGGAAGAGATCGTCACCCGGGACTTCATTCTCAAGTCCAAGCCCGATGCCATTTTGAATATCGTGGATGCCACAAATATCGAGCGAAATCTCTACCTGACGCTGCAGCTGCTGGCGCTGAAGGTTCCCACCGTGATCGCCCTGAATATGATGGATGAGCTGGCCGGCAACGGCGGCAGTGTGAATGTCCGGAAAATGTCGGAAGCCATCGGCGTGCCGGTGGTGCCCATTTCCGCGGCAAAAAATCAGGGCATCGCGGAACTGGTGGAAACCCTCATCCACACCGCATCCAGCCGGATGCTGCCCAAGGTTCAGGATTTCTGCCCGGATGGCCCCGTCCACCGGTGCATTCACGCGGTTTGCCACATTATCGAGGATCACGCCCAGCGGATTCACATAGCGCGCCGGTTCTGCGCCATGAAGCTGATCGAGGGCGAACGGGACTTCTTTGACGCCCTGGCGCTGAGTCAGAACGAAAAGGAACTGATCGAGCACACCATTGTGGAGATGGAATACGAAACAGGCCTTGACCGGAACGCCGCGCTGGCGGATATGCGCTATAACTTTATTGAAAAGGTCTGCGCGGAGTGCGTGGTCAAGGCACGGGAAAGCCGGGAGCATCGCCGCAGTATGCAGATCGACCGGGTGCTGACCAACCGGTATCTTGCCATTCCGCTGTTCGTTGCCATTATGGGGCTGGTGTTTTTCCTGACCTTCAACGTTGTGGGCGCTTTTCTATCCGATGTCATGGCCTACGCCATAGACGGTCTGACCCTGCTGGCCGACCGGGCACTGACGGTCTACGGAATCAACCCCGTAGTACATAGCCTCATTATCGACGGCATTTTCTCCGGCGTGGGCAGCGTGGTGAGTTTCCTGCCTCTGATTGTAACCCTGTTCTTCTTCCTGTCCATTCTGGAGGACAGCGGCTATATGGCACGGGTTGCCTTTGTGATGGACAAGCTACTGCGAAAAATCGGCCTTTCCGGCAGAAGCTTTGTGCCCATGCTGGTTGGCTTTGGCTGTTCCGTGCCTGCCATTATGGCAACCAGAACCCTGTCATCCAACCGTGACCGGAAAATGACCATTCTGCTGACACCCTTTATGAGCTGCTCCGCAAAAATCCCCATCTATACCCTGTTCGCTGCCGCTTTCTTTCCGGGGCAGGAGCTGCTCGTGATGCTGCTGCTCTATTTCGGCGGTATCGTTGTAGGCGTTCTTGTGGCGCTGGTGCTGAAGAACACTACCTTTCAGGGCAACCCTGTTCCCTTCGTCATGGAGCTTCCCAACTATCGCCTGCCCTCCCTTAAGTCGGTCGTTCTGCTGATGTGGGAGAAGGCCAAGGATTTTCTGACCAGGGCATTCACGGTGATTTTCCTGGCGACGGTGATTATCTGGTTTATGCAGACCTTCGACATCCGTTTTAATGTGGTGCACGACAGCGCTGACAGCATTCTGGCCGCTCTTGGGCGGCTGGTTTCCCCCGTCTTCGCGCCGCTGGGCTTTGGCGACTGGCGGATGGTAACGGCGTTGGTCTCCGGTTTTACCGCCAAGGAGGCCGTGGTCAGCACCTTCGGCGTCATTCTGGGGGTCAGCTCGGAGCAGCTGGCCACCGCCCTGCACACCCTGTTCACCACCGCGTCGGCTGCCAGCTTTCTGGCCTTCTGCCTGCTGTACACGCCCTGCGTGGCAGCCGTTTCCACCATCAAGTCGGAGCTGAATTCCGGTTGGAAAACCGTGTGTGTGGTGATTACCCAGTGTCTGATTGCGTGGCTTGCTGCCTTTGTGGTCTATCGGGTGGGGTTACTGTGCTTATGAGCGTAATAGACTGGCTGCTTCTGGCACTGATCGTCGGATACTGTCTGTATCTGCTGCTGCGCAAAAAGGAGCCCCGCAGCTGCAGCGGCGACTGCCCCCAATGCCCCGGCTGCCATGACAGGAAGCATCCATGATGCGGCGCTCCGCCACCCACTGTCCATTGTGTTTAATTCTTGTGATTTATCCACCTATAATCAGACCGCATCCCTTCCCAAAAATGGCAGGAAGGGATGCGGTCTGTCTGTTTTCGCAGAATTGGCAGATTTGAACTTTCCGATGCCGAGTTTTCACAACAGAAAAAGAAAACCTATGAAATCCGTAGATTTCAGAGGTTTTGGAGCTGCTAGCCAGATTTGAACTGGCGACCTCATCCTTACCAAGAAGTCGAGAGGCTTGCGCCTCTCGTGGCACGCTCTACCTTGGGGCAAATACTGCCCAAAAGCCCTGAAAATGCAACAGATTTCAAACAATTCTGCGGGATCGTGCTGTCGGAACTCCCTTTTGCGAGGGTTTCCAACCGCATCCCCTAATATCACATCAACTGTTCACGAAACAAGATGTTTTCCAGTTCGTTCATGCTCATTGCGTTCTCCTTTCACCCCGCCACAGCCCTGTAGCGGCTCTGTGCGGTCATTTCCTCCCCTGTGCCTGTAAAGGGGTGGCGGGCGTAATATCGCCGCCGTCCACGCATTGCAGATATCTAACAAGGTTGGGGTAATAAATCAGGTACTTAGACCGTCCGGCAATCCGGGAAAGGATGATACCGACCTTTGCCCAGTGGCGGAGGGTGTATTCCGAAATCGGCATTCCCTCCGCTGCGGCACGGGCTACGGTTTGCTTGATGGTCAACATATTTCCCATATCGTCCTCCTTTTGTGGTTCGTGGTAGGAAGTGCCAGCCCTCAAGCTATCTTCACTGTCATGTACCGGGGTTGGTGGCGGATCACAGGTATATGGGCTTGAGTTTGTGGGCGCTTTCGGCTTCCGATGGCCTGCTACCTTCCATCCTCTCCCGGTTGGCTTTCCCATACCTTGTATCTGTATTATAGCAAATCGTGCGCACGATATCAAGATGGGATAATGCACAATCTTGCGCACGATAATTTATGTATTTATTGTCTTGCGCACGATTGCCTTTTGTGGTATAATGCAGGTACAGCGGAAGCGGTGGACTTGTTTTCAAGCCGCCACCAAACCGATTCAAGAATGGAGGCAAGACAATGGCAGGAAAGACCGAGTACAAAAACAAATGGCAGCAGGAAAACAAAGAAAGAATCAACCTTGTAGTCGATAAAGGAGATAAACCAAAAATAAAAGCCCACGCAGAGGCCCAGGGCGAAAGCCTGAACGCCTTT
>JAXEAK010000059.1:0-11678 GCA_034094395.1 Faecousia sp.
TACCTTCCCGTCCTCGCCATCGATTTCGGTTACGGTAACCGCCTCAGGATCATCCACCAGATTTTTTGCCATGTACAGCAAAAGTTCTTTCATTCGGGATTCTCCTTTGGGATCTTACAGAACGCCAGCACTCTTCAGCAGGCCACGGACAGTGTCGGTGGGCTGTGCGCCGTTCTTGATCCAGTTCTGCGCCTTCTCAGCGTCCACGGTGATGGTGGCGGGCTGGGTCAGGGGGTTGTAGGTGCCGATTTCTTCGATGCAGCGGCCATCACGGGGAGAACGGGAGTCCGCAACGACAATACGGTAGTAAGGAGCCTTCTTCGCGCCCATTCTTCTCAGTCTGATCTTAACCATGAGAGTTCACCTCCAAAATTATTGAAAATCTATATCGCAAAGCAATTTGCTTTCAGCGAACAACGTTAAAAACCGGGGAAGCCTCCGCCAAAGCCGCCCATGCGGCCCATGCGCTTCATCTTCTTCCCTGCGCCGGGACCGGAGAACTGCTTCATCAGCTTGCGCATCTGCTCAAAGGATTTCAGCAGCCTGTTGACCTCCTCCACCCGGACGCCGGCACCGGCGGCAATCCGCTTTTTCCGGCTGGCGCCGATGATCTCAGGCTTTTCCCGCTCCCTGGGGGTCATGGAAAGGATGATGGCCTCGGTGTGAGCCATGGCCTTCTCGTCCAGCTTCACGCCCTTCAGGTTGGCACCGCCGGGCATCTGCGCGAGAATTTCTTCCATGGAACCCATGGATTTCATCTGCACCATCTGGTCATAGAAATCCTGCAGGGTGAAGCGGTTGGTTTTCAGCTTCTTCTCCATCTCGGCAGCCTTCTGGGCGTCGTAGGCCTTTTCCGCCTTCTCAATCAGGGTGAGCATATCGCCCATACCCAGAATCCGGCTTGCCATTCGGTCAGGATGGAAGGGTTCAATATCCTCCAACTTTTCGCCGATACCGGCGAACTTGATGGGCTTTCCGGTAATGGCCTTGACGGACAGCGCCGCGCCGCCACGGGCGTCGCCGTCCAGCTTACTCAGCATGACAGAATCAATGTCCAGCCACTCATTAAAGCTCTGGGCGGCATTCACCGCGTCCTGACCGGTCATAGCGTCTACCACCAGCATGATCTCATCGGGCTTGACGGCAGCCTTGATGTTCTTTAGCTCGTTCATCAGGGCTTCATCCACATGAAGCCGACCGGCAGTGTCCAGAAACACCATGTCGTAGCCCCGCTGGCGGGCGTACAGCACCGCTTCCTTCGCCGTCTGCACAGGATCCTGGGTTCCCTTTTCAAACACAGGGATTCCCAGCTTCTCGCCGCAGACCTTCAGCTGCGCAATGGCGGCAGGGCGGTAAATATCGCAGGCCACCAGCAGAGGGTTCCTGCCCTGCCGCTTTTGCAGCCCTGCCAGCTTGGAGCCGTTGGTGGTCTTGCCGGCGCCCTGCAGACCCACCAGCATGACCACGGTGGGGCCGTTGGGATTGATATTCAAATGCTTGGTATCGCTGCCCATGAGCTTAACCAGCTCTTCATTGACAATCTTCACAATCATCTGGGCAGGGGTGAGGGACTCCAGCACATCCGCGCCCACGCAGCGCTCCGTGACCGCTTTGGTAAAGTCCTTGACCACCTTATAGCTGACGTCCGCTTCCAGCAGCGCCATGCGAATCTCCCGCATGGCCTCCTTCACGTCGGCTTCCTTCAGGCGACCCTTGCCGCGAAGCTTTTTGAAGGTGGCGGAAATCTTTTCGGTTAAGCCTTCAAATGCCATGTATTACTCCTTCAGTGTCTGTGCCGCGGCAAGAATCCGCCGGGCAGCGGAGGACGCCGCCGGGTTGGACAGCTTTTCCAGATCGGCTGCCGCATCCAGAATATCCTGAACCGCTTTGCGGGTAATCTTATCCCGCCGGACACAGCCGATGTTCTCTTCCATTCGACGCAGGAGCGCTTCCGTGCGGGTCAGGTTGTCGCAGACAGCCTGACGGCTGACCCCCAACGCTTCCCCGATCTCTCCCAGAGAAAGATCCTGATTGTAGCGCATATCGAAGCAGTCTCTCTGCTTGTCCGTAAGCATACCGCCGTAATAATCCAGCAGCAGCGACATTTCCAGCGCGTCCATGGAGCCCTCCTCGTGTCAAGGCATTTCCCTTGACGATGGGCATTATACCATAGGGTTCAGTAGATGTCAAGTATTTTTCCAGAGCATTCCAAAAATTGTTTCTCAGATTTGTGCAGTTCTACGGGATCGCATACCATCGGCTGATCTCCCGGCGTTTCAGAAAACCCAGCTTCTCATACAGCCGAATGGCGCGCTGGTTGGTGGAAGCAACTTCCAGCGTCATTTCGTCTCCCTCCACCAGAGACATGAGGGTGTGCATCACCCGCTCCCCTGCCCCGGGCTTTGCCGCAGCCACTGCCAGCAGCTTGCAATCCTCCAGCCAGCCAATGCCCAGAAGGTTACCATCGTCGTGGATGAAATAGGCGCCGACGCTTTCCGCAATGCGCCTTTCGTCCCCGGCCTCTAAAGTTTGGGCGTTGTCCACCTCTGCCATCCGCTGATTATAAATCTCCCGCCACCGGCCGGCAGTGGCGTCCGTCACCGGGAACACTCTGGCAAGCTGCTGCCGGTCAACCCACGCCGTGCCCGTCATTTCCAAAACGGCAGTATGCAGCGGATAGGCCTCCAGCGTCTCGTGGCCTGTGGCATAAATCCGCTCCGCTCCGCAGGCGCGGCAAAAGTCCGCGCACTCCTTCACAAACGCCTCCGGCTCCAGAGAGTCCTGAATGCGGATATACGCCGTCTGCCGGCTGGGAATCTCCCGCAGGATCAGGCTGGCGGCACCGCGCTCCGTGGTAAAAACTGGCAGATCCTTCATAATTTCCCCTCCATTTTCTCAATAATAGCACGTTTTTTTCCGGAACACAATGGGCAATTCCGACAAAAAGGCCTTTTCTTTTGTGCAAAGTGCACACACAGCGCAAGGAATACCCGCCGGTAAACTTGAAGTATCCTCCAAAGTTTGGTAAAAAGTTAAGACTTTTCTAATTTTGCTCTTGATTTCCTGACATAAAAGTGTATAATTGCAGTCGTACAAAGGAATTCATCAGGAAAGGAGGTTCAATCCATGAAGAAGATCATCTGCAAGAAGGAGTACGATACCGCAACCGCGACTCTGGTCAAGAAGTACACCTGCGGCGCTCTGGGCGATCCCGCCGGCTATGAGGAGGATCTGTTCCAGACTCCTGAGGGTCTGTACTTCCTGTACGGCGTTGGCGGCGAGACCTCCAAGTACCCCGCCGAGGACATTCAGAGACTGGCAAAGACCAAGGTCAAGGACTGGATGGAGAACCACTGATTCACCATACATAAAAAAGGGGTCTGCCTGTGCAGACTCCTTTTTTCTTGACAGAATATGTTACCATAGGAATGGGTATGTACTCAGTACCCCTAACTTTTTTGGGGAGCGCTTTTATGAAATTCAGGAAATTCCTTGCGGCAGCCTCAGCGCTGTTGCTGCTTCTGTTATCCGGCTGTGCCGGCACCCGGGAAAACGCCCGGATCGCAGCCACCACCCTTCCCGTCTGGGAGTTTACCACCCGGCTGTGCGAAGGCACCTCCATCACCGTCACCCGGCTGGTCACAGAGCAGGTCAGCTGCCTGCACGACTATTCCCTGAACGTCCGACAGGTAAAGGCTGCAGAGGCTGCCGAAGCCATCGTCATTTCCGGGGCGGGACTGGAGGACTTTCTGAGTGATTTGCTTCTGGACACACCGGTCATTGACGCGTCGGATGGAATCCCGCTGCTGTGCAGTGAGGAAGTCCACGAAGGGGATTCCCACGAAGGACATCACCATGAGGACGATCCGCACATCTGGCTGTCTCCGGAAAATGCCGGAAAAATGGCGGAGAATATCTGCGCCGGACTGTCCCGGCAGTATCCGGAATATGCGCAAACCTTTGAGGCCAATCTGTCCACCCTGCTTTCCGATCTGGAGCAGCTTCAGCAATATGGCAGGGAAACGCTTTCCGATTTGAAATGCCGCAGCCTCATTACCTTCCATGATGGGTTTTCCTACTTCGCTGAAGCATTTGATCTCACCATTGTGGAAGCCGTGGAGGAAGAATCCGGCAGCGAGGCTTCCGCGAAAGAGCTGATCCATCTCATCGAAGATGTGCGGGAATATGACCTGCCCGCCGTATTCACGGAGGTCAGCGGCAGCACCTCCGCTGCGGATATCATTGCCCGGGAAACCGGCTGCCGGGTGTACGCCCTGGACATGGCTATGTCCGGCGACAGCTATTTTGACGCCATGTACCACAACATCGACACCATTAAGGAGGCTCTGGGATGAATCTGGATATCCACGGCGGTTCCTGCGGACACTCCTGCTGCCTGCGGGTGGAAAATCTGTCCGTAACCATCGGAAACGACCGCATTTTGTCCGATGTGAATTTGCACGTTCACTGCGGAGAGCTGGTCGCCCTCATCGGTCCCAACGGCGCGGGAAAATCCACGTTCCTGAAAGCCATTCTGGGTCAGCGGGATTATGAAGGCGTCATCGCCTTTACCCAGCCCGGTCACCGCAGCAAAAAGCCCCGGATCGGCTATGTCCCCCAAAGCCCGGCCTTTGACCCCAGCGATCCGGTCAGCGTCGCCGACCTGTTCGCCTGCTGCATGAGCCGGCGTCCGGCGTTTCTGGGTCTGGGAAAATCCATGCGTGCTCTGGTGCTGGAGTGTCTGGAGCGGGTGCATGGAGAAGATCTGATTGACAAGCGGGTCGGCACTCTGTCCGGCGGAGAATTGCAGCGGGTTCTGCTGGCGCTGGCGCTGGAACCAATGCCCAACATTCTGATTCTGGACGAGCCTCTGTCCGGCGTGGATGTGGAGGGTATGGAAACGCTTATGGATATGCTGGACGAAATCCGCAAGAATTATGACCTGTCCATTCTCATGACCACCCACGACTTTTCCCTGCTGCCCCGGTATGCCAATCAGGTGGTTCTCATCGACCGGGGCGTTCGGATCCAGGGCGACCCGGAAACCGTTCTGAATTCGCCGGAATTTGCACAGGCGTTCCACATGAAAGGAGGCAGAGCATGAGCCTCTGGTACTGGTTTTGCGACCTTCTTCCCATCGAAATGCTGCACTGGGACTTTATGAAAAACGCCCTGCTGGCGCTGCTGTTGATGGCACCGCTATTTGGTCTGATGTCCACCATGATTGTCACCGGGCGCATGAGCTTTTTCTCCGATGCCCTGGGGCACTCCGCCTTTACCGGTATCGCCATCGGGGCTATCTGCGGTCTGACATCACCAACCTGGGCAGCCGTGCTGTTCAGCGTCGGTTTCGCGCTGGTATTTTCCTATGTGCGCAGCCGCTCCAATCAGGCGGCGGATACCCTGATCGGCGTATTTTCCAGTACCGCCGTGGCGCTGGGAATCTTCGTGGCAACCCTTGGCGGCGGCAGCTTCACGAAATACAACAAATATCTTATTGGCGACATTCTGTCCGTCACGCCCGAGGAGATCGGAATGCTGGCGCTGGTGCTGCTGGCTGTGCTTCTTTTCTGGGGAATGTACGCCAACCGTCTGACACTCACCGCCATTCACCCCCAGCTGGCCGCCTCCCGGGGCATTCCCGTGGGGCTGTCCCAGACCCTGTTCACCGTGGCCATCGCCGTTGTAGTAACGCTGAGCATCTCCAGCGTAGGTCTGCTGATTCTCAACTCCCTGATGGTTCTGCCCGGCGCGTCTGCCCGGAACGTTTCCCGTAACCTGCGGCAGTATCACGGTTTCTCCGTGCTGTTTGCCCTGCTCGCCGGGATTGGCGGCTTGACGGTTTCTTACTATCTGGGCTGCTCCGCCGGAGCTGCCATCAGTCTGCTCCTGGCGGTTATTTTCGCCGTAACTTTCGCTCTTCGGAAAGGTCGTGCCTGATATGGAAGCAACCATACAAGCCATTGCCTACATGAAAAGCGATTTCCCCACCAAATTTGGTATTCCCCGGCAAAGTGGGCTGGTGGAAGCGTTGGAATCCACCATTGTGTTTGCACCGGAATACCGCAATCCGGATGCCCTGCGGGGAATCGAGGGCTACTCCCATCTGTGGCTGATCTGGCAGTTTTCTCAGGCGGTGCGTCGGGACTGGTCGCCTACGGTGCGACCGCCCCGTCTGGGCGGCAACACCCGCATGGGTGTATTCGCCACCCGTTCTCCCTTCCGCCCCAACAGTCTGGGTCTGTCCTGCGTTCGTCTGCTGGGCGTGGAGGAAACCCGGGAATTCGGTACGGTGCTTCATGTGGGCGGCGCGGATCTGATGGACGGCACGCCGATCTTCGACATCAAGCCCTATATCCCTTACAGCGATGCCCACCCGGATGCCGCAGGCGGCTTCACGGATCAGGCGGGTGCTTTTTTACTTCGGGTTGATTTTCCTCAGAAGCTTTTGTGCAGGCTTCCAAAGAGCAAACAGGCGGCCGCCATGGGGATCCTTGCCCACGATCCAAGGCCATCCTATCAACGCGACCCGGATCGGGTCTATGGGCTGGAATTCGCTGGATTCGATATTCGTTTTCAGGTCACAGGCGATCAGCTGACCGTTGTGGACGTGGCTCCACGCATCCGATAAAAAAGCCTCCGTATGGTTTTCCATACGGAGGCGATTGCGTTTCATGCCGGTATTGTCTAATGTCAAAACCTGAGATGCAGTAATAAGCCGCAAGCGGCTTATTCAGCAGATATTAAATAATTCGCAGAATTACCGTGTTACGGACATCTGCCTTTTCGGCGGCATTTTTTGTGGGCGTTATACGGTGCACAGTGTGCGGTATCCGGAACAGGGGGTATCCGGGCACAGGCAGTCGCCGAACAGATCCAGCTTCAGCTGGATGGCCAGCTCCAGCCGGGTGACGGCTGCCAGAACACGCTCTACGCTTTCGTCAATTTCCAGTAGATCTTCTACGGTTACATTGTTCAGCTGGGTTGCTTTTTCGATTTTCCTGTGCTCCGCCTCCAAAATGCGTGCCAGCGCCTCCTGCTGCTCGGCAACGGCATCGATCAGCTCGCTGATGGCTCTGCACCGGCTGTTTTCCGGGCGGGGCGGCATGGCTTGTGTGGTTTGCGTGGTTTCCATAGACGATTCTCCCTTTCTATTGGATTGGCGCCTGCAGGCGCAGTCCATCCTATGTGCGTAGGGAAAAATCGGTCACTATTTGTCTAAGGAAGGCAAGCTTTGCCCCGGGCGCGAAGGTTCCGGTCGTCGCCATACATCCCTTCACGATCTCTCGGCACACCCATCACAGACCCTTCTCCAAATACCGGGTAAGAAGCCCGCCTGCCGGTCAGGCTCTCTGGTTGTTTCCGCCCGTGCATTGAACAGAAACCGGCTGGGACTGCGATAGGAACCGTCATTGTTTCTGCCCGCCGCATCGGACAGGAACAGACGATTCCGGGCGCGGGTAAAGGCCACTTCAGGTATTTCTCTAAAAAATCGCCTCAAACCTGACGCTCACTTTTTCAATCTAGGCCATGGTTTTCTTCAGTATGGCAGTAGTTCCGTCCAATAAACCCGGTATGATTCATATTTTCAAAAAATCCGTTGGTTTTGCTTTTTTCTCTTGCATTATTCCGCCGCCCGTGGTATAATGTCCGCAGCTACAGGACTGGGAGGTACGTTCCATGGTTGCGGATCGTATGTGCAGCGCTTACTTTTATTGCTACTATTACTTTTTCCGTTTGAAAGGGTAATAGCGATTTGTGCTGCAAACCTTCTGAAGCGAAACCAAGTAGTTAAGCGCTGCACGAATTGCCCGTGCGGCGCTTATTTTTTAGGAGATGTATAATATGATTGCAATTCTGAGACCCGGCACGACCCCTGAGCAAACCCAGCACCTAGTCAGCTGGCTGAAAACCATGAATCTGGATGTCCACATTTCTCAGGGCGCCGAGGTCACTGTCCTCGGCCTGATCGGCGATACCAGCCGGGTGGATATGGATCTTCTGAAAAGTCTGGAGATGGTGGAAACCGTCAAGCGGGTTTCTGAACCGTTCAAGCAGGCCAACCGGAAATTCCATCCACAGGATACGATCATTGAGGTTGGCAACGCCCGGATCGGCGGCGGCTACTTTGCCATGATCGCCGGCCCCTGCTCCGTGGAGTCCGAGGAGCAGATCATTGAAGTGGCACAGGCGGTAAAAGCTGCCGGTGCCAACCTGCTCCGGGGCGGCGCCTTCAAGCCCCGCACCTCTCCCTATGCCTTTCAGGGCATGAAGGGTGAAGGCATCCGTCTGCTGGTGGAGGCGAAAAAGGCCACCGGCTTACCCATTGTGACGGAAATCATGAACATCTCTACTCTGGATCTGTTCGCGGACGTGGATGTGATTCAGGTTGGCGCAAGAAATATGCAGAATTTTGATCTTCTGAAAGAGCTGGGCAAAACCAACAAGCCCATTTTGCTGAAGCGCGGCCTTGCCAATACCATTCAGGAATTGCTGATGAGCGCGGAATACATCATGAGTGAGGGCAATGAGAAGGTCATCCTCTGCGAGCGGGGCATTCGCACCTTTGAAACCGCGACCCGGAACACCCTGGATCTGTCCGCTGTGCCGGTCATTCATAATCTGTCTCATCTGCCCGTAGTGGTGGATCCCAGCCACGCCACCGGCAAGGCAAATCTGGTCGCGCCAATGGCGTACGCTGCGGCCGCCTCCGGTGCGGACGGCATTATGGTGGAGGTGCACAATAACCCTTCCTGTGCCCTGTGCGACGGTGCCCAGTCCCTGACGCCGCCCCAGTTTGCGGAAATGAACCGTAAGGTGCAGCAGATTCGTGAGGTTCTGGTATGAATGTTGGAATTCTTGGCCTTGGTTTGATCGGCGGTTCCCTCGCCAGAGCCTACGCGCTGGAGGGGCATACCGTATACGCGATTCAAAGAAATGAATCCATGCTGTCGTTTGCCATGCTGGCCGGTGCGGTACACGGAAAGCTGAATGAAGAAACCATTCCGCAGTGTGACTTGATTCTGCTGGCCATTTATCCCAACGGCAGCGCTTCCTGGCTGGAAAAGAACGCCCAGCTGATTTCCAAAGACGCGCTGGTTCTGGACTGCTGCGGTGTCAAGCGGGAAATCTGCTCCCGGTGCTTTCCCGTGGCAGCGCAATACGGTTTTACCTTTGTGGGTGGACACCCAATGGCAGGCTCACAGTTTTCCGGCTTCAAATACAGCCGGGCAAATCTGTTTGCCGGTGCGCCCATGGTTCTGGTGCCCCCGGTCTTTGACGATATGGCGCTGCTGCAGCGGGTGAAGGATGCCCTGAAGCCCTGCCACTTTGGTTCCGTCTCCGTGACCACCGCGGAAGAACACGACAAAATGATCGCCTTTACCTCCCAAATGCCCCACATTATCAGCAACGCATATATTAAGTCACCCACGGCACTTAAGCACAAGGGTTTCTCTGCGGGCAGCTACAAGGATCTGACCCGGGTTGCCTGGCTGAATCCCAAAATGTGGGCGGAGCTGTTTCTGGAAAACAAGGACAATGTTCTGTTTGAACTGGACTACTATATTGAAAGCCTGAAAGCCTATCAGAAAGCCATCCAGTCCGAGGACATGGACACGCTGGTGCAGCTTCTGGACGAGGGCAAAAAGCGTAAGGAAGAGGTGGACGGATGAATACCGTAACCGTCAGCGCATCCAAAACCTATGACATTCTCATCGGAAGCGGCCTGCTGCCCAGTCTGGGCGCAGAAGTGAAAAAGCTGGGAAAGGCGCAGAAAGTCTGCGTGGTCAGCGAGTCCAACGTGTTCCCGTTGTATGGACAAACCGTGGTGACCAGTCTGGAAAGCGCCGGCTTTTCCGTGGTACGCTATGTGTTTTCCGCCGGTGAGGAAAGCAAGAACGGTTCTGTCTTTCTGGATTTACTGAATTTTCTGGCACAGAATGGATTGACCCGTTCCGATATGATCGTCGCCCTGGGCGGCGGTGTCACCGGCGACCTTGCGGGATTTGCGGCAGCCAGCTTCCTGCGGGGCATCCGCTTTGTTCAGGTGCCCACTACCCTGCTGGCGGCGGTGGATTCCTCCGTGGGCGGCAAGACCGCAATTGACCTGCCTGCGGGCAAAAATCTGGCGGGGGCGTTCTATCAGCCGGATCTGGTGGCCTGCGATACGGACGCGCTCAGCGCGTTGCCACGCTTCGAATACGAAAACGGCATGGCGGAAGTCATCAAATACGGACTGCTCAGCGACGCGGAACTGTTTTCCCGGTTGGAATCTCCCAGCGGCATATCGATGGGAGAAATGATCGCCCGCTGCGTTTCCATCAAGCGGGATCTGGTAAATCGGGATGAGCGCGACGTGGGCGACAGACAGCTGCTCAACCTGGGCCACACCTTTGGTCACGGCATCGAAAAAGACAGCGGTTATTCCATTCCCCACGGCAGAGCCGTTGCGGCGGGCATGGGCATCATGGCCCGCGCCTGTGCCGCCAAAGGGCTTTGCCCTCAAGACGTTCCCGTGCTGTTGGCAAAAATGCTTGACCGATACAACCTTCCTTGCGATACCGGGTATGACCCGGACGCCCTGTTTGCCGCCACGCTATCGGACAAAAAGCGCGCTTCCGGCGGCATCACGCTGGTGGTCATCCGGGAAATTGGCCGCTGCGAATTGATGAAGGTTTCTCTGGACGAGGCGCGAGAATTTTTGCGTTTGGGGCTTTGCCCCGAGGCCAACGCATGACCGCCCGGGTATGGTGGCCGCTGCCAAACGGAAATCTTCCCGCCATTCCGTCAAAATCCTGCGCCCACCGGCTGATGATCTGCGCCGCCCTTTCCAAAGAAGAAACGTTCCTTCGCTTCGGCATATTTTCCCGGGACATGGAGGCCACGTCTCGGTGTCTTTCCGCCTTGGGCGCAGCAATCCTGCCCCAGGAAAACGGATTGCTGGTGCGGCCCGTTCGTTCGCAAGCCAAGCGTCCGTTGCTGGATTGCGGCGAAAGCGGCTCTACATATCGCTTTTTGCTGCCCGTTGCCTGCGCGTTGCACGCGGACGCGGAATTCTTGCTGGCGGGCCGGCTGCCACAGCGCCCCATGGATGCCATGTTTTCCGCATTGCGCCCCCACGGCGTTTCCGTTCGCGGAGAAGGCACAAACCGCGTTTCCGCCCTTGGGCAATTGACCCCGGGACGCTTTGACCTTCCCGGCAGCGTTTCTTCGCAATATGTCAGCGCGTTGTTTTTTGCCCTGCCCCTGTTGCACGAAGACAGCGAAATCGTGCTGTCGGACGATTTGGAATCGGCGGGCTATGTAACCATGACGCTGGATGCATTAAAACAATTCGGCGTTTCCGCACAACCTCTGCGTCATGGCTGGCGCGTGCCGGGAGGACAGCAATACCGCTCTCCAGGCATCGTATCCGCCGAAGGAGACTGGTCCAACGCCGCTTTGCTGCTGTGCGCGGCAGCCGCAAGAGGCAGCGTCACGCTCACAGGACTTGCGCGCAATTCCCATCAGGGAGACCGT
The DNA here is from genome assembly GCA_034094395.1 of Faecousia sp. Lineage (GTDB taxonomy): Bacteria > Bacillota > Clostridia > Oscillospirales > Oscillospiraceae > Faecousia. The sequence goes on from JAXEAK010000059.1 coordinate 11,521, forward strand.
GCCGTGATGGATCTGATACAGGCCATGGGCGCACGCGTAACGCAGCGGGAGGATTCCGTCACCGTTGCGGCGGACAGCCTCTCTTCCGTTGAAATTGACCTGTCCTCCATTCCGGATTTGGCGCCGGCGCTGGCGGTGGGCGCCCCCCCGGCCGCGGC
>JAXEAK010000060.1:0-2691 GCA_034094395.1 Faecousia sp.
CGAAACGGACGCGGCGCCCACCGGTGCCGTGTCCGTTTCCCATTCGCTTTAATACTAACTCTTGATTAAAAACTTTAATTCTTTCTGGCCCGAATTGCTCCAGAATGCGTTATCTTCCTTGCTGGGCGTCAGCCCAGCGGCGTCATCTGCCTTTTCTGGCACAATTCATTCTCGGAAAGCTTTCAAAGCTTTCAATCAAGAATTAGTATTATTTGTGATAGTGAATCAGCCGCTTAAGGAACTGCTTCCAGTAGTGAATCTGAAAATAGTGCTCCCGCAGGAAGGGACGGTCTCCGTCTAAGTATTCCTTGAAATAGGGGTAGTTGTCCTCATAGGCCTCATACAGGGAATCGGCAATTTCCGGATACCATGGCTCCATGTGCCAGCGGTAGCGGTAATTGTCCTGATAGGAGGCCATATAGGCCTTGAAGCACCGATCCCGGTAGCGCTTGCTGCGGTATTTTTCCGCCGGCGGGACAAGACCGTTGTCCCTGACGTAGGCTTCCAGAATGTGATTGTAGCCCAGCATCAGCGGCCCTACCGTGTCCACGGTGTACAGGTGGAAATTGGCGTCGATGGAGGTTGCGTCCAGATGCCGCATCTGGTTGATGCTGACCTGATAATCCACATTGATTACGAACCGCTCCATAATGATGAGCTTCTGCCCGGGAGAGGCGAAGAGCATATTGTGGTGGGCAGAGCCGGACATGGTGGCGACCTGGGAGGCGCTGCGGATATAGAAGATCATCTGGGACAGGGTGAGGGACTCCGGCGCCAGCACCAGAAAGCCATTCTGCCGGAAAAAGTCGTCCAGACATTCCTGCCCGAATTCAAAGCGGCTGCCTTTGGCAAAGCTGCTGCGGGTGAAGAAGATCTTCTGCGCCGGCTTCCAGGCGGGATCCACCGTGATGGCGTCGGCAACCGCGTCAAAAATATCCAGAAATTTGGGAGAATAGAACTCCATGCACCGGAAAGCGATTTCCGGGACGATGACCTCCCGGTAGGTGGTGGGGGTATTGATGATCTCCAGCTTATCCCAGATCTTCAGCAGTTGGAAAAATTCCCGGTAATTGCCTTTGATCTCCCGCTCCTGATTTTCGTTCAGAAAGAAAACGTACTTGTCAACGGTGGGATCGTTCACATACCACAGCCGGGTGATGGCTTCCACCAGAAAATGCCCCCAGTGGTTGACCAGATACCCGCAGTAGACCACCTTTTCGTCCCGGTAGACGGCGTTTTCAAAGGCGTAGCCCTTCCCAATCCGGGTGGGAATTCCGGACAGCTCCACATACTGCCCCTGTTCGTCCACCACGCCGCCCCGGCCGAACAGCAGACCGTCGTTGGGGATTGGCCGCAGGGGAAGCACGGTGGCGTTCCGCCCCGTCCAAAGGGAGAGCGTCTGCCGTTCGGGGAAGGGCGTATGGTACATCCGCTTCAGCCATTCGGCCTTCTTCGGACGCAGATAACGATAGTCGATTTGATCCATTGGGAAACCTCTCTATCCCTCGGAGGGTATTTCGGATTTCAGAATATCCTTCAAGTACCGGCGCAGCGCGTCCTGCCAGACGGGCAGGGGCGCAAAGCCGTTTTCCACCAGCTTGGATTTGTCAAGACGGCTGTTGAAGGGGCGGGCAGCCTTGTTCCGGCCGTATTCCGCGGTGGTAACGGGGACGACCTTCGTGGAATACCCGGCCTGACGGAAAATTTCACAGGCGAAGTCATACCAGCTGATGTATCCGCCCTCGTTGGTGGCGTGGTAGCAGCCGTACTTTTCCGTTTCCAGCATATCCACCAGCAGCCGGGACAGATCCGCCGTGTAGGTGGGAGTGCCGATCTGATCGTTCACAACCTGCAGGCAATCGTGGGTTTTCCCCAGCTTCAGCATGGTCTTGACAAAATTATTGCCGTTGGCGCCGAACACCCAGGCGGTGCGGACGATGAAATACTGATCCAGCATTCCCCGAACCGCCAGTTCGCCTTCCAGCTTGGTCTGCCCGTAGACATTCTGCGGCTGGTAATCCCGGCAGTCCGGCAGCCAGGCCGTCGTGCCCTGACCGCTGAACACATAGTCGGTGGAAATATAGACCATTTTGCACTGCAGCGCCCTGCAGACTCTGGCAATGTTCCCGGTGCCGCCTGCGTTGACGGCGCGCACTTGGGGAGCCTTGTCGGCGTCCTCCGCCAGATCCACCGCCGTCCAGGCAGCACAGTGAACCACCGCGTCCGGCTTTACTTCGCGGAGCACCTTCTCCACGGCGGCGGCGTCGGTAATGTCCAGCTGCACATAGGGCATGGTGGCAACGGCACTGCCGTCCAGCATACCGCTGTACCGGGGCGCCGTGCCGGAACCCACGGCGTCATAGCCGCGCTTTGCCAGTTCGTTCATCACGTCGTGCCCCAGCTGCCCGCCGACGCCGGTAACAAATACTTTCATCCCTGCTCCTCACCGATTGCCGTACATTTTTTCATAGTAATTCTGATATTCGCCGGAAATAATCGTCTCCCACCACTCCCGATTGTTCAGATACCAGTCGATGGTCTTCCGGATGCCGTCTGCGAATTTTGTCTCCGGCAGCCAGCCCAGCTCGTTGTGGATTTTGGTGGGGTCGATGGCGTAGCGCATATCGTGACCCTTCCGGTCGGCGACGAAGGTGATGAGGCTTTCCGGCTTGCCCAGCGCTTTACAGATGA
>JAXEAK010000061.1:0-3214 GCA_034094395.1 Faecousia sp.
GAATGGTGTGTCCGTTGCCGATGTCAACCTTGAACATAGCATTCGGCAATGCATCGGTTACGATGCCCTCAATCTCGATTACGTCGTCCTTAGCCAAGTTATTACCCTCCCAGGTTATTCGCTTGCGGTTTCTCTGGCGAGGAACGCCAGATCTCTTCGTAATTCGCCGTTGAGCACTTTGTCGCCGCATTTCAGCTTGGCGGCAACTCTGGTCTCAGAGCGAAGGACTTTTTCTACGTGCTTTCGTTTCTTCCGCTTCGGTTTATCCATGGGGCGATCCCTGCCATTGGCCAGGAACAGGTAGGCTTCATCTGCGCTGATCACGTAGAACCACTCTCCCCGATCCCGGCCGGCCAGAGACACGACCACATCCGAAACGGCGATATCCGATTTCGCAGGATCCATAGCTTAAAGCCCTTCGGTGACGGTGAGTATTTCCGGCTCGCCGTCGGTGATGAGTACAGTATTTTCATAGTGCGCCGAGAGTTTTCCGTCGGCAGTCACCGTAGTCCAGCCGTCCTTCAACACCTGCACCTCATAGGTGCCGACATTGACCATAGGCTCCACTGCGATGGTCATACCGGGGAGTAATCTGGGCCCACGGCCGGGAGAACCGTAGTTCGGAACTTCCGGCTCCTCGTGCAGCTGCCGCCCGACGCCGTGACCCACGAAGGAACGGACAACTGAAAAACCGTTAGACTCCACATACGTCTGGATGGCGTGGGAGATATCTTGCACGCGCTTGCCCTTCGTCGCAAACTGAATCCCCTCATAGAAGGATTGTCTGGTTACGTCGATGAGCCTGCGGGCTTCGGTGCTGATGGCACCACAGGCAAAGGTTGCAGCACAATCGCCATGAAATCCCTTATAGTACGCGCCCACATCCACAGAAACGATATCCCCTTCCTTCAGGATGTAATGTCCAGGAATTCCGTGGATAACCGTGCTGTTGACGCTGATGCACGCGCTTGCGGGATAGCCGCTGTAGTTCAGGAACGACGGTTTCGCGCCCTGACTGACGATAAAATCGTGAACGGCCTGATCGATTGCCTTTGTCGATACGCCGGGTCTTACCATTTCCCCTGCCAGGGCACGGGCTGCCGCGGTAATTTTGCAGGCCTGACGCATCGCTTCCAGCTCATGTTCATTTTTGATTGTGATCATGCCTTCGCCCCTATTGCTTTGAGGATGTCCTCATTAGCGCCCTCGATGGACTGGTCTCCATTCACCGTGCATAGTCTTCCCAGCTTGGCATAGAAGTCCTTGAGAACCTCGGTGGAAGCGTGGTAGACCTCCAAACGGTGTCGGACGGTTTCGGGCTTGTCATCCTTGCGGATAACAAGTGCGCCGCCGCAACTGTCGCAGATTCCGTCCTGCTTCGGGGGATGCGCGACGATGTGGTAGCTCGCGCCGCACTTGGCGCAAACCCGACGGCCGGTCATCCGGCCTTCGATCCGGGCATCGTCCACTTCAATGGAAATCACATGGTCGATCTTCACACCCTTTGCTTCCAGTGCTTCCGCCTGAGCCAGCGTGCGGGGCACGCCGTCCAGGATGAAGCCCTGCTCGCAGTCGGGCTGGGACACACGGTCCGCAACGATGCTTAAGATCAGCTCGTCGGGAACCAGTGCTCCCTCATCCATGTATTTCTTAGCTTGTTTACCAAGCTCCGTGCCATTTGCAATGGCCTCCCGGAGCATGTTCCCGGTAGAAATGGCGGGAATTCCAAGCTGCTTTACCAGCAGCTCAGCCTGTGTTCCCTTTCCGGCGCCGGGCGCGCCCAGTAGAATGAGATTCATTCTGCCATACCTCCTGCTTAGTCCAGGAAGCCCTTGTAGTGCCGCATGAGCATCTGCGCCTCCAGCGCCTTCACAGTCTCCAGGGCAACGCCCACGACGATGATGACGGAGGTACCGCCGATAGCCAGGTTCCGGACACCACTCATCAGGTTGCCGGCGACGATGGGCAGCAGCGCGACGATGCCGAGATAAACAGCACCAAAGACAACAATCTTGTTGATGACCTTCTGGATGAAGTCTGCGGTGGGCTTACCGGGGCGGAAGCCAGGGATGAAGCCGCCGTTCTTCTTCAGGTTGTTGGAAATCTCCACGGGATCATACTGAATGGTGGAGTAGAACCAGCTGAAGAAGAAAATCATCAGGAAGTAAATGACCGCATATGTCCAGCTGGAGGAGCTCCAGACGTGGGTATACCACCAGCCGGAGGTCTTGCCGGTAAAGGCACAGATGGTAGCGGGCAGAGAGCAGATAGACTGGGCGAAGATGATGGGCATAACGCCGGACATGCTGACCTTGATGGGCAGGTTGGTGTTCTGACCGCCGTAGACCTTACGACCCACAACGCGCTTGGCATACTGGATGGGGATCCGGCGCTCCGCATCGTTGATGAAGATGATGAACAGCACCAGAGCAGCCATACCCACCAGCACGATCAGGATCTGCCACCACACCATGTGGAACAGGTTGCTGACCATTCTGGGCAGGCCGGAGATGATGTTGGCAAACAGGATCATGGAGATACCGTTGCCAATACCGAACTCGGTAATCTGCTCACCCAGCCACATCACCACGGCGGAGCCGGCGGTGAAGGCCATGATGATCACCAGCGCAGGCAGGAAGCCCTCCTCAGTGATGATGGAGAAGCCCTGAGAAGAATAGTTGTGGAGCATGGTGTAGTAAGCCCAGCCCATCAGCAGGCCCAGACCAACCGTGGTGTACCGGCTGATGCGGGCGATCTTCTTCTTGCCCTCCTCGCCGCCTTCCTTCGCCATCCGCTCCAGAGCGGGAATGGCAATGGTCAGCAGCTGGATGATAATGCTGGCGTTAATGTAGGGCTGAATACCCAGCGCAAAGACCGTGGCCTGAGAGAAGGCGCTGCCGGACATTGCGTTGTACAGTCCCAGGATGGTGGTGGACAGGACGCTGTCAAAGTAGTTGGACAGCGTTGCCACATCGATGAACGGGACAGGGATCACGTTGCCGATCCGGTAGATCAGCAGAATGAACAGAGTGAAGATGATCTTCTTTCTCAGTTCAGGGATCTTCCAGGCGTTCCGAAGTGTCTGTAACACTTACACCACCTCGGCCTTTCCGCCTGCCTGCTCAATCTTTTCCTTAGCAGACTCAGAGAAAGCCGCAGCCTTAACAGTCAGTTTTTTGGTCAGGTCGCCGTTGCCCAGTACCTTCAGACCATT
>JAXEAK010000062.1:0-2036 GCA_034094395.1 Faecousia sp.
GGCAGCGAATGGTTCTGGAGCCTGGATGCCAAGGGAGAGCCTACCCCAGGAAAGCCCATCGTAGAGCCTTGGAAATGTCCCTACCACAACGGTCGTATGTGCATGGAACTGATAAGGAAGGATCCTGATATTTATGTCTAAAGTACATCCGAAATATGTAGAGCTGCGGCAACGTCAGGAGCTGCTGCTCAGCGCGAAAAATGAGAAAACCGACTTCTACAACGGCATCTATGACCGCTGGAAGAAACCCGTTCTGACCCGGGAGCATATCCCTCTTAGCTGGCAGTACGACCTGAATCCGGAAATCAATCCCTACTTTATGGAGCGGCTGGGGGTCAATGCGGTATTCAACGCCGGCGCCATTGAGCTGAACGGAAAGTTCTATCTGGTGGCTCGGATTGAGGGCAATGACCGCAAGAGCTTCTTCGGCGTTGCGGAAAGCGACAACGGCGTGGATGGCTTCCGCTTCTGGGATAAGCCCGTGGAGCTGCCGGACACCTGCCCGGAGGAGACCAACGTCTACGATATGCGGCTGACCAAGCACGAGGACGGCTGGATTTATGGCATCTTCTGCTCGGAAAGCAAGGATACCGCCAACCCCGATTTGTCCGCCGCCGTTGCTGCTGCGGGTATCGTCCGCACCAAGGACTTGAAGACTTGGGAGCGGCTTCCCAATCTGGTGACGCTGCGCAGTCCTCAGCAGCGCAATGTAGATCTGCTGCCGGAGTTCGTGAACGGCAAGTACGCCTTCTTCACCCGCCCGATGGATGATTTCATCGACACCGGTTCCGGCGGCGGCATTGGCTTCGGCCTGTGCGACGACATCACCCATGCGGTAATCGACGAGGAGATCATTACCTCTCCCCGGCGGTATCACACCATCACCGAGGCGAAAAACGGTGAAGGCGCTACCCCCATCAAGACCGACCGCGGCTGGCTGCACATCGCCCACGGCGTGCGCAACACAGCGGCAGGCCTGCGGTATGTGGTGTATGTCTTTGTTACCGACCTGAAGGAGCCTTGGAAGGTCATTGCCGAGCCCGGCGGCTTCCTGATCGCCCCCAGAGATTGGGAGCGGGTGGGCGATGTGAGCAACGTTGTATTCACCAACGGCGCCATTGCCAGGGAAAACGGCGATGTTTACATCTACTATGCCGCCAGCGACACCCGGCTCCATGTAGCCACCACCACCGTGGAGAAGCTGCTGGATTACGCCTTCAACACCCCGGCAGACCCCCTGCGCAGCCGGGATTGCGTTGCCCGGCGGTGTGCGCTGATTGACAAAAATCTGGAATACTTAGGAAAGTGAGAGGGTACGGCAATGGATATGCCAAGGAGAACAATCGGGGAGTGGGTACAGATCGGCTGTGATCTGGTACTGCTGAATATTCTGTGGCTGGTTTGCTGTCTGCCCATTGTTACAATTGGCGCTTCCACCGCCGCCCTTTACACCGTGGCGCGAAAAATGGCGGCCTGTGAACACTACACGGTCTGGAGCGGCTTCTGGCGGGGCTTCCGGGAGAACTGGAAGCAGGGAACGGCGGTTACCCTCATTCTGGGGGTGGTGCTGATGATCAGCTGGGCGGATTTCACCATCGGCCTGAATAATCCCGGTTTCCCCGGAATTGCCTGCCAGGTCATTGGTGTGCTGGGCATGATTGCAGCGGTGTTTACCCTGTCGCTGGCCTTCCCGGTGCTGACCCGGTATCGCCTGCCTCTGCGTACGGTGCTGAAAAACGCGATGATTCTGAGCTTTGCCAATCCCCATATTGCCTTGGCCGGGCTGGCCGCCGCCGCGCTGTTCCCGGTGCTGGGAATGCTGAATGTATACTTACGAATTGTTGCCATGCCCGGCTGGCTGCTGCTCGGCGGCGGCTTGCCGGCGCTGGTGGAACAGCTTCTGATGCGAAGGGTCTATGCCCGGCTGGAGGCTGGTGAAAATACGGAGGAATCGAAACATGGCGATCGTGAAACTGAAACCCACCTGTAAGGATTATATCTGGGGTGGGAACCGCCTTATCAAGGAATACAACAAG
>JAXEAK010000063.1:0-34127 GCA_034094395.1 Faecousia sp.
AAGTCGCCCACCTTCTGCGCCGGGGCGCGGTAGCTGCCGCTCAGGTTGTAGGCGCGCTCCTCGATTTCCCGCTGCCAGCGCATCCCGCCCAAGGCTCCCGCATAGGGAAAATCAGCAGGGTTCACCGTCACCAGCAGCGCCGCATTGGCGTTCTCCCCTTCCCGGTCGGCATTGCTCATGCCGTTGGTGACAATCCGCCCGCCTTCGCTGGCCGCCGCCACCACATGACCGCCGGGGCACATACAGAAGGTGTACACCGTGGCATCCGCCAGATGCTCCACCAGCTTATAGTCTGCCGGCGGCAGCGCCGGATTTTCCCCACCGTACTGGGCGCGGTTCACATCCGCCTGTCTCTGCTCAATCCGCGCGCCCATGGCGAAGGGCTTCGGCTCCATGGGAACCCCCATGGAGCCCAGCATTTCAAAGGTATCCCTCGCGCTGTGGCCGATGGCCAGCACCGCCGCATCGCAGGGAATGATCTCGCCGGAATCGGTTTTCAGTCCGGTGAGGCGGCCGTCTTCCACGCAAAGTCCCACAACCTGCGTGCGGAAACGCACCTCGCCGCCAAGGGAGATAATCCGCTTGCGCAGATTCTGCACCACCGTCAGTAAAACGTCCGTGCCCACATGGGGTTTGGCGTCGTAGAGAATATCCTCCCGGGCACCGGCCTGCACAAACTGCTCCAGCACCCAGCCAATCCGGGGATTGTTCACCCCGGTGTTCAGCTTGCCGTCGGAGAAAGTGCCTGCGCCGCCTTCGCCAAACTGGACGTTGCTTTTTTCGTCCAGTTCGCCGGTTGCAAAGAATTTTTCCACCCTCTCGTGACGCGTCGCCGCGTCCTCACCCCGCTCCAAAACCAGCGGCTTCCAGCCCGCCAGCGCCAGAATCAGCGCGGCGAACATCCCGGCAGGTCCGAAGCCAACCACCACCGGGCGTTTTTCCGGCGCGGGCACATTTTTCGGCGGCTGGTAGAAGGACGTGGGCGCAAGAGACGCCCGTTTGCAGCCGCTTGCCTTCAGAATCTTCCCTTCATTGCCCTCCACCGCCACATCTACGGTGTAGATGATCCTCACATCCGGCTTCTTCCGGGCATCCACGCTGCGGCGGACAATGCGCAGCTGCCGAATTTTAGAATTGGAAAGGCGCAGCATCCGCGCCGCTTCAAACTGAAGCTGGTGGGCATTGTGCTCCGGCGGCAGGGAAATATCCCGCAATCGAATCATAGTAAACCTCCCGCGTGCAGCCCGGCAAGATGTCCGGAGCTCCACGCCCATTGTAAATTATAGCCGCCGCAGTCGCCGTCGATATCCAGCACCTCGCCGCAGGCGTACAGACCGGGAATCAGGCGGCTTTCCATGGTTTTATCGTCGAATTCCGCCGTGACGATGCCCCCGGCGGTGACCTGAGCGCTGTCCATGCCCATGGGCTCGGTCAGGGAAACCTCCAAATGCTTGACGGCGGCAACCGCCTGCCCGATTTCCCAGTCGGACAAGTCCTTGACGGCACCGCTGAGGGAAAGCCCCGCATTATGGGTCAGCACCCGGCCTAAGCGATTGTGGAGGATACCCGTGAGCAATTCCGACACCGGCAGCGATGCCTCCCGTCTCCGGAAAAGCAACCGGCGCAGATCTTCCTCCGAAATCTCCGGCAGGAAATCCAGACGGCACAGCCATTCCCCGCCGCTCTGACACACGTCCCGGGAAATCTCAAAAATCACCGGTCCGGACAAGCCGTACTCCGTAAACTGAAGCTGCCCGATGCTTTCCGCAGTTTTCTCGCCATTGTGAAGAATTTCCGCATGGCAGTTTGCCCGGACGCCTTTCAGCCCGGCGCACCCGCTCCAGTCGGATTTCAGCTGCACCAGCGCAGGGCGCAGCTTCGTGCAGGAATGCCCCAGCGCGCGCAACAGCTTATAGCCGGACATGGAGCCGCCCAGCTTGGTCCCCGCCAAACCGCCGCAGGCGATGATCAGCTTCTCGCATTCCACCGTTTCCCCTTTTGCGTCCACCCGGAAGCCGGTGGCGGTTTTTTTCACTTTTTCCACTTCAAAGCCCAGTTTCACCCTGATATTGGGCTTTTCCAGTCCGAAACGCAGCACATCCACCACGGAATTGGCCTGATCGGAGTAGGGATACACCCGCCCGGATTCCTCCGCCACCGTCAGAAGTCCCAGACCGCGAAACCAGCTAAGCGCCGCCTCCGGCGGAAAGCGATGGATGGCATACCGGGCAAATTCCGGATCGTTTCCATGATAGCCCCCGGCTTTTGCGTGGAGGTTTGTTAAATTGCAGCGGCCGTTTCCGGTAGACAGGAGCTTTCTGCCCCCCCGGGTCTGCCGCTCCATCAGAATCACCTGATTCCCGGTTCCTTCTGCAGCAGCCAGCGCCGCCGCCATGCCGGATGCGCCGCCGCCGATAATTCCAATAACCATACCTTTGACCTCTCCCATATTTTTCCCTATTATACTCTAACAATCGGTATCGCACAAGAAAAAACTTCTTTTCACGCTCTAAAAAATATGGTATAATCCCGGTGGTGATAAGATGGATCGAAGCAATATTGACAAAATCGCCCAGACCGCCGAGGATCGGCTGCTGCTGGCAAAGCTCTGGGACAAAATAAACGCCGGAATGCGGAAAAACATCCCCGCCAGCACCTGCTTTCTGTCTCCCCGGGAACAGGAACTGGCGAAATACCTGTTCGGCACTCCGGAAGGGTTGTATATTTTCGGCGGATATGAAGACGCGGAGCGGAAAATGCTGATTTTTCTGCCGGAGTATCTGGAGGAAAGCGCGCTCTATGATGAGGATTCTCCCTGCATTTGTCTGCGCGCCACCTTTTATCAGGGGGACAGCCCCAGCCACCGGGATTTTCTGGGTGCGCTGATGGGCGCGGGTATCGGCCGGGAAACCGTTGGGGATATCTGCGTGGGAGAAGGCCGCTGTGATTTCTTCGTTACGGCGGACATTTCCCCCTATCTATTGCAAAATTTCACCTCCGCCGGGCGGACGAAGCTGCATTTACAGCAGATTCCCCTGCCGGAAGCCAGCATCCCGGAGCCGGAAGTGAAGGAAATCCGGGACACTCTGGCTTCTCTGCGTTTGGACAGCGTCATCGCCTCCGGTTTTCGCATCGGACGCAGCTTGGCTGCCCAATATGTCACTGCGGGAAAGGCCGCTCTGGACGGGCTGCCCTGCGAAAAGCCGGACAAGCCCGTTACGGAAGGCATGAAAATCTCCGTTCGGGGGCTGGGTAAAATCAAGCTGGCGCAGGTGAACGGCAAGACCAGAAAAGATCGAATTTCGGTGGTTATCCACCGGTATGTGTGAGGAAAACCATGAATATGAGTGAAGTGATTACCAGAATCAACGTTCTGGCAAAGAAAGCGAAAGCCGAGGGTCTGACCCCGGAAGAAGTGGCAGAGCGGGACAAGCTGCGCCGAATTTACATCGATTCCGTGAAGGCCAATCTGGTCGGGCAGCTGGACAATACCTACATTGTCAGCCCCGACGGCACGAAAAAAAGATTAGAGCGAAAGTAAGGAGGAAACCCATGGCATTTCTGCCCATCACCAAACGGGAAATGCAGGAGCGGGGCTGGGAACAGTGCGACTTTGTATACGTCATCGGCGACGCTTATGTGGATCACCCCTCCTTCGGGCACGCCATTATCAGCCGGGTTCTGGAAAATAACGGCTACAGCGTGGGCATTATCTCCCAACCGGACTGGAAAAACCCCAAATCCATCGATGTGTTCGGCCGTCCCCGGCTGGGCTTTCTGGTGTCCGGAGGCAACATGGATTCCATGGTAAACCACTATTCCGTCTCCAAGCACCGCCGAAAAACCGATGCCTTTACCCCGGGAGGGGTGATGGGCAGGCGCCCGGATCGCGCCACCATTGTCTATTGTAACCTGATTCGCCAGACTTACAAAGATGTGCCCATTTTAATCGGCGGCATTGAAGCGAGTTTACGCCGTCTCGCCCACTACGACTACTGGTCGGACAGCCTGAAGCGCTCCATTTTGCTGGACAGTCAGGCCGATCTTCTCATGTACGGCATGGGAGAAAAAAGCATTGTGGAAATCGCGGACGCTCTGAATTCCGGTCTGAACATCCGGGATATTACCTATGTGGACGGCACGGTGTTCCGGGCAAAAGAGCTGGATGACAGTCTTCCCACCATCGTGCTGCCTGCCTTCGAGGAATTGAAAGCCAGCAAGCGCCGGTACGCGGAATCCTTCCAAATCCAGTATGGCAACTGCGATCCCTTCACCGCCAGGCGTCTGGCGGAGCCCTATGGGAAGGAATTTGTAGTGCAGAATCCGCCCCAGAAGCCCCTGACCACCCAGGAAATGGACGCGGTGTACGACCTGCCCTACGAGCGCACCTGGCATCCCAGCTACGCCAAGGCAGGAGGCGTGCCGGCCATTGAAGAGGTCAGATTCAGTCTTATTTCCAACCGGGGCTGCTTCGGCGCCTGCTCCTTCTGCGCCCTGACCTTCCATCAGGGGCGGATCGTGCAGACAAGAAGCCACGAATCCATCCTGCGGGAAGCGGAAAGAATGGTGAAGGATAGGGATTTTAAAGGCTACATCCACGACGTGGGCGGCCCTACCGCCAATTTCCGCCACCCCGCCTGTGAAAAGCAGCTGACGAAAGGCGCCTGCGGCGGGCGGCAGTGCCTGTACCCCGCCCCCTGCAAGAATCTGAACGCCGACCACAGCGACTACGTCGCCCTGCTGCGAAAGCTGCGCAGGCTCCCCGGGGTCAAAAAGGTCTTCATCCGCAGCGGTATCCGGTTTGACTACCTGCTTGCCGACAAAAAGGACACCTTTTTCAAGGAACTGGTGCAGCACCACATTTCGGGTCAGCTGAAGGTCGCCCCGGAGCACGTCTCCGACGCGGTGCTGAGCCGGATGGGAAAACCAAAAAACGCTGTTTATAATCGGTTTGTGGAAAAGTATTTCGCGTTAAATAAGCAGTACGGCATGGATCAGTATCTGGTGCCCTACCTCATGTCCAGCCATCCCGGCTCCACCCTGAAAGAAGCGGTAGAGCTGGCGGAATACATCCGGGACATGGGCTATAATCCGGAGCAGGTGCAGGACTTCTACCCCACCCCCTCCACCTTATCCACGGTAATGTACTACACCGGCCTGGATCCTCGAACCATGGAGCCGGTGTATGTGCCCACCGATCCCCACGAAAAGGCCATGCAGCGCGCCCTCATCCAGTATCGTGACCCCAAAAACTACGATCTGGTGAAGGAGGCGCTGCAGAAAGCCCACCGGGAGGATCTGATCGGTTCCGGTTCAAAGTGCCTGATTCGGGCTGTACCGCCCAGAAACGGCGGCAGCACCCCGCCGAAAAAAGGCGCAAAGCCAATTGCGAAAAAACCAGCGGCGAAGAAGCCGGGCACAAAGACCGCTTCCGCCCGGCGTAAGTCCGGCAGGTAACGAATATGCAGAACGCCCCCTCCCGGATTTCGGGAGGGGGTGTTGGTTAGTCTACGGAGAATCCCAGCCCGCCGTCCAGAATCACGGAGGAAATCTCGTCCACATCGATCATTCGGTTGAACATGAAGGTAACATCCCGGTCGGTGTCCCCAACGGCAAACATATAGTTGGCGGTAGTATCGTCCCGCACCAAGTATTCCGTACTGTCCTTGAAGTGGATCTTTGTTACGGCAATGTATCCGTTGGGATAGTCCTGCATATCGGTGGTATCCACACAGATGGCAATGGGAGAAACCTTAATTTTGCCATCCGCCAGTGTGATGCTGCTCATTTCTCCCAACGCTGTCTCTGGAATGGTGATACTGTCGGGGCAGGTGCATTTCTCGTCCAAAGCGTTCATTTCCTCAGATTTGAACAACAACAAATCCTTGTAACCCGATTCAATAATTTCTTCCCTGCTGTAATTGGATTCGTACCATGCCCAGTCACCGCCAAGTTCTTCCTTCTTAAATGCGATGGCGTCTTCCTCTGAATAGGTTTTTCTAATCTGCGCTTCAATTTCTGCCTTTTGCTGCTGATATTCCGGCAGATTCTTTGCCGCCCACCCGGAAATGGTCAGTTCCAAATCGTTGGAATCCGCATTGCGCAGCTGGTAATAGTAGGTCGCGGTTAGCTTGTTCTGCGTAGACTGATCCTTTATGATATAGCTGTAGCCATACTGGTTGATGTCCACGATCTCCCCGTCCGGGAAGAAGACCTCTCCATTACTTGCAACCTCATAGTGGGGCAGACCGTCGGGATTTTCCATGGTATAGGTCAGCACACCGCATTTTGTCACCTGGTCATACATATTGGCATCCACCGTCAGGGTATACCCCTTCCAACTGATGGACTGTCCTACCGGGCTGACCAAAGGCGCGGCCTCAGACTGCATCACTTCTTCATCCACCGGCACCCGGTCATAGGCTGGATTGTCGTAAACCTCCCCGGGTTTTTCCGGGTCTGTCCAGTGGGTCACACCTTTGTGGTCATACCCCGTTTTATCTCCGAAAATGCTGGTCAGCATTTCCCCCGGGCTGTCGAAAATCAGATAGCCAACGGCGGCATAGGCGGTAACGCCCAGCATACTCACCAGCACCGCCGCAATCAGCAGATTGCGGATAATCCGCTTTGCAGAACGTTTCTTCATAGGCTTGTCCTCCTCGCGTGTAACGGCGGAGGGGGCAATGGTTTCCAGTTCCGTGCGCAGCAGTCGGCTGCACTCCACATTGCCGATGGCTGCAAACAAGTCTTCCCGTTTCATACGGCATAGCCCTCCCGCGTCAGGTATTTTTTCAACTTCATCCGTGTGCGGGACAGAGTGCGTTGCACCGTTGCCGGCTTCATGCCGTAGCGCTTTGCAATCGTCCCGCTTTCCTCCACGAAGAAGTACCGCCGCAGGAAGATGTCCTGCTCCCGGACGGGCAGTGTGTCCAGAAAGGAGCGGATGGTTTTGCCCAACTCTTTGGCATCCACCTGCTCCTCCACCCCCACCGGGGCGGCTATGCACTCCGTCAGCTCGTCCAGCACCAGATTCATTTCTCCGCCGCCCCGCTTCTCGGCAGAATACTGCCGCCAGCGGGAAAACGCCAGATTCCGGGTGATTTTGGCAAGAAACAGCTTGAAAACGCTGGGACGGTGGGGAGGAATGGTGTTCCATGCCTTCCAATATGTATCGCTGACGGTTTCCTCTGCGTCCTGCTCGCTGTTTAAGATTCCGTTGGCAAGCGTAAAGCAGTAGCCGCCGTACTTCCGGTCGGTCTCCGCCAGTGCCTGTTCATCCCGGGCAAAATACAGATCTAAAATCTGCTCATCGTCCATGGTGGTTTCCTCCTTCGTTTCGCTGAAAGATCTTTCTACTGTAGAAGACGCAAAGAAAGCCCGATTCGGACAGATTTTTTCAAAAACACATTCAATGAATTCATGATACCGAGCGGTATCCCATGGTGTAACGAATACAGACCCGCCGGGCACGCAAAAACCGCCCTGCTGAAAAGCAGGGCGGCTTTGAGCGTATTCAAGAGGGATTAATAGAACTTTCTCTTGTTCTTACGGGCAGCTTCGGACTTCTGCTTACGCTTCAGGCTGGGGCTGACGTAATGCTCGCGCTTCTTCACTTCGGCGATAACGCCCTCCTTGGCGCAGCTCCGCTTAAAACGGCGCAGAGCGCTCTCCAGAGACTCGTTCTCCTTAACGCGAATTTCAGACATTGTTTTCCCTCCCTCCGATGGCATCCGGCTACATCCAGGATGCGTTCAGGGCCTCATACTAGGCTTGAATATTATATACGCTGTTTCCCTAATTGTCAAGCAAGATTTCGATTTTTTTACAAATTAGGCGTCAAAACCTTCCCCTGTGAAAGGAGGCGCTTTATTTGACAATCAGATTGACCAGCTTATTTTTGACCACGATGGTCTTGACCACCTTACCGCCCAGCTTGGCAAGGAATCTGGAAATCTTCTCGTCAGCCATGGCGTTTGCCACCACCTGCTCGTCCGGCAGATCGGCATCCATCAGGACGGTGCCCCGCATTTTGCCGTTGACCTGCACCGCGATGTTCACCTCGGCATCCCTGCACTTTTCCTCATCGTAGGCAGGCCAGGGCTCATAGGCGATGGTGTGGTCGTGACCCAGAATCTGCCACATTTCCTCACCCACATGAGGCGTCACGCAGGAGAGCATCTTGATAAAGCCCTCGGCATACTCCCGGGGACAGGTGCCGTTCTTGTAGACCTCGTTGACGAAGACCATCATCTGGGCAATGGCGGTGTTGAAGGCCAGCGCCTCAAAGTCACCCGTCACCTTCTTCACGGTCTGGTTGTAAACCTTGGTCAGCTTGCCGTCGTTCTCGTCGGTGATGTTGGCAGGCTCAGTGAAGAAGTTCCACACCCGGTTGATGAACTTCTTGGCGCCGATGACGCCGGTGGTGCTCCAGGGCTTGGACACCTCCAGCGGCCCCATGAACATTTCGTACAGCCGCAGGGTGTCCGCGCCGTAATCCCGGACAATGTCACTGGGATTGACCACATATTCCGGGAACCGCTTGCCCATCTTGATGCCGTTTTCGCCCAGAATCATGCCCTGATGCACCAGCTTCTTGAACGGCTCCTTCACGGGGGAGATACCCTCGTCGTACAGGAACCGGTTCCAGATGCGGGAATACATCAGGTGACCCACTGCGTGCTCCGGGCCGCCGACGTACAGGTCAACGGGCAGCCAGTGCTTGAGAAGCTCCGGATCGCACAGTTCCTTGTCATTATGCGGGTCGATATAGCGCATATAGTACCAGCTGGAACCCGCGCTGCCGGGCATGGTAGAGGTCTCGCGGACGCCGTGGATGCCGTTTTTGTCGTACTTTTTCCATTCGGTGGCGTTCTCCAGCGGCGCCTGACCGTTTTTGCCCTTGTAGTCCTCCAGCTCCGGCAGGATCAGGGGCAGCTCCTCGTCGGGAAGGAAGTAGGTTTCTCCGTCGTCGGTGTACACACAGGGAACCGGCTCCCCCCAGTAGCGCTGGCGGGCGAAGATCCACTCCCGGAAATGATAATTGACCTTTCTTCTGGCCACACCCATTTTTTCCAGCTTGCAGGTGATGGCCTCCTTGGCCTCCTCCACCGTCAGACCGGTAAACTCCTCGGAGTTGATGAGCTTACAGCCCTTGTCCAGATAATCCTGCTTCTCGAAGGCGCGTTCGCTGACATCCCGACCCTCGATGACCTGAATCATGGGGATATTGTGCACCTGGGCGTACTCAAAGTCACGCTGGTCGTGGCTGGGCACCGCCATGACCGCGCCGGTGCCGTAGCTTGCCAGCACGAAATCACCGATGAACACGGGTACTTCCCTGCCGTTTACCGGGTTGATGGCGTACACGCCCTCCAGACGGCAGCCGGACTTGCCCTTATTCAGCTCGGTGCGATCCATGTCGCTCTTCTTCACGGTCTCGTCGATGTACGCCTGTACTTCTTCCCTGTTCTGAACGCGATCCATCAGCGACTGAACGATCTTCCCGTCAGGCGCCAGCACCATGAAGGTAATGCCGTAAATCGTCTCGATACAGGTGGTGTAGATGGAGAATTCCCCGCCGCCCACCAGTTTGAAATCCACCTCCACACCGGTAGATTTGCCGATCCAGTTGCGCTGAATCTCCTTGGTGGACTCCGGCCAGTCAATTTCATTCAGGCCTTCCAGCAGCTTTTCCGCGAAAGCGGGCTGATCGATGACCCACTGCATCATGTTTTTCTTGACAACGGGATAGCCGCCCCGTTCGGACTTGCCGTCGATGACCTCGTCGTTACTCAGCACGGTGCCCAGCTCCTCGCACCAGTTCACGGGCATCTCAATGCGCTTGGCGTAGCCGGCCTCGTACAGCTTCTTGAAAATCCACTGGGTCCACTTATAGAAGGAAGGGTCGGAGGTGGCGATCATCTTTGACCAGTCGTAGTCAAAGCCCAGCTCCTTCAGCTGCTTGGTGAAGGTCTCGATGTTCTTCTGGGTGAAGCCGTTGGGATTGTGGCCGGTGGTGACAGCGTACTGCTCCGCAGGCAGGCCGAAGGAATCATAGCCCATGGGATGCAGCACGTTGTAGCCCTGCATCCGCTTCATCCGGGACATGATGTCGGTAGCGGTATAGCCCTCGGGATGACCGGCGTGCAGACCCACGCCGGAAGGGTAAGGGAACATATCCAGCACATAATACTTGGGTTTGGAAAAATCCCACACATCCGTGTGGAAGGTGTCATTCTCCTCCCAGTATTTCTGCCATTTGGCTTCAATGCTTGCATAATCGTAGTTCATGGCGAACATTCCTCTCTTAAACCGCGTGTTTTTCGCGGCAATAATATCTTTGGTCAGTTGAAAGTTGACAGTAACCTTCCACTTTCAATTTTCACCTTCCAACAATTCGCTCAGTCCTTCAATTCGGGAATAATCTCCTTCAGATCGATGACTTCCGCGTCTGCCCACAGTCGCTCCAGGTCATAGAACTTCCGGGCTTCCTCCGTGAAAACGTGCACCACAATAGAGCCATAGTCCAGCAGCTCCCAGGCGCTTCCCCGATGGCCTTCCCGTCCCAGCATAGGCTCGCCCAGCTGCTCCAGAGTGTACTCGGCATAGTCGCAAAGGGTCTTGACGTGGGTGTTGGAGGTGCCGGTGCAAATCAGAAAATAATCTGCCAGCGTGCTGACGGAATCAATTTTCAGCAGTTTAATGTCCATGCCCTTCTTGGCATCCAGTGCCCGGGTAACCTCGTAGGCGATTTCTTTTGGTGTTAACATAACATCTTTCCTTTCTGGACATATGGGTTAATTTACCGATTCAGCCACGCAAGGGCATCCCGGGAAGCCGGAGACACCTCTGCTCCCTGCTCCTTCAGGTGCTCCAGCGTCATTTCAAGCCCCAGCTTCAGCGCCGCGTCAATATCGGAAAAAGCCAATTCCCGCAGCCGCTCCACGCCGGGGAAATCCCGGTTCGGCTCCATGTAGTCCGCCACGTAAATGATCTTCTCCAGAAGATTCATATTGGCCTTGCCCGTGGTATGGAACTCAATTGCCGAGACCACAGCTTCATTTTCCCCAAAAATCCGCTGGGCAACCATGGAACCGGTAAGCGCATGGAGGGTTCTGGGATAGCGTTTGGAAAAATCGTCTAATAGTTTACCATAGGCATCACATAATGTCAATTGCAGGGGGCCGTCAATGGCCTTGGTAATATCGTGGAGAATGCCTGCCCGGGCGGCATCGGTGACATCCGCGCCCCAGCGCTGCGCCAGCGCCACCGCCGTATCCCGGCAGCCCAGAACGTGTTTGACCCGGTTGGGGTTCAGCAGGCTTACCACCACCTGCTCCAGCTGCTCCATGGGTAAATTCTTCCAGTTGGTACGGGTGTCGTACAGCCGGTTTTCCCGGATATAATCCAGCACGCCGTCAGGCAAATACTCCCCGGCGCAGCGGAACGCCAGAAGCCGGCGCATCTGGGTGGAGGAAATCGGGATCACATCGTTGCGCACCAGATAGACCTTCGCCCCCAGCCCTTCCATCTCCGCTTTCTTTTGCCGGACAGCCGGTACTTCCCCTTTGTCTCCCCGGTAGAATACGCCCAGAGATACTTCCTTCAGGATTTCTTCCGGGTGCATCCAGCTTTCAAAGGTGAGGAACATATCCGTCCCCATCAGCAGAATCAGTTCTGCGTCTGGGTAGCTCTGGCGGATCTGTGCCACCGTTTCAAAGGTGTAGCTGACACCCTCCCGCCTGAGTTCCACGTCCGAAACCTCAATCTGCGGGCACCCGGCGGCGGCAATGCGCAGCATCTCCAGCCGCTGCTGCGCAGTGGGAGAATTAGAAGGCAACGCTGCCTTGTGAGGCGGCGCATAGGCCGGAATCAGCAGCAGTCTGCACAATTCCAGCGCGCGGACGGCCTGCTTCGCCGCCTGAATGTGTCCAATATGGGGTGGGTTGAAAGTCCCGCCGTAGATGCCGATTCGTTCCATACTACCCGTCCTCTATCCATATCTGACGATTTTTTCTGTTATAACCTTCCCCCACGGGGGAAGGTGGCCGAGCATCGGCGAGGTCGGATGAGGGGATTCCCGTTTTATAACAATGCTACTTCCCCTCATCAGTCAAAAATCAAAGATTTTTGCCAGCTTCCCCCCAAGGGGAAGCTTAATTATCTCCCCGCAGCTGCTTTTCCCGGCTGCGCTCGATGGACTTTTCAATGGCCTGCTCCCGGAAATACTGGTTGCGCTGCTCCCGCGCCTGTTTCGCCGCCGCCCGGCGGGCGCGCACGCCCTTGCCCACGGGATCGGCCTTGGATTTGGGCGTTTCCTTCCGTTTTGCCCGGCCGGTCTGGTTCCGCGCCTCCTGGCACTTCTCCGAGAACCGCCAGATCACAAATTTACTGCCTACACAGGCGATTCCCTCCGCGCCGGTGGCCTGACACAGGGCGTCGGACACCTCCCGGGCGCTCATCAGGGCGGTTTCCAGCACCTTGCCCTTCACCAGTTCTCTTGCGGTCAGAAGCCGGTCGGCTTCCGCGGCAACCGCCTCGGTGACGCCGTCCTTACCCACCATCAGCGTGGTTTCCAGGGTATTGGCCTGCGCGCGAAGCTCCGCGCGCTGCTTACTTGTCAGCATAGCCTGCCTCCTTCAATTTCTCATAAAACACTTTCAGGGCATTTGCCCGGTGAGACACCCGGTTCTTTTCCTCCGGGGTCATCTGAGCCGTGGTCTTGCCCATGGGGGGATAGTAGAAAATCGGGTCATAGCCGAAGCCGTTCTCCCCGGCGGGAGCACGCAGCAGCTCACCGTGGATTTCGCCCCGAGCCTGAATGGTCTGCCCCTGGGGGGTGACCATGGTAATCACGCAGACGAATTTCGCCTGCCGCTGCCCGTCGGGAACGGCTTCCGTGTTTTTCAGCAGCAGCTGGAGCCGACCCCAGTCGTCCAGCGTGTCATCAAAGCCGTACCGGGCGGAGTAGATGCCCGGTTCTCCGTTCAGGGCGTCCACCGCTATGCCGGAATCGTCCGCCAGAGCGGGAAGCCCGGTTGCTTTCATGACGGCATCCGCTTTGAGGAAGGAATTCTCCTCAAAGGTGGTTCCGGTTTCCTCCACGTCGATGTCTACGCCTAAATCGGACTCCATTACCAGTTCCATGCCGAATTTCTCGGTAATTTTGCTGATTTCCACCAGCTTGTGAGGATTTTTGCTTGCCAATACAACCTTCATCAGATCAGCGCCTCCACAAACTGCTCGGCTTCAAAGGGCATCAGGTCGTCCGCCTGCTCGCCCACGCCCACAAATTTCACAGGAATCTGCAGCGCGTCCGCCACGGCAATGACAATGCCGCCCTTGGCGGTGCCGTCCAGCTTGGTCAGGGCGATAGCGGTGACACCGGCAATCTCCTTGAACTGCTTCGCCTGAATCAGGCCGTTCTGGCCGGTGGTGCCGTCCAGCACCAGCAGGGTCTCCCGCGCCGCGTTGGGCAGCTCCCGGTCGATGATGCGGCTGATCTTGTTCAGCTCGTTCATCAGGTTTGCCTTGTTGTGCAGCCGTCCGGCGGTGTCGATGAGAATCACGTCCACGTCTCTTGCCCGGGCGGCCTGAATGCCGTCGTACACCACCGAGGCAGGGTCAGCGCCCTCATGCTGCCGGACAATGGCGGCGCCGCTGCGCTCCGCCCAGATTTCCAGCTGGTCGGCAGCCGCCGCCCGGAAGGTATCCGCCGCCACCAGCAGCACCTTTTTGCCCTGCTGGGTCAACTGTTTTGCGATCTTGCCGATGGTGGTGGTCTTACCCACGCCGTTGACGCCGATGACCAAAACCACACTGGGCGTCGTGGACAGGTTCAGCGCCGTGTCCCCCACGTTCAGCATTTCCACCAGAATTTCCTTCAATGCGGTTCTGGCTTCCTCGGTGGATTTCAGATGCTGCTCCCGGACGGCCTTACGCAAATGTTCCACCGCCTTGCAGGCGGTGTCCACGCCCAGATCCGCCAGAATCAGGCTCTCCTCCAGTTCGTCGTAAAAGTCGTCGTCGATTTCGGAAAAGCCGGAAAAAACGCTGCCCAGACTGTCGCTCAAAGCGTCCCGGGTCTTTGCAAGACCGGCCTTGATTTTATCAAAAAATACCAAATTTTCTCCTGTTCCTTTGCATCGTGCCCGTTGGGTGACAACCAATCAACGAGGCCACACAAACATCATCACGGGTCGGCGGAGTCATGACTCCGCCCTACAACATTTATTCCACAATTCCCAGATATTCTTCCATCTGGTTTAAGTCCAGCCGCAGAAGCTTGCTGACACCCTGCTCCTGCATGGTCACGCCGTAAAGCACGTCGGAGGCTTCCATGGTGCCCCGGCGGTGGGTGATGACGATGAACTGGGTTTTCTTTGACAGATTGTGAAGATAGCTGGCAAACCGCTCCACATTCCGGTCGTCCAGCGCCGCGTCAATCTCATCCAGCAGGCAGAACGGCGTAGGACGCACCTTCAAAATGGCAAAGTACAGTGCCGTGGCTACGAAAGCCTTTTCGCCGCCGGACAGCAGGGTAATGGTCTTGACCTGCTTTCCGGGCGGCTGCACCCGGATCTCGATGCCGCAGGTCAGGGGATTTTCCGGATCCTCCAGAATCAGCTGTCCCTTGCCGCCGCCGAACATTTCCTCAAAGGTCTGGCCGAAATAATGGTCAATTTTCGCAAATTCCGTCACAAAAATCGTGGTCATTTCCGCAGTGATATTGCGGATAACGCCCTCCAGCTCCCGCTTGGAATTCAGCACATCGTCCCGCTGCCCCGCGAGGTAGGTGTAGCGCTCGTTGACCCGGGCGTACTCCTCGATGGCGCCTAAGTTCGGCGTGCCCAGCGCGGCGATTTTTCGCTTGAGTTCCGCGCTGCGCCGGTTCCCGGCGGCCACGTTCTCGATCTCTCCCCGATGCTCCACGGCGGTGCCGGGAGTCAGGCCGTAGGAATCCCACAGCTTGTCGATGATCTGCCGCTCCTCCATGGAGGACGTAACCTTCTTCTGCTCCAGTAGCGCACAGGCACGCTCCATGTTCAGGATGTCCTTATTTTTCTCCTGGGCATCCCGTTCCGCCCGGGTTTTCGCAGCCTCCGCGGCGGTGCGGCTCTCCAGCACCTGCTGCATGGTCACGTTCATCCGGGCGCTTTCCGCATCGTTTTCCGTCTGACGCTGCTTCAGTCCGGCAATCTCCGCTTCCAGACGGGTATTATCCTCCGCAATGGCATCCTTCAGCGCCAGCTTCTTCTCCCGGTCGCCTTCCATGGCACCCTGCAGCTGTTTCAGATCCCCGATGTGGGACTGAGCGGTTGCCCGCTCGGCTTCCAGCGCCGCTTCCTCGGTTTTCAGGACAGTCATGCGGTCGGAGATGGCGGCGTTGGCCTGCGCCGCCTCAGTCTGGCTGCCCTCCAAACGGTTCAGCTGCTCCCGCACCTGCGCCAATTCCCGGTTGTAAACCTGAATTTTCGCCTGCTGGGCGGCGCAGCGTTCCCGGTCGGCGCCGTCCCGCTGACTCAGGGTCTCCTTCTCCCGCTGGGCGGAAGCTTCCGCCTCCACAATGGCGTTCAGCAGAATTTCGTGCTGCTTTTCCTGCCCTTCCAGCCGGAGCACCTGATCCTCCGCCTCCCGAAGCTGATCCCGGGCGGCGGAAAGCTGGAACTCCACCTGATCACACTGGCGCCGGGCTTCCTGCAAATCCGCTTCCAAAATCTGCCGTTCCTGCTGCAGCTTCTGCTCCTGCGCCGTCAGCTTTTCCAGTTCGTTGGCGCGGGACAGCAACCCTGCGTCCTTGTTCACGGAACCGCCGGTCATGGAGCCGCCGGGGTTCATCACCTGACCGTCCAGAGTGACAATCTTAAACCGGCTGTGATACTTCTGGGACATGGCGATCGCCGCGTCCATATCCTGCACAATCACCGTACGCCCCAGCAGATTCTCCACAATTCCCCGGTATTTTTCGTCAGTTTTTACCAACTGGGAGGCAATTCCCACAAAACCCCGGCAATTTTCAAGGCCACTCTCCTGCAAAGTCCTCCCCTGAATGCTGTTCAGGGGCAGGAAGGTTGCACGACCGCCGCCGGTACGCTTCAGATAGGAAATGGCCGCCTTGCCGTCGGCCTCGCTGCCCACCACGATCTGCTGCATGGCGGCGCCCAGCGCGATCTCCACGGCGACGGTGAAGCTGTCCTCCGTGCGGATCAGGCGGGAAACCGGGCCGTGAATATTCCGCAGCGCGCCCCGCTGGGCTTCCTGCATCACCATACGGACGGCCTTATTGTAACTTTCAAAATCCCGCTCCATGGCGCGGAAAACCCTGAGCTTTGCCGTCACGGAGTCCAGCGTCCGGGACAGCTCCCGCTGCTTTTCCTCCAGCTCGTCCCGGCGTTTGCTGCGGGCATTCTGCCGCAAAGTATAGCCGGAGATGGTATTATTGGCGGCGGTTACATTGTCCCGGGCGGCGCGCAGTTCCTTCTGGCAGCCTTCCAGATTGGTCTGCGCCTCCTGCCGGCGCTCCGCCCCCGCGGACAGGTCACCGGTCAGCTGCTCCAGACGCTGCCGGGTCTGCGCCATGCTTTCTTCCAGGCCACGGACATCTGCCTCGGCGCCGGCAATCTCTGCCGCCAGAGTGGATTCCCTGCCCCGCAGTTCCAGATACTGTCTGGTAATGCCCTGTGCGTTGGCAGTCAGCGTAGTCTGCTCCTGCTGGCACTGCTGCAACGCCCGGCGTTTTCCCTCCAGAGCGGCTTCAATCTCCGATATCCGCTGGTCGGTCTGCCGGATCTGCGCCGCGATACCGCCGCTGCGATCCTCCTGCCCCTTCAGTTCCTCTTCAATCCGGGCAATATTCGCCCGGTTGTTTTCCATATTGCCCTGCAGCACCGCCATCTGGCCGTCCAACTGCTGGTGGGTGGCGCTGAGCATATTGGCCTTCACACGGACGGTTTCCAGTTCTGCGTCCCGATCATGAAGGGTTTTGCCCAACTCCTCCGCCTGATGGTAGAGGGCGTCCAACTCGTCATGCGCCTGCTGCAGCACGAACGACGCGGAGGCATAGTCCTCCTCGGCCTTTTTCGCGGCAGCGGACAGCTTATCCAGCGTGTCCAGCCACACGGCAACCTCCACGCCCTTCAGTTCGTCCTTCAGTTCCAGATATTTTTTTGCCTTTTCCGACTGTGCCTTCAGCGGTTCCAGCTGCAGTTCCAGTTCGGAAACCTTGTCGCCGATACGAAGCAGGTTGTCCTCTGTCGCCGCCAGCTTCCGCTCGGTTTCCTCCTTGCGATGACGGTACTTGGAAATGCCGGCCGCCTCTTCAAAAATTTCCCGGCGGTCGCCGCTTTTCAGGGAGAGAATCTCGTCGATTCTGCCCTGACCAATGTTGGAATAGCCTTCCCTGCCAAGGCCGGTATCCATAAACAGTTCGTTGATGTCCCGCAGCCGGGCAGACTGCTTATTGATGTAGTATTCACCGTCGCCGGAGCGATAATACCGGCGGGTGACCATAACCTCGTCGGCATCGTAGGCCAAAGCTCTATCCGTATTGTCCAGCGTCAGCGTAGCTTCCGCGAAGCCCACGGCGCTCCGCTTCTGGGTGCCGCCGAAGATCACGTCTTCCATTTTCGCGCCGCGGAGGGTTTTGGAGCTTTGCTCGCCCATGACCCACAGAATCGCGTCGGAAATATTCGACTTTCCTGAGCCGTTGGGGCCGACAATGGCGGTGATATCATCGCCAAAACGGATCAGTGTTTTGTCCGGGAAGGACTTGAAGCCCTGTAGTTCCAATGATTTCAGATACACAGCGTAACCTCATTCAAAAGAGAATAATTCAGTTTATTATAGTCGAACGGGGCTGTAATTGCAAGTGCTTCTTTCGCTTTCCGGCAAAAAATGGACTTTACGCAAAGCGTAAAGTCCATTTTGTATTATTCTGCTCCGTCCCCGCAGGAGCGCGCCAGCGCTTCCTTGTCCTCCCGCGTCAGCGCCTTCACCGCCAGTTCCCGCTTCAGCGCCTGAGAATGGGTGCCGCATTCCTCCCGATAGAGGAGCGTCAGCGGCCCTCGCCCCCGGGTGTATTTGGCGCCCTTTCCCCGGCGATGGGCGTCCAGCCGCCGGGCAACATCGGTGGTAATGCCTGTATACAGGCTGCCGTCTCCGCAGCGCAGAATATACAAATACCAGTGATTCTCCATTGCACTCTCTTTCGTTCCTGCCTTCACCGGCGGCGGAACCGTCTGCCAAGTACCCTGTCCAGCAGGAAAAATGTCACATTTCCCAGAAGCAGTACCGCTGCCGCCATGGCAATGCCCATGCCCGCAAATTCCTGCCCTTCCATGCCAAAAAGGTGAATCAGGAGCCAGTACATCACCAGCATGGAGCCGTTGAACAGCAGTGCCTTCCACAGCCAGGGCAGCTTCCGCGCGTCCAGCCGAGGCTTGACAATCGGGTAGTACCCCAAAAACGCGAACACCGCCGCCGCTTCCCTGTCCGGCGCCAGCAGCAGGGACAGAATCGCCACTGCGCCGTACCACGCCCACGCGATCCGCCTGCCGCAAAGCCTGCACACCACCTGCGTGAGAATGGCACAGAGCATGGGACAGACATAGGTCGCCACCGGAATCAGGGTTCCCAGGCTCATGATCACCACCGCAAGCGCCGCCAGCACGCCGCCCAGCGCAACGGTATAGGCCGGTTTATCCCTGTTTGCCATTGCGCTTCAGCAGGCCGTACTTCACGTCCCACAGCTTCTGGGAAAGATCCACATAGTAAGTCTGGGGGTTGTCAAACCGCTTGACCTCGTCCCACAGAGTGTCCACCTGCTGGGCACAGTAGCTGCGGATCTCCTCCAGCGAGGGCATCCGGTAAACCAGCTTGCCGTCCTTGAAAATGGGCACCTGAAGCTCCTTCGCCGTAAAATTGTAGATACGTTTGGTCTTCCAGGTGGCCTCCGGATCAAAAATCTCCATATCCTTGCTATCGTCCACCACTTCATCGTAGACAGTCATATAATCGGCAATGGCCTTGCCGGTGTCCTTGGCATAAAAGCGATAGAGCTTCTTGTAGTGGGGGTTGGTGATCTTCACCACGTTCTCGGAAATCTTGATCTTGGGCACGATGGTTCCGTCCGGCTCTTCCACCGCGGCCAGCTTGTACACGCCGCCGAACACCGGCTCGCTCTTCGCGGTAATCAGCCGCTCGCCGACACCGAACATATCGATCTTCGCGCCCTGACGCAGAATATCCCGGATGATGTACTCGTCAAGGGAATTGGATACGGAAATGCTGCACTCCGTCCAGCCCGCGTCATCCAGCATCTTTCTCGCCTGCTGGGTCAGGTAGGCCATATCTCCGGAGTCCAGACGAATGCCGCACTTGGTGATGCCCATGGGCTTCAGGACTTCGTTGAACACCCGAATGGCATTTGGCACGCCGGACTTCAGGGTGTTGTAGGTGTCCACCAGCAGCACGGCATTGTGGGGATACATCTGGGCATAGGCCTTGAAGGCCTCATATTCGCTGTCGAACATCTGCACCCAGGCGTGGGCCATGGTGCCGCCGGCCTTCACGCCGAACAGCTGATCGGAGATGGTGCAGGCGGTGCCATGGCAGCCGCCGATGTAGGCAGCCCGTGCGCCCAGAATGGCCGCGTCCGCGCCCTGCGCCCGGCGGGAACCAAACTCCAGCACCGTCCGTCCCTCAGCCGCCCGGACAATGCGGTTGGCCTTGGTGGCGATCAGGCTCTGGTGATTGATGCACAGCAGCAGGTAAGTCTCCACAAGCTGCGCCTGAATGGCGGGAGCCCGCACGGTGATAATCGGCTCGTTGGGGAAGATGGGCGTGCCCTCCGGTACCGCCCAGATATCGCCGGTAAACCGGAAATCCGCCAGATACTGCAGGAATTCCTCGCTGAACATATTGCGACCGCGCAGATATTCGATATCCTCCGGGTCGAAGTGCAGATCCTGCACATACTGAATGATCTGCTCCAGACCTGCCGCGATGGCGAAGCCGCCGCCATCCGGGCACTGCCGGAAGAACAGGTCAAAGTAGGCAATGCGGTCACTGTAGCCCGTTGCAAAATAGCCCTGACTCATGGTCAGTTCATAGAAATCACACAGCATAGTGAGATTCAGCTTGTCATTGATAACCATATATGGTCACCTCTTTCTGATGAATGGCTTTATTATAATGATCTTGCCCGGAAAAGGCAAGCTTTTTCATTGACAGCCACCGGGTTATGGGCTATATTTTTAGGAGAAAGGTTGTGATACCCATGGAGATTACCGTTGGAATGAAGGGAGAAGCGTCCACGCTGGTAGAGCGGGAGGACACCGCCGCTTTGGTTGGTTCCGGCGATCTGCTGGTCTACGCCACTCCCTGCATGGCCGCGCTCATGGAGGGCGCCGCCTGCGAAGCCGTTGCCCCGGCGCTGCCGGAAGGCCAGACCACTGTGGGCACGCTGCTCAGCATCGAGCATCTGTCCGCCACCCCCGTGGGGCTGGAGGTTCGCGCGGAGGCGGAGGTCACCGCCGTGGAGGGCAAGGTCATCACCTTCTCCCTGCGCGCCTCGGATGAAGCCGGGGAAATCGGCAGAGGCACCCACAAGCGGGTAATTGTCAACAGCCAGAAATTTCTGGACAAGACATACCAAAAACTCTGAAGGAGGGTTATTCCATGCAAGACTATGGAGCCATGATTCGCAGCACCTTTGAGATGGGCAGCGTCCGGGACGCCGAGGTGTTGTTTGAAACCTGCATCAAGAACGCATTTCCCACCTTCCACTTCCGGAAGCTGGAGCTGATCCGCTTTGTCCGGGACGAGGAGTACATGGAGGGTCGGAGCTGGAACCATGTGTTTGAGATTCGGAAATCCCAGCTGCAGGGGCAGCCGGTATGGGAGGTTCACTGCCACCGGGTCACCATGGGCAAGACGCCGGACAAGCACGTGATTCTCGACTACATGACACTGGGATTTGTCCAGTATCTGGAACAGTAAGCAAAGCGGCACGCCAAGTTCGGCGTGCCGCCTTGTTTATCAGAAAAAGCTGACCTGACTGGTGTCCGGCAGATCGCCGAAGGCGCCCGCCTCCTTCAGCATCTGCATATGGGTCTTGGAGACCTTGGGGCAGGCCGCCGCCACTTCCTCGATGGACAGGAAGGTTTTTCCCTTTCTGCCCTCCATTAAGTCCCATGCCGCGCTTTCGCCCAGACCGGAAATGGCCACGAAGGGCGGCAAGAGCTTCCCGTCTTTGATGAGGAACTTTGTGGCGTGGCTGTCGTAAATGCTGATGGGCGCGAATTCAAAGCCCCGCAGGTAGAATTCATACACCACTTCCAGCGTGGTCAGCAGATCCTCGTCCTTGGCGGTGGCTTCCTCGTTATGGTCAATGGCCTGGATGTTCGCCATCACCGCCTCCTTGCCGCCGGTCATCAGCACCGCGTCAAAGCCGCCCTTCTGGCTGCGGCGGTAAAAGTACGCCGCGTAGAACGGCAGCGGGTGGTGCACCTTGAACCAGGCAATGCGGAAGGCCATCATAACGTAAGCCACGGCGTGAGCCTTGGGGAACAGGTACTTGATCTTCTTGCAGGAGCCAATGTACCAATCCGGCACGCCCGCCGCAACCATTTCCTCCTCCGCGCCCTCAGGAAGTCCTCTGCCCTTTCGGACGGACTCCATGATCTTAAACGACCGCTTTTCCGGCATCCCGCAGGAAATCAGATAGAGCATGATGTCGTCGCGGCAGCCGATGGTGGAGTCAACGGTGGCGGTTTTGGAGGTAATCAGATCCTTGGCGTTGCCCAGCCACACGTCCGTGCCGTGGGAGAAGCCGGAGAGCCGCACCAGCGTATCAAACCGGGTGGGCATGGTGTCCATGAGCATTCCCCGGGTGAACCGGGTGTTGAACTCGGGAATGGCAACGGCGCCGGTAGGGCCGAGAATCGGGTCGTCCTCATAGCCCAGAACCTTGGAGGACGTAAAGATGGACATAGTGTCCTTGTCGTCCAGAGGAATGGTCTTGGCGTCCACCCCGGTCATATCCTCCATCATGCGGATCATGGTGGGGTCATCGTGTCCCAGCATATCCAGCTTCAAGAGGTTTTCCTCCATGGAGTGATACTCAAAATGGGTGGTGATCTGGTCGGAATTGGGGTCGTCCGCCGGGTGCTGCACCGGGCAGAAATCCCAGATCTCATTTTCCTGGGGAATAACCACCAGACCGCCGGGGTGCTGGCCTGTGGTGCGGCGCACACCTACGCAGCCGTTGGCAAGCCGGGCTTCCTCGGCACGGGAAGCGGTTTTCCCCCGCTCCGACAGGTACTTCTTGACGTAGCCGAAGGCGGTTTTCTCCGCCACCGTGCCGATGGTGCCCGCCCGGAACACATGGGACGAGCCGAACATGGAAATACAGTAGGCGTGGGCTTTGGACTGGTATTCGCCGGAGAAGTTCAGGTCAATATCCGGCACCTTGTCGCCGCCGAAGCCCAGAAAGGTCTCGAAGGGGATATTGAAGCCGTCTTTTTCCATTTTCGTGCCGCATTTGGGACACACCGCGTCGGGCAAGTCCGCACCGCAGTTGTAGCCCTCGGGCACGTTCAACTCCGTGTACTTGCACGCAGGGTTCGGGCAGCGGTAGTGGGGCTGGAAGGAGTTGACCTCCGTAATGCCGGACATATAAGCCACGATGGAGGAGCCCACGGAACCACGGGAGCCGACCAGATACCCGTTTTCCAGAGAATTCTGCACCAGCTTCTGGGCGGACATATAAATCACATCATAGTGGCAGGAGATGATGTCGTGCAGCTCTGTCTCCACGCGCTTGGTGAATACCTCCGGGGGATTGTCCCCATAGAGCCGATGGAATTTGGTATACACCAGATTTTTTAAGTCCTCCACGGAATTTTCGATCTTGGGAGCAAACAGATTGTGGGGCACCGGACGCATGGTCTCGCACATATCGGCAATTTTGTTGGGGTTTTCCACCACGATCTCGTAGGCCTTTTCCTCCCCCAGATAGGAAAACTCCTCCAGCATATCGTCGGTGGTACGGAAGTACAGTGGCATGGACTTGTCCGCGTCGTCAAAGCCCTTGGTAGCCAGCAGAATGTGCCGAAACACCTCGTCCTCCGGGTTCAGGAAGTGCACATCGCCGGTGGCGACCACCAGTTTACCCAGTTCCTCTCCCAGCCGGACAATGGTGCGGTTATATTCCCGCAGATCCTCGTCGGTTTTTGCCGCGTATTTATCGCTTTCCAGCATAAACCGGTTGTTGGCCAGGGGCTGAATCTCCAGAAAATCATAGAACGAGGCGATTCGCTTCAATTCGTCGTGGCTCTTTCCGTCCAGCACCGCCTGAAACAGCTCGCCCGCTTCGCAGGCGGAACCGATGATGAGTCCCTCCCGCATTTCCAGCAGCTCGGATTTGGGAATCCGGGGCACCCGGCGGAAATGCTTCAGATTGGAATTGGAAATTAGATGGTAGAGATTGCGCAGTCCCACCTGATTTTTGGCGAACAGGATAATATGCCGCGCCTGCCGGTCGGTAATCCGTCCGCCGGAACGAAGCTTCACCATGGCAGGGTTAATGGTTTGCAGGGTGTGGATGTCGTATTCCTCTTCCAGCATCTGCATAAGTCTCGTCATGATAAGGCCGCAGGTCATGGCGTCGTCCCCTGCCCGGTGATGGTTAAATTCCGGCAGGTTCAGGGCATTGGACACGATATCCAGCTTGAATTTGTTCAGATGCCGCAGCAGATTCTGAGAAAGAATCAGGGTGTCGGCTGCGGTATAGTTGTACTCATATCCCTGCCGGGCGCACTCCGCCCGGATAAAGCCGGTGTCAAAATCGGAATTGTGGGCAACCAGCACCCGGTCGCCAACAAACTCCAGGAATTTTGGCAGCACCTCTTCGATTTTCGGCGCGCCCACCAGCATCTCCTCGCTGATCCCCGTCAGCTCCACAATTTTTCGATCCAGATGCCGCTCCGGATCCACGAACGTCTGGAACCGGTCAATTTCCTGCCCATCCCTTAAGATAACCGCGCCGATTTCGATGATCTTGTCCTCCCGGGAGGAAAGGCCGGTGGTTTCCAGATCGAAGGCCACGAATTCCTCGTGGAAAGTCATGTCCTTTTCCCCATGCACCACGATGCGGTCGTCCACGTCGTTGACATAATACCCTTCACAGCCGTAGAGAATCTTGATGATTTCGTCGGTGCCTGCCACTTTGGGAGGCTTCTTCCCTTCCACGGTGTGCAGGGCGTCGGTGAAGGACTGGCAGCAGCCGTGGTCGGTGATGGCGATGGCGCGATGTCCCCAGGCTGCCGCCTGCCGGATGGCGGCATCGGTGGGTGTCAGGGCATCCATATTGGACATGGTGGTGTGCAGATGCAGCTCCACCCGCTTTTTCCCAACTGCCGTATCCTGCCGCTTTGGCAGACTGCCGGGCTGCATGGCATAGGGTTTGAGCACCATCTCATTTTCAAACCGATCCTCGATCAGTTTGCCCTGCACCCGCAGGACGGAGCCGATATTCACATTCTCCAGAATGGGTTTTGCCTCGTTTGCCTCCATAAAGCGGCTGACACGGACGGAATTGGTGTTGTCGGTCATGTCGAATTTGACCACATAGGCGTTGCGCTTCTTCAGCTCCTTGTGATCGACGTTGAACACCTTTCCCTCCACAATCACCGTGCCCATGTCCATGCTCAGGTCTTTCATGGGCACGGCGCTGCCCCGGAAGGGCTTGCCGTAGAAGGTTTCACTGGGAGGCGCCGTCTTTTCCTCCCGCTTTGCCGCAGGGGCGGCGGGCAGAGTCTGCATCATCCGGTCACGCATGGACTCCATGGCGTCCAGCAGTTCCTTTCCCTCCAACGCCGTGCCGGTCTCGATGGAGATGGTCACCGGGGCGGCGAACCGCTCCCGCAGAATCTGCTGCACCTTAGGCACCTGCTCCATCAGCGCGTCCTTGCCGTTGGCGGCCAGATGAATGGTCAGGTGCTCCCCTTCCCACTCCCACTTTGCCCCGGCCAGGGAGCCTCGCGCCATGGAATCCCGCTGGACGAACAGATTCATCAGTTCCGCCGGTTCCATTTTGGTCAGTTCGGAGGCCGGATGGGTCGCCGTCAGCGCCAGCAGGCGCAGACCGTACAGAGCGGCAATTTCCTTTGCCGCCTGATCCAGCAGCCGCTGGGGGATATAGCTTTCCGAATGCACCACCACATGCACGCTTCTGTCCTCCGCGGAAATATCCGCAGCAGCGATAGCCGCCTGAGAGAGCGCTTCGCGCAGCGTCTCAGGCGGCTCATAGGCGGGGAACATTTGGAAGAAATAAACAGTCTTTTCCATAAGTAATTACAGCGCTTCGATTCGTTTCAGCAGGGCGGGGAGCAATTCCTCGTAGGGCAGCTTTTCCACCTGCTCGCCCTTTTCAAAGATCATGCCCCAGCCGTCGCCGCCGGCAATGCCGATGTCCGCTTCCCGGGCTTCCCCGGGGCCGTTGACCACACAGCCCATGACCGCCACGGTGATGGGCTTTTGGCAATCCCGCAGGGCTTCGTCCACCCGGTTGACAAGGCCGATCAAGTCAATGCGGGTTCTACCGCAGGTGGGACAGGAGACGATGTTCACGCCCTCCTTGCGCAGTCCGGCGGCCTTCAGAATATCCTTTGCTGCGTAGACCTCCTGCACCGGGTCGTCGGTCAGGCTCACCCGGATGGTGTCGCCGATGCCGTCCAACAGCAGCGCGCCGATGCCCATGGCAGACTTGATTAAGCCCTGTTTCACCGGGCCGGTCTCCGTCACGCCGATGTGGATGGGATAATCGCACCGTTCCCGGAACAACCGGGCGGCCGCCACCATGGTGGGCACGGAGGAGGACTTCATGGATACGCAGGTATCGTAAAAGCCCTGCTTTTCCAGCAGCTCCAGATGCTGGAATGCGCTCTCCACCAGTGCTTCCGCCGTGGGGTGGCCGTACTTTTCCAGCAGTTTTTTGTCCAGACTGCCGCCGTTGACGCCGATGCGGATGGGAATGTGCTTATCCTTGCACACCTCTACTACCGCTTTCACCCGGTCTTCCCCGCCGATGTTGCCGGGGTTGATGCGGATTTTGCTGGCGCCGCCCTCCGCTGCCGCAATGGCCAGCTTGTAATCAAAATGGATGTCCGCCACCAGCGGCAGAGGGCTTTCCTTGCAGATTTCGGCAAAGCCCCGGGCGGCTTCCAGATTGGGCACCGCCAGCCGGGCGATCTGGCAGCCGGCGGAGGCCAACTGGCGAATCTGCGTTAAGCTTGCCTCCACATCCGTGGTTTTGGTATTGAGCATGGATTGAATCACCACCGGCGCGCCGCCGCCGATGGGAATACCGCCTACGGTTATCTGTCTCGTCATTGTCTTTATCCTCGGAACAATACAAAAATATCTTTGAACATGATAATTGCCATCAGCCCCAACAGCACGATCATCCCCGCGCTGTGGAGATACCCTTCGTATTTGGGATCGATTTTCTTTTTGGTAACGGCTTCCACCGCCGTGGTGAGAAGCAGGCACACCACCCGCCCGCCGTCCAGCGCCGGGATGGGCAGCAGATTCATCACCGCCAAATTGATGGCGATAAAGCCGCCGAAATACAGCATATTCATCAGCGCCGCCGTTTTGGTGGGGGAACTCTCCGCCACCACGGACATCTGCTGCACGATGCCCACCGGGCCGGACATATCCTTCAGCCCCGCCTGACCGGTGAGGAGCATTTGCAGGCTCAGCCGCACAATCCGCACCGTGTCCAGGCACTGATTCCAGGCGTAGCCCAGCTTGCCCGGGAGGTTCAACTCCTCCACGGTGAAGTTCATGCCGTACATCTGCCGGGTGGTACCGTCGGAAGCCGTCACGGGATGGGTTTCCATGCGAAAATTGGGCAGCACCACCTTTTCTCCATTCCGCTCCACCACAAGATCATGGGTTTCCCCGGGATTCAGCTGCAAAATCATGGAAAAATCCGACTGAACGTAGATCTTTTCTCCATCCACTTCCACAATTCGGTCGCCAATCTGCAAACCATCCGCACCATTGATCGTGCTGTAGCTTTCAAAGCTGCCAATGACAGGCACCGCCACCCGCTGAACCGGCAGGTAGATCACCACCATCAGCAAAACGCCCACCAGAAAATTCATAGCGGAGCCGGCAACCAGAATGATGAGCCGTTTCCACCATGCCGCCTTGTCAAAGGAACGGGGATTGTCGCTGCCTCCGTCCTCACCCTCCATGGCGCAGAAGCCGCCAATGGGAATCAGGCGGATGGAATACAGGGTCTCTCCCACCTGCTTCGACCACAAGGCAGGCCCCATGAAGACGGAAAATTCATTCACCTGAACGCCGGACAGCTTTGCCGCCGCAAAATGTCCCAGCTCGTGTACAAAAATCAGCAGACTGAACAACAGGATTGCAAAAAGAACGCTCATAGATTTCCTCGCTTAGTTGATAGAAAATGCTCTGACCGCGGCTCTCGCCAGACGGTCTGTCTCCAGAATTTCTTCCAGAGTGGGGTTGGGCAGGAAGGGCACGGTCTCCACCGCGCGGGATACCAGCCGGTAAATGTCGTAAAAGCCGATTTCATTGCGCAGGAACATGGCAACGGCTTCCTCGTTGGCGCCGTTCATGGCGGGGCAGGCGGTGCCGCCCATTTTGGCACACTGGTAAGCCAGTTTCAGGCAGGGGAAATTCTCCATGTCCGGCTTGCTGAAGGTCAGCGGGCCGCAGCTTAACAGATCCAGCGGCTCCACCGGGCAGGGAATCCGCTGAGGGAATGTCAGCGCCAGCTGAATGGGCAGGCGCATATCCGGGGTGCCCAGCTGCGCCATCACCGCGCCGTCGGTAAACTCCACCATGGAGTGCACCACGCTCTGCCGGTGAATCACCACATCCACCTTCTCCAGCGGCATCCGATACAGCCGCATGGCCTCAATGACTTCCAGCCCCTTGTTCATCAGGGTAGCGCAGTCAATGGTGATTTTCGCACCCATCTTCCAGTTGGGGTGCTTCAGAGCGTCCGCCGGGGTCACGGTTTTCAACTCTTCCTGACTCTTTCCGAAGAAAGGGCCTCCGGAGCAGGTCAGAATCAGCCGCTTGACTTCCCGTCTGTCCCCGCAGCCCATGAGACACTGGAAAATCGCGGAATGCTCGGAGTCCACGGGGACAATTTCCGCGTGGTATTTTTCCGCTTCCGCCATCACCAGTTCACCGGCGCACACCAGCGTCTCCTTGTTGGCAAGGCCGATGCGCTTTCCGGCACGAATGGCTGCCAGTGTGGGTTTCAGACCCACCATGCCCACCACGGCGGTAATCACGCAGTCCGCGCCGGGCAAAGACGCCGCCTCCAGCAGTCCTTCCTCCCCCCAGTTTACCCGAATGGGGAGATCCTGAATCATTTTGGACAGCGCTTTTGCCGCTTCCTCCGTGGCCATCACTGCCAGTTCAGGCCGAAACTGACGGCACTGCTGCGCCATGCGCTCTGCGCTGGTTCCGGCCGTCAATGCCGCCACCCGGATTTCCGGCAGGCGGCTGAGAATGTCCAGACTCTGCCGGCCAATAGAGCCGGTAGAGCCGAGAATGCTGACACATTTCACCATAGTAAGTAGTCCTCACATCTCCACCAGCGGCAGCAGCAGCAGCAGTGCCTCCATCAGGGGAGCCACCATGGTCAGGGAGTCGAACCGATCCAGCACGCCGCCGTGGCCGGGGATCAGATTGCCATAGTCCTTGATGCCGGTCTGACGCTTGATAATGGAGAAGCACAGATCGCCGAAGGTGCCGGCGCCGGCGCCAATCAGGCCATAAAGCAGAGCGATCCCATAGTAGACATGAAATTTCAGGGGGAAGTCCAGAATCAGCGCGTAAATCAGCATACCGATCATGGCGCCGGCCAGGCCGCCCAGCACGCCCTCGATGGTCTTGTTGGGGCTGACCACCGGGGCAAGCTTGTGCTTGCCAAACTTGAGACCCGTAAAGTAGGCGCCTGCGTCGGACATGAACGCGACAATAAAGGGGATCAGAATCACGTACCGACCCACGTTCATGGTGAGAATCCGGATCAGCGCCGTGAGCATATACGGCACAATCACGCCGGAAACGAAGCACATTCCCAGCGTTTCAAAGCGAACCTTGATATGATCCAGCATCATTTCCGAAAACAGCAGGATAAAATACACCATCAGCAGCAGGACGAAGTAAGCCCGCACCGCGCCGAAGTAGCTCCACAGAGAGAGCAGGAAAGCCATCACAGAGGAATAGATCACCAGCCGGGAATGCTTGACAAGCCCCGTCCGGTACAGCAGTTCATAGGAAGCTATGGCCAGCAAAATGCCCAGAATCACTGCCGCCGCGCTGACCGGGGCAACCAGAACAATGAGGAACAGCACCGGTACCAGCACTGCCGCCGCGATAATTCGAGTTTTCATATTTCTTTATACTCCTCCAAAACGGCGGTTGCGCCGGTGATACTCCGCGATGGCCGCGTCCAGATCCTCCGGGGTGAAATCCGGCCACAGGACATCCATGAACACATATTCCGAGTAGGCGGACTGCCACAGCAGGAAATTGCTGGTGCGCATTTCCCCGGAGGGGCGGATAATCAGCTCCGGGTCGGGGACATCCGCAGAGTACAGATAGGTGGACAGCAGTTCCTCCGTCAGCTCCTCCGGGCGGTGGATTCCCGCCGCCACGTCCTGAGAAAAGCGCCGGGCTGCCTGCACAATCTCATCCCGTCCGCCGTAGTTCAGGCAGAAATTTACCTGAACATCATATTCCTCACTTCGCTTCTGGGCACTCTCGCAAAGCGCCTGCAGTTCCGGACTGAGTCTGGTCAGATCACCAAAGAAGCAAAAGCGGACGCGGTTCTTCTCCATATCCCGCAGCGCTTCCTCCAGATACCGGCGCAGCAGCTTCATAATGCCCGCCACCTCCTCGGCGGAACGCTTCCAGTTCTCCGTGGAGAAGGCGTACACCGTCAGGTATTCCACGCCAAGGGTGCGGCAGTAATTCGCAATGCGCCGGAAGGCTTCCGCGCCTGCAGCGTGCCCGGCGGTGCGGGGCAGTCCCCGCTTTTTTGCCCAGCGTCCGTTGCCGTCCATGATGATGGCAATGTGCCGGGGCGGCGCAAGGGTTTCCGAAAGCGCCAAGAAAAAGCACCTCTTTCTAAATGAAATGATAATATGCTTTCGTTGGGAGCGCGATGCGCTCCCAACGGCTTATACGGACTGTGGCGAGTCCTTAAATGGACATCAGTTCCTTTTCCTTGGCAGCCAGCGCGGCGTCCACCCGCTTGATGTTCTTATCCAGCAGATCCTGCAGATCCTTCTCTGCCTTCTTCTGGTCATCCTCGGTGATTTCGCTGTTCTTTTTCAGCTTCTTCACATAGTCCATACCGTCCCGGCGGATATTGCGCATGGCGACCTTGGCATCCTCGGCATACTTTTTCACCTGCTTGGCCAGATCCTTACGGCGCTCCTCCGTCAGCTGGGGGAACACCAGCCGGATCACCTTGCCGTCGTTCTGGGGGTTGATGCCCAGATCGGATACCTGTATAGCCTTCTGAATCTCCTTGAGCAGCTTGGTGTCCCAGGGCTGAATCACCAGCGTACGGGCGTCGGGAGTGGAAATGGTGGCAACGCCATTCAGGGGCGTCTCGCTGCCATAATATTCCACAGTGATCCGGTCAAGAACCTTGGCGTTGGCACGACCGGCGCGGACGGCGTCAAAGTCCTCCTCCAGATGCTCCAGAGTCTTATCCATTCTTCTTCCGAATTCCTTAAAATCCACGCTCATTGATTAGTCCTCCTTAACAGTTACAGTAGTTCCGATTGCTTCTCCGCGGACGACGCGAAGGATATTTTCCGGGGGATTCAGGGCGAAGCACACCATGGGCATATCATTGTCCATGGCCAGAGTCATAGCGGTGCTGTCGGTAGCCTTCAGGTGGTCGGAGAGCACCTTGTCGTAGGTCAGGTGGGTATAGCGCACGGCATCGGGGTTCGTGCGGGGATCGGCGGAATAGATGGCGTTGATATTTTTCGCCATCAGAACCGCATCCGCCTCAATTTCCACGCCCCGGAGCACCGCGCCGGTGTCAGTGGAGAAATAGGGGTTGCCGGTGCCGGCGGCAAAGATGACCACCTTGCCCTCATTCAGGTAGCGGTCGGCGGTATCCCGGGTAAAATACTCGGCAAACTTGTTCATTTCCACAGCGGTAAGTACCCGGGCGTCCAGCCCGTGCTGCTCCAGCACATCCGCCACGGCAATGGCGTTCATCACGGTGGCCAGCATCCCCATGGCGTCGCCGTGGGAGCGCTGCATTTTCCCGCTGCCGTTCTTCACGCCCCGCCAGAAGTTTCCGCCGCCGATGACCAGTCCGATCTGGACACCCAGATCATGGCACTGACGAACAACTTCGCAGACGGAATGGATTTTCCCAAAATCCAGGCCAACCGCCAAATTGTCGGAAACAGTCTCGCCCAGAGCCTCTCCGCTTAATTTCAGCAGGATGCGCCGATATTTAATTGCAGACAAATGGATCCACACTCCTTCTCTTTATATCCTTTCCTATTTTAATATAAGATAGCCGAATTGACAACCATAATTTTAAGATTTCTTAATTTGTTTTCCGATTTTTCATAAACCGCCGGCGGCTGTACAATTTTCACACAAGCATCCGCCTGCAACGGAATCGATTCTGGCATGAATGAATGTTGCAAAATCCTCCGCAATGGGGTATAATGGCCTGGTATTGGTAAATGAAAGAGAGGAGCTTGGATATGGCTGAGATTACCGAAAGCAAAAATTTTATCCATGCCTTTATTGACGAGGACATTGCCGAGGGCGGGCAGTTCGCTGGTGCCACTGTGCACACCCGGTTCCCGCCGGAGCCCAACGGCTACCTGCACATCGGACACTGCAAGGCGCTGGTCATTGATTTCGGCACCGCGGAAAAGTACGGCGGCCTGTGCAACCTGCGGATGGATGACACCAATCCCACCAAAGAGGACGAGGAGTATGTGGAGGCCATCAAGGAGGACATTCACTGGCTGGGCTTCGACTGGGGCGACCGGTTCTACTACGGCTCCGACTACTTTGAGAAGGACTACGAATATGCCGTAGAACTGATCAAAAAGGGACTGGCCTATGTCTGTGAGCTGACTCCCGAGCAGTTCAAGGAGTACCGGGGCGACCTGAACACCCCTGCCATCTCCCCCTACCGGGATCGTCCCATTGAAGAGAATCTTGACCTGTTCGCCCGGATGCGCGCCGGTGAATTTGAGGACAACCGCTACACCCTGCGGGCGAAAATAGACCTTGCCTCCGGCAACTTCAATATGCGCGATCCCGTTATCTACCGCATTCGCCATATGCATCACCACCGTCAGGGGGACAAGTGGTGCATCTACCCCATGTACGACTTTGCCCACCCCATTCAGGACGCACTGGAGGGCATCACCCACTCCCTGTGCTCCCTGGAGTTTGAAAACCACCGTCCCCTGTACAACTGGGTGGTAGAGCACGTATCCGTGCCCCATCATCCCCGGCAGATCGAGTTTGCCCGGCTGGGCATCGACCACACGGTGCTGTCGAAGCGCAAGCTTCGCGCGCTGGTGGAAAACGGCTATGTCTCCGGCTGGGACGATCCCCGGATGCCTACCCTGTGCGGCCTGCGCCGCCGGGGCTATACCCCCAAGTCCATCCTCAACTTCTGCGAGCGGGTGGGTGTGGCAAAAAGCCCCAACACCATTCCCTACGCCTTTCTGGAGTTCTGCCTGCGGGAGGATCTGAATGAAACCGCTCAGCGGGTCATGGCGGTGCTGAAGCCCGTGAAGCTGACCATCACCAACTACCCCGAGGGCCAGTCCGAGACTGTCACCGTGGAGAATAATCCCAACCGTCCCGAGGACGGCACCCGGGAGGTCACCTTCTCCCGGAATCTGTGGATTGAAGCGGACGACTTTCTTGCCCAGCCCATTCCCAAATATAAGCGGCTGTACCCCGACGGCCCCGAGTGCCGCCTGAAGGGTGCCTACCTCATTAAATGCACCGGCTGCGTCACCGACGAAAACGGCAACATCACGGAAGTGCTGGCCACCTACGATCCCGCTTCCCGGGGCGGCGACCCCGCCGACGGCCGGAAGGTCAAGGGCGCGACGATCCATTGGGTGGACGCGGCTACCGCCGTGGACGCAGAGGTTCGCCAGTACGACAACCTTTTTGACGATCCCGATCCCGACGCCGCCGGCAAGGACTTCCTGGCCTGCCTGAACCCCAACTCTCTGGAAGTGCTCACCGGCTGCAAGGTGGAGGCTTCTTTGAAAGACGCCAAGGCACCGATGAGCTACCAGTTCATGCGCTTGGGCTACTTCTGCCCCGACAGCAAGGATTCCTCCCCCGAGCATCTGGTGTTCAACCGCTCCGTCAGCCTGAAGGATTCCTTCAAGCCCGGCAAATAAAATGTTCGTCCCCGTTTGCCTGACGCAAACGGGGACGCTTCTATGTGCGGTTCTCTGTTACTTGGGTAAATAAGAATTTAGCGGCTTAAGCTTCCCCCTGGGGGGAAGCTGGCAGAAATCTTTGATTTCTGACTGATGAGGGGAGAACAGGCCGATTCTTCTTTCGGGGAACCCCTCATCCGACCTCGCTGACGCTCGGCCGCCTTCCCCCCAGGGGGAAGGTAACGAAAGCACAACAACGTGAATCAAACCTACGGCCTACATCTTTTCCGGGGCGGAGAAGCCCAGAAGGCCAATGCTGGTTTCCAGCACGTTTTTGGCAAGGCCAATCAGGGCGATGTGACCGGCCTTGATCGCCTCGTTCTCTTCCTTGAGAATGGGCGTCTCGTGGTAGAACTTGTTGACGCAGCCGGCAAGCTCATAGATATACGCACAAATCAGGTTGGGCGCGGAGGAATGCAGGGCATTTTCCAGCGCTGGGTCAAACTTGGTGATGGCAAGCATCAGATCCTTGGCATAGCCGTTGGCGGGCATCTGAATGTGCAGGTGCTCCCATGCACCATAGCGGCTCAGAATGGACTTGATGCGGACGATGGTGTAGAGAATATAGGGGCCGGTGTTGCCCTCGAAGGCAGCGAACCT
>JAXEAK010000064.1:0-42895 GCA_034094395.1 Faecousia sp.
GCACCCTCGGCAGCAGTGGGGAGACGCTCTATCGGTATCTGGACGCCATGGAGCGGATGAATGTCAAGGCGGAGCGGCTGGGCAATTACTGTATGCGCCGGGCGGATGAGGATACCCGCAATGCGGCCTGTCAGGCAATGCAGGGTCGGTTTATGAGCGTCGTGGTCGCCCTCAGCTCCGCGTGCAGCTTCGATACGCCGGAGATCATGGCCATTCCCGAGGAGACGCTGTGCGGATTTTATCGGGATTGCCCGCAGCTGGAGCGTTACCGTCGGTATCTGACGGATCTGCGCCGCAGAAAGGCGCATACCCTGTCCGCTGCGGAGGAAAAGCTTCTGGCAGCGGCAGGGGAGATGGCGCAGACACCGGACACGGTGTATGGCGCGCTGGCAGACGCGGATCTCAGGTTCCGGGATGCCGTGGACGCGGAGGGCAAGCTTCATCCGCTGACGCAGGGCACCTTTGTCCAGCTGGAGGAAAGTCCGGATCGGGTTTTGCGGAAGAGTGCCTATGAAAATCTTTACGACGGCTTTGGCGATTTCCGCAATACGGCGGCGGCTGTGCTGAACGGGCAGAACAAGCAGCTGAAATTCTTTGCCGATGCCCGGAAGTACGGTTCCGCGCTGGAAGCGTCTCTGGACGCGAACAATGTGCCGGTTTCCGTGTATGAAAACCTGATTGCGGCGGTGCATGAAAAGCTTCCCGCCATGCATCGCTACGTTCGTCTGCGCAAGAAGCTGCTGGGAGTGGACGAACTGCATTTTTACGACATTTATACCCCGCTGGTGCCGGATGTCAACCGGCATATTCCCTTTGAGCAGGCCAAGCAGACGGTGTACGATGCTCTGGCGCCTCTGGGAGATGAATACCGGGCGATCCTGCAGGAGGGCTTTGACAACCGCTGGATCGATGTGTATCAGAATCAGGGCAAGCGCAGCGGCGCCTATTCCGCCGGTGCTGCCGTCCATCCCTATGTTCTGCTGAATTATACCGGCACTCTGGACAGCCAGTTCACCCTCGCCCATGAAATGGGGCACGCCCTGCATTCCTATCTTTCCAACCATAACCAGAACCCCATTGACGCGGACTATGTGATTTTCGTGGCGGAGGTGGCGTCCACCTGCAACGAAGCGCTGCTGATGGAGTACCTGCTGGGGAAGACCACGGACAGGAAGGAACGGGCGTATCTCATCAACCACTTCCTGGATCAGTTCAAGGGCACCATTTACCGCCAGACCATGTTCGCGGAATATGAGCGGAACATTGGTGCTTT
The DNA here is from genome assembly GCA_034094395.1 of Faecousia sp. Taxonomy (GTDB): domain Bacteria; phylum Bacillota; class Clostridia; order Oscillospirales; family Oscillospiraceae; genus Faecousia. Next base: position 1,274 of record JAXEAK010000064.1, read on the forward strand.
GACGGCTCAGGGGCAGACGCTTACGGCGGACGTTCTGTGTCAGGAATACAAGCAGCTGAACGAGCTGTATTATGGCCCGGATATGGTGGTTGACGACCGGATTGCCATGGAATGGGCGAGAATTCCCCATTTCTATTACAATTACTATGTATTCCAGTACGCCACCGGCTATGCCGCTGCCGTCGCCCTGTCCCGGCGGATCCTGCGGGAGGGAGAACCGGCTGTGAAGGATTATCTGAGCTTCCTGTCCGGCGGCTGCTCCCGCAGCCCCATCGAACTGCTGAAGGGCGCCGGCGTGGATATGACTACGGCGGAGCCGGTTTCTCAGGCACTGGAATTGTTCGACCGGCTTCTGGATGAAATGGAAGCGCTGACGGAGGACTGATATGGCGGAAATTTTCTTACCCACGCTGCATACCTTCGCCATGAACAATATCTTCACCGGCTCCTGCGGCCTGTTTCGCTTCCGGGCGGTGCCCAACGTGGTGATGGCCACGCCGAAAGAGGTGGACTTCGCCCAGAGCAGCATCCATGTGGAATACTGGCACGGCCTTTATTGTTACGAAAAAAGCGAAATGGAGGGTGAGGCGACCTTTCCCATGTCCGAAGAGGGACGGCAGGAAATGCTGGCCTGGCTGGAAAGTAAGGTATAGGGCTTGGTTGACAGAATTTTGTGTAAAAATCAAAAAAAGCTTGCAATTGTGGCCGGTGATTGTGTATAATAGCCACAAACAGAGATTTGGATGTGGTTGTATTGGTATATGATGTCTTCCGGGAAATGGCGGCGCAGCCCCAGGCACAGGAGCGTTCAGCTGCGTATCTGGCCGAACATCTGAGCCGTTTTGTAAAGAAAATGGATACGGTTCTCATCTGCTTCCCCCAGCAGGGAGCGGGAAGCCTGAGCAGGCTGATGGAGCAGGCGGTTCGGCTGTGCGGCGGGAGACCGGTGGTGTGGGGAGAAGACCGGCGCTGGAAAAGGCTGCTGCGCCTTGCCTTCTCCAGCCACGCCGCCACGATCATCGGCTCACCGCTGATCGTGCTGGGGCTTGCCAAGCTGCGGGCGTTTTACTCCGTCCCCCTTTACATTCGCAACGTGGTGACCGCGGCATACCCCTGTGAGGAATGGATGATCGATGGGATTCGCCGGGGGTTTGACTGCTTTCCCCGGGGCTGCTTCGGAATCGGAGCCACCGACGTGATTGCCGGCTTCTCCTGCGACAAAACCCGAGGCGTCCACGTGCGGGATTCGGAGTACCGGGTTCAGATTGTGGACGACGCGGGCAATCCGGTTCCGGAGGGGACGGAAGGGGAGATGGTGCTTTCTCCCGTTTCTCAGCCCCAGCTGCGCTATTTCATGGGCGAGAATGCCAGACTGCGCACGGGCATCTGCCCCTGCGGCTGCGGCAGCCCTCTGCTGACGGACATTCGCCCCGGCAGAACAGAGGCCGACCCGGATTTACTGGAATTGGGGAAGACCCTGCAAAGCTGGAGCAGCGTTCTCGACTGCCGCTTAAGGAAAGGGCGGCATGGTCTGGAAATCGAGATCGTGACGCTGGCGGACGGGCTGGTTCCGCCGCTGCCCAGCGCGGCGAAGCTGGTTGTCCGGACGCTGGATCCGGAGCGGGACGAGCCGTTCCCCTATGACCCGACACAGAGAATTTTGAGAAATTCTCAAGAAAACCATTGACAATTCCACGGTGTGTGGTAGAATGTTGTGGATATGCAAAGACATTGCGGAAACGAAGCGGATGGGAAGAATCGTAAGCGAGAGGGAGCCGGTGTAAGCCCTTGATTATTCCGCCGCAGGCCACTTCCTGCGTTGCCCGGGATGACCGGGACGGGTGCTCCCGTTACAGGGCGTCTAAGATGTCCTTCTTTGGGACGAATTAGGGTGGTACCGCGATATTTCGTCGCCCCTATGCGTTGGGGGCGGCGTTTTTCTTTGCGTTTCCAAGCTTGTAATACGGGAATATCATTTTCACATGGAGGTAGAATCATGAATCCCAAGCCCTACGGCGTAAACGAACTGCGCGAGATGTTCCTCTCCTTTTTTGAGAGCAAGGGGCATCTTCGCCTGCCCAGTTTTTCCCTGATTCCGCAGAATGACGCGTCCCTGCTGCTGATCAACTCCGGCATGGCGCCCATGAAGCCCTATTTTACCGGCGAGGTGGAGCCGCCCCGGCATCGGGTCTGCACCTGCCAGAAGTGTATCCGTACCGGCGATATCGAAAATATCGGTAAGACTGCCCGCCACGGCACCTATTTTGAAATGCTGGGCAACTTCTCCTTCGGCGATTACTTCAAGCATGAGGCTATCAACTGGAGCTGGGAGTTCCTGACCAAGGTGGTTGGTCTGGACGAGAACCGGCTGTATCCTTCCATCTATGAGGATGACAATGAGGCCTTTGATATCTGGAATAAGGAAGTGGGCGTGCCTGCCGATCGGATTTTCCGCTTCGGCAAGTCCGACAACTTCTGGGAGCATGGCTCCGGCCCCTGCGGCCCCTGCTCTGAGATCTACTACGACCGGGGCGAAAAGTACGGCTGCGGCAAGCCCGACTGCACCGTGGGCTGTGACTGTGACCGGTACATGGAGGTCTGGAACAACGTTTTCTCCCAGTTCAACAATGACGGTCAGGGCAATTACACGGAGCTGGCGCAGAAGAATATCGATACCGGTATGGGTCTGGAGCGTCTGGCGGTGGTCTGCCAGGATGTGGACTCCCTGTTCGACGTGGATACCGTGATGAACATTACCAACAAGGTCACGGAGCTGACCGGTGCGACCTACGGACAGAGCGTGAAGATGGATGTGTCCCTGCGGGTCATTACCGATCATATCCGGGCGTCCACCTTTATGATTGCCGACGGCGTTCTGCCCAGCAACGAAGGCAGAGGCTACGTTCTGCGCCGCCTGCTGCGCCGGGCTGCCCGTCACGGTAAACTCCTGGGCGTGAATACCCCCTTCCTGTATCAGGTTGTGGAGACGGTGGTGCAGGAGAACGAGGGGTACTATACCTACCTGCGGGAACGCGCTGAGTATATCACCCGGATCGTGAAGATGGAGGAGGAAAACTTCTGCCGTACCATTGACGGCGGCATGAGCATCTTTGCCGCCAAGCTGGCGGAGCACAAGGCCAAGGGTGAGACTCAGTTCTCCAGTGCCGATGCATTCCTGCTGGCGGATACCTATGGCTTCCCCATCGATCTAACCATCGAAATGGTGGCCGATGAGGACATGACTCTGGACATGGATGAGTTCCACCGCCTGCGGGAGGAACAGAAGGTTCGCGCCCGGGAAGCCCGGAAGGCGCTGGGCGATCTTGCCTGGGCAGGCATTGATCTGGGGCTGGATAATACGCCTACCACCTTCGTGGGCTACACCGAGAATAACTGCTCTGCCAAAGTGCTGGCTGTGTGCGTGGGCGAGGAGGTATCCGGCGCCATTGCCGGCGGCGAAGAGGGCATCATCGTGCTGGACAGGACACCTTTCTATGCGGAGATGGGCGGACAGGTGGCCGATCAGGGCGTGATTCTGGTGGGCAACAGCCGCTTTCAGGTTACCAATGTCCAGAAGGATAAGGGCGGCAAGTATCTGCACTACGGCAAGATGGTTACCGGTTCCATTAAGGTGGACGATGAGGTTTGTGCTGCCATTGACGTGGAGCGGCGCAAGGCCATCATGCGTGCCCACTCCGCCACCCATCTGCTGCAGAAGGCGCTGAAGACGGTGCTGGGGGATCATGTCCATCAGGCCGGCTCCTATGTGGAACCTGACCGGCTGCGCTTTGACTTTACCCACTATTCTGCCCTGACGGCCGAGGAACTGGCAAAGGTGAATTCCATTGTCCAGAATTCCATTCTGGAGGGGTATCCCGTGGACATCCGGGAGATGACGCTGGAAGAGGCCGAGGCTACCGGTGCTACCGCCCTGTTCAGCGAGAAGTACGGCGATACTGTCCGCGTGGTCAATATGGGCGGCTACTCCATTGAACTTTGCGGCGGCACTCATCTGGATAATACCGCAAAAGTGGGTCCCTTTGAACTGGAGAGCGAGTGCAGCGTGGCTTCCGGTGTCCGCCGGATTGAAGCCGTTACCGGTAAGGCCTGCCTGAAGAAGATGGAGAGGAACCAGCAGCTGCTGTTTGAAGCGGCGGCAAAGCTAAAGACCAAGCCTTCCGAAGTGACGGCGAAAATTCAGGGCTATGTAGAAGAAGTACGAGACCTGAAGCGCAGCGTGGAGCAGTATCAGGCCAAGGAGGCCTCCGGTGAGGTGGAGCGGTTCCTGTTCGGCTCCCGGAATCTGGGCGGTTATAAGGTACTGACGGCTATGGTTCCCAACGCGGATGCGGCAAAGCTGCGTCAGATGGGCGATATGCTGCGGGACAAGGATCCCAAAGTGGTGGCCGTGCTGGCGTCCTGCTGCGGCGGTAAGCCTACCTTCCTGGCGGTGTGCGGCAAAGAAGCCGTTGCCGGCGGCATGAAGGCCGGCGAACTGGTGAAGCAGGTGTGCAGCTGCTGCGGCGGCAGCGGCGGCGGCAAGCCGGATTCCGCCATGGGCGGCGGCAAGGACGTTACCAAAATGGATAACGCGCTGGCTCTGGTGGATGACTATGTAGCTTCCAAGATTCAGTAACGTGTTGAGGGCGCAGCCGGGTGCTGCGCCCTCTTTTTGAAAAGGGGGAGGGGTATGCGCAGACTGGTTTTCTTTGTGGCAGGCTTCGGAGCAGCCTGTGGCCTTTTGCGCTATGTGGATTCGCCCGCTCTCTGCCTGACCGGCTTTGTCGCGGTGGCGCTTTTGTGCGTATTGGCGGGAAGAAAAGACGCTGCCCTCCATCGAGGAATTTCAGCGGTTCTGGGGTGCGTGCTGGGAGTTGCCTGGTTTTGCGGCTATACGGCATATTTCTTGCGTCCGCTTTCGCCGCTGGATGGGGAAGTGGTCAACTGTACCATCCGCGCAGCGGACTACAGCCGGGAAACGGACTACGGACTTGCCGTAGACGGAACAGCGGAGATCGCAGGCAAGCTCTGCCGCGTCACGGCATATTTGGACGAAACGGAGCCGCTGGAGCCCGGCGGCTCCGTTACCGGCGGTTTTCGTCTGCGGGTGACAACGGACGCGGGGGAGAATCCCTCTTCCTATTATTCCGGAAAGGGTATTTTCCTGCTGGCATACCAGACGGATACCATTTCCCGCGTGCAAACGCCCCAGATCTGGCGGGATATTCCGGCGAAGCTGCGCCATCGGATTTCCGGGATTTTGCAGGCCTGCATTCCGGAGGACTGCGAACCCTTTGCCAGAGCACTGCTGCTGGGCGACACCTCGGAACTGTCCTATGAAACAGATACGGCGCTGAAGGTCAGCGGCATTCGCCATGTGGTGGCGGTGTCCGGCCTGCATATTTCCGTTTTGTTTGGGCTGGTCAGCTTCCTGACTCTGCGCAGACGGGTCTTGTCGGCGCTTGTAGGCATTCCGTTGCTGGCGCTGTTTGCGGCAGTGGCTGGGTTTACGCCTTCGGTGAGCCGTGCCTGTGTCATGATGTCCCTGATGCTTTTGTCCCAGATGATCAATCGGGAATACGATGGGCCGACAGCGCTTTCCTTTGCTGTGCTGGTTATGCTGATGAAGAATCCCTATGTGATTTCTTCCGTCAGTTTTCAACTGTCCGTGGCCAGCGTCATTGGCATCCTTGCGTTTGCGCCCGGCCTGCGGGGATGGATGCTCTCCCGGCTGGGTACAGGAAAGGGCAGGGGAATGGGGCTGCTGAAAAAAGCGTCTGCGGGAGTCGCCGTGACCGTAAGCGCGCAGATTTTGACAGTGCCTCTGTGCGCCTACTATTTTGGCATGGTCAGTCTGGTGGGCGTTCTGACCAATCTGCTGGTGCTGTGGGCAGTCAGCATAATATTTCTGGGGCTGGTGGCCGTTTGCCTGACCGCGGCTTTTCCCGTTTCCGGGATCATTGGATCTGCGCTGGCGGTTTTGATTCGCTATGTGCTGCTGGTGGCGAAAACGCTGTCGTCGTTTCCCCTGGCAGCGGTATACACGGTCAGTCCCTATATTGCGGCGTGGCTGAGTTTGATATATCTTTTGCTGCTCCTGTTTTTCCTCTGCGGGAAGCGTCTCCCACTTGCCTTTGTGTCCACCGGCGCGCTGTGCCTGTGTATCGCCCTGACGGCCTCCTGGCTGGAAACGGAGCCGGAGGATGTGGTATTTTCCATGCTGGATGTAGGTCAGGGGCAGTGTCTCCTGCTGCAAACGCAGGGAAAGACCATTATGGTGGACTGCGGAGGTGACAGTGACCGCACAACGGCGGATCGGGCGGCGGAAACGCTGCTCAGTCAGGGCTTTTCCCGAATAGATGCCCTGATTGTGACCCATCCGGATCGGGATCACGCAGGCGCCGTGGAGAATTTTCTGTCCCGGATTCCGGCGGGCGTGGTGATTCTTCCACCGGATGCGCAGGAGATGTCCGTACCGGAGGGTACGAAGACAGTCTGTGCGGCAAGCAACCTGCTGCTTACCGCCGGGGATGCGAAGCTTTCCATTTTTGCGCCGGTGTACCGGGGTTCCGACAATGAAATGAGTTTATGCGTCTTGTTTGAGAGCGAAAACTGTGATATACTCATTACCGGCGACAGAGATCGTGCCGGGGAGTGGTCGCTGCTGCGCAACGCGTCCCTTCCGGATGTGGACATTCTGGTGGCAGGCCACCATGGCTCCCAATATGCCACCAGTGAGGAACTGCTTCAGGCGGTGACGCCGGAAATCGTGTGCATCAGCGCCGGCGCGGGGAATCCCTACGGCCATCCGGCGCAGGAAACCCTGAAGCGGCTGTCAGACTTTGGATGCACCGTTTACCGTACCGATCTTCAGGAAACCATCACCATCAGGAGGTAATACCATGGCAAAACCACAGCCGTCAGATACCGGGCTTTCGGAATTGAAAACCGCGCTGAAGCAGAAAACGCTGGGGCGGCTGTATTTCTTCCACGGGGAGGAAACCTTCCTGCTGCACCACTATCTGGAGCAGATGAAAAAGCAGCTGCTGGATCCCCTCACGGAATCGTTTAATTACCACCGCCTGACCAATGAGAATTTTACTGTCCGTGATTTTGCGGACGCGGTGGAAAACCTTCCCATGATGGCGCAGACGACCCTTGTTCAGGTGGACGATGTGGATTTGTTCAAGCTGAATGAATCCGACCGGGAGAAGATCATTGCGGTCATTTCCGATATTCCGGACTACTGCACGGTGGTATTCACCTATGAGACAACGCCCTGGAGTCCGGACAAAAGGTTGAAAAAGCTGTGGAGCGCGGTAGAAGGCAGCGGCAGCATTATAGAATTTGCCCGACAGAATCAGCGGGATCTGATCGCCTGGGTCACCCGGCACTTTGCCGCCAGCGGCAAGCGGATTTCCTCCGACCTGTGCGCTTATTTGATTGACATTACCGGCGGCACCATGACGGCGCTGAACAGCGAAATTGAGAAAATCTGCGCCTATTCCGGTGCGGACGAAATCCGAAAAAGTGACATTGACGCGGTTACCGAGCCGGTGCTGGACGCGGTGGTGTTCCAGATGACCGATCTGCTCAGCGCAGGGCGGTACGATCAGGCACTGCAAAAACTGCAGAAGCTGCTGAAAATGCAGCAGGAACCGTTGGCGATTCTGGGCGCGGTAGGCGGGAACTTTCGTCGTATCAGCGCGGCGAGAACGTTGCTGGATCAGGGAAAAACCGCTTCGGATCTGCAGAAACTGTGCGGTATTCCGGAGTACCCCGCACGAAAGACCATGGAAGCAGCCCGGCGATTCTCTCCGGAGTTTTGCCGCCGCGCCGCCCAGCTGGTGCTGGAGACGGATTATCAGATGAAAACGTCTTTCGATGATTCGCAGCGTTTGTTGGAGCTGCTGATTCTGCGTTTGGCGCAGGAGGCGGGTAATGCTTAAGATCAAGGAAGCCATTGTGGTGGAAGGCCGCTATGATAAAAATACCCTGTCTCAGATTGTGGACGCGCCCATTCTGGAGACTGCCGGCTTCGGCATTTTCAAGGATAAGCAGCAGTTGGCGCTGCTGCGCCGGGTGGCGGAACGCCGGGGGCTGATCGTCTTTACCGATTCCGACGGCGCGGGCTTCGTCATCCGCAATCATTTGAAAAGCGCTATTCCCGGGAAATACCTGAAGCACGCCTATCTCCCTGACATTCCCGGCAAGGAAAAGCGAAAGTCCGCACCGGGAAAAGAAGGCAAGCTGGGAGTGGAGGGCGTCTCCCCGGAGATTTTGCTGGACGCTCTGCGAAAAGCCGGTGCGACCGTCGTGGGCGAGAAAGCCGCCCCGGAGCGGGGCATCACCAAGCAGGATCTGATGGCTCTGGGGCTGTCCGGTAGCCCGGATGCCGGTGCAAAACGGCTGGCTCTGCAGAAAAAGCTGAACCTTCCGGAGCATATGAGCGCCAATGCTCTGACCCAGGCGCTGAATCTGCTGTACACACCGGAGGAATTGAAAACCATCCTGGAATCCCTGTAACAAAAACAGTTTGGAGAAAAACCATGGTAGATATACAAGTCACGAATTTAACAAAATTCTTCGTAATCGGCGAAAATCTGTTGGAAAACCTGAGTTTTGAGATTCAGGAAGGGGAGTGCGTTGCCATTCTGGGGCGCAACGGCTGTGGAAAAACCACCCTGTTCAATATTCTCACCGGGCAGATGGACTACGACAGCGGAGAGGTTTACGTCAATCCCAATAAGAAAATCGGCCTGATTTCCCAGATTCCCAAATTCCCGGAGGGCTTCACTGTGGAGGATGTGCTGCGCTCTGCCTATGCAGATTTGATGCGTGTCAGGCAGAAGATGGAGCTGCTGGAATGCAAAATGGCAAAGGGTGCAACGGATGCCCAGCTTCGGGAGTATGACGCCCTGACCAACCGCTTCCAGACCGGCGGCGGTTATGACATGGACGTGGAGGTGGATAAAATCTGCAACGGCCTTGGCATCTCTGCCGAGCAGCGTACTCAGGAGTTTGCCAGCCTGTCCGGCGGCGAAAAAACCCGGGCGAATCTTGCCCGGCTGCTGCTGGAAAAGACGGACATTCTGCTGCTGGACGAGCCTACCAACCACCTGGACTTAAACAGTGTGGAGTGGCTGGAGAAGTATATCAACGCCTTCAAGGGTACGGTTCTGACCATTTCCCACGATCGATACTTTATCGATCAGGTAGCGGATCGGGTCATTGAGATTACCGATGGCCACGCGGAGTTCTATTCCGGTAACTATTCCTTCTACATGGACGAAAAGCAGGCGCGCTTTGACCTGCAATTAAAGCAGTACGAGCAGGAGCAGGCGAAGCTGAAGCAGCTGGGCTATACCGTGGAGCGGATGAAGGGCTGGGGCATCAATAATCGTACCCTGTACCGCCGGGCCATGTCCATCCAGCACCGGATGGAGCGGATCCGCAAGACGGAAAAGCCCAAAAAGGAGCGCACCATGAAGGCGTCCTTTGGGGAAAAGGACTTTTCCGGGGATGTTGTGTTCAAGATGAAGAATGTCTCCAAGTCCTTCGGTGAGCGCACCCTGTTTTCCAATGTGAATCTGACGGTGGAGGGCGGGGAACGAATCGCCCTGCTGGGCGACAACGGCACCGGAAAGTCCACGTTTATCAAGTGCCTTCTGGGGGAAGAGGACTGCGCCGGAAAAATCCAGTTCGGGCCTACTGTCAAATGGGGTTATTTGCCTCAGATCATCCATTTTGACCACCCGGAGCGCAGCCTCTACGACACCATGCTTTACGAGAAAAATTGCACCCCGCAGACCGCCCGTGACCGCCTTGGCGCATTTCTGTTCCAGGGTGAGGATGTGTTCAAGCAGGTGGGAAATTTATCCGGCGGTGAGCAGTCCCGGCTGCGGCTGTGTATGCTGATGGACGAGAAGATCAATCTGCTGATTCTGGACGAACCGACGAACCATCTGGACATCGCTTCCCGGGAATGGGTGGAGGCTGCCATTGAGGAGTTTGAAGGGACGCTGCTGTTCGTCTCCCACGACCGGTATTTTATTGAAAAGTTTGCCGAGCGTATCTGGCTGCTGGAGGACGGCACGATCCGGGATTTCCCCTGCGGCTATCAGAAGTATCGCTCCATTTTGGAGCATGAAGCGGCTGCAAAGCCTGCCGTCGCTGCCGAACCCAAACCCAAGAAGGAGAAGCCCAAGGGCGGCACCAAGGACACGGATAAGCTGATTCGCCGTCTGGAGCGGGAGATTGAAAAACAGGAAGCCTATCTCGCGGAACTGGATCAGGAAACGGAAGCTGCCGCTGCGGACTATCAGGAGCTGACCCGTCTGCTGAAGGAAAAGGAAGATGCGGAAGCCGTTCTCATGGATTTGATGGAGCAGTGGGAAAAAGCGCAGGAGTGAGGAAACGCACATGAATCACCTTGGAACGAAAACCATAGAAACCCCGCGGCTCCTTTTGCGCCGGTTTACGCCGGAGGATGCCCCGGCTATGTACCGCAACTGGGCGTCCGACCCGGAGGTCACCAAATATCTGACCTGGCCGACCCACGAACGTGTTGCCGACAGCATTTTGGTGCTTACAGACTGGGTACAGCAGTACGAGAGCGACCGTTTCTACCAATGGGCGATCGTTCTGAAGGAAATTGGTGAGCCGATTGGCTCAATCGGTGTGGTGGAACAGAATGAACGGGCGCAGCTGGCGCAGATCGGCTATTGCATCGGAAAACGCTGGTGGCATCAGGGCATGACCTCAGAGGCCATGAAAGCGGTCATGGATTTTCTGTTCGATCAGGTAGGAGTCAACCGTGTGGAATCCTTGCATGATCCCCGCAATGTCTACTCCGGTGCGGTTATGCGCAAATGCGGTATGCAATTCGAGGGGATCCACCGGCAGTCCGACTGGAACAATCAGGGTGTCTGCGACGCCAGCTGGTATGCGCTGCTGGCACAGGAGCGATGATTTTGTGGTTGACACTCCCTTCTCTGGGGAATATAATGACAGAAATACAATGAAAAAGGAGAACAATAGCATGAGTTCTTGCAATGGAAATTGTTCCAGCTGCGGCTCTGACTGTGCGGATCGCCAGGCAGAGAGCCTGCTGGCGGAGCTGAATCCTCAATCCAGCGTAAAAAAGGTCATCGCCGTGGTCTCCGGCAAGGGCGGCGTGGGCAAGTCCACGGTTACCGCCATGCTGGCCGTAGCCATGGCGCGGCTGGGCAAGCGGGTTGCCATTCTGGATGCGGACATTACCGGCCCCTCTGCGCCCACCGCCTTTGGTGTCAACGAGTGTCAGGGTGCCAGTGAGGACGGATTGTACCCGGCGCTGACCCGCAGCGGTATTCAGGTCATGTCCATCAACCTGCTGCTGGATAACCCTGCCGATCCTGTTGTCTGGCGTGGCCCTGTCATCGCCGGCGCGGTGAAACAGTTTTGGACGGATGTGATCTGGGAGGACGTGGACTATATGTTCGTGGATATGCCTCCCGGAACCGGTGACGTGCCCCTGACGGTGTTCCAGAGCCTGCCCATCGACGGCGTGGTCATCGTCACCACCCCTCAGGATCTGGTATCCATGATCGTTGCCAAGGCGGTCAAGATGGCAAGCATGATGCACATTCCCGTGCTGGGCTTCGTGGAAAACTATTCCTATCTGGTGTGCCCGGACTGCGGCAAAAAGATCAACGTTTTCGGCAAGTCCCACCTGGACGAAATTGCGGCAAAATTTGACCTGCCCGTCCTTGCCCGACTGCCCATCGATCCCGCCGTCGCGGAGGCCTACGACAATGGCCTGATGGAAACCGTGAATACCGACGCGGTTAACGGTGTCATTGAAGCCGTGAAAAAGGCATAATGAATGCCCCCAGTCCTGCGATGGAAGCGGGACTGGGGGCTTCATACTAATAAATTAAATAATGTTATCACGAAAGCGTATCAGACAGAAATTTGTATTCGTGTCAAAATTCACCGGCGTCATACATAACGGCGGACAGGGCGCACAGAGGAGCGGTTTCGCAGCGCAGAATCCGCCTGCCCAGGGTGCACACCTGCAGCCCGGCATCACGCGCCTGGATGACCTCTGCTTCCTCCAGACCGCCTTCCGGGCCGGTTAACAGACTCACAGTATGATATTTACTGCCGGAAAGTGCCATTTTCAGCGTAAGCGCTTCTTCGTGCTCATAGAAGAGAAGTGCTCTGTCTGCACGGGCAGCCCGGTTCAAAGCATCGGAGAAGCTGCCCAGAATCACAATTTCCGGGATACGACCCCGCCCCGATTGTTCTGCGGCGGATGCGGCGATTTTCTGCCAGCGTTCCAGCTTCTTTTTCAGACTTTTTTCGTCCGGCCGGGAAACACAGCGGGAGGAAGGAAACGCGACGATTTCATAGGCTCCCAGTTCTGTGGCCTTTTGGATCACGTGCTCCAGCTTATCCGCCTTGGGGTAGGCCATGTAGACGCTGACCTGAACTACTGCTTCCGACTGGGAATCCCGACGCTCCTGTACTGCCAGCGTCCAGTTTTCACCGGAGGACAGCACGGAGCAGACTGCCTCGTGCCCATTCCCATCACAGACCAGAACCGGTTCTCCCACCTTCAGCCGCAGAACCTTGGCGTGCTGCGCGTTCTCTCCGGTTAAGGATACCTTCTCCTGTGTCAATGCTTCCGGGGACAGAAAAAACCGAACCATTGCAGACCCCTCCTTTTTCCTATAGTGTACCAGAAACCAGGGGGCAAGGCAAGGGTTTTGCAGAAAAAGTATTGACAAATCCGCGGGGGAAGGTTATAATACTTTCGCGCGTTTGCGAGAGTGTTGGAATGGTAGACAAGCACGTTTGAGGTGCGTGTGGTTATGCCGTGGGGGTTCGAGTCCCCTCTCTCGCACCAAGAATCTGAGGTACCCATTCGGGTATCTCAGATTCTTTATGCTCGAGGGGGACTCGAAAGGGCGGCGGCAGCGTGAGCTGCCGTAAAAACAGTCCAGTGGACTGTTTTTAGCCCGTGGGAGAGTCCCTCCGATTTGAGACGCATTCCGGAGGAATGTGGATCAAATCGGATTTTGTCCGATGACGAAAATCGTTGATACGTCGCACTTTTTCAGAAAGTCCTATATCACCACTCGCACCAAAATATCGGCTGTTGCCGATATTTTTATTATTGTTTGACCAATGTACCCCCCGGCTATGCCGAGGGGTTAACTTATACAGAAATTTGTGGGTTTTCCAGTTAAGAATATCCCTTTTGAATAACAATTCTGATAATTACTCGCAGCTTCTGAAATCCGTACCTGCTTTCCGCCATGGGAAACAGAACCGGTTATACAAAGAACTGGAACAGGCAGAAAGCCGCATAAATGCACAGCAGCGCAATGCCCTGCCAGCGCGCCAGCTTCTTCCGGGTTAGCGCGGGCACCGTCAGAAGCAGCATCACAATCAGCATCAGGGGAATATCCAGCACCAGAGAGGCATTGTGACCCAGCAGCAGCTTGCCCACAGGCACCTCAAACGGTGCCAGTGTCACGGCGACGCCGGAGACCAGAACCAAATTGAATACATTGGCGCCGATGACATTGCCTATGCCCAGAGAGGCATGCCCTTTCCGCAGGGATGTGATGGTGGTAACCAGCTCCGGCAGGGAGGTGCCCAGCGCCACAAAGGTCAGCGCGATAACCGTCTCTGGCACGCCCAGAAGCTGGGCGATGATGGTGCCATGCTTTACCAGCAGATTGGCGCCGAAAGCGATCAGGGCGGCGCCGACGATGAGCAGAACCAGCTCCATCAGAAGGGTGCGGGGAACGGCGTTGGACTCTTCCTCTTCCACCGCGTCCGGATATTTCAGACCCTGCCGGACATTGAGAATCAGGTAGAGGAAGAAAATCATCAACATGACCACGCCCATCCAGCGGGGAAATGCTCCCAGAAAATACGCGGCGACGCAGTACATGGCAGCAGAGCTGAAGAAGAAAATGACAGGCATTTTCATGGTTTTTACATTCACAGGACCCGGGTTGCAGGCGACGGAAATCGCGGCGATCAGTGCGGTGTTACAGATAATGGAGCCGATGGCATTTCCGTAGGCCATGGCACCCTGACCCAGCATGGCACCGGTAGCGGACACCATGACTTCAGGCAGGGTTGTGCCGATGGAGACTACGGTAGCGCCCACGATGATATCCGGCAGATGAAAGCGTCGGGCAAGGCCGGTAGCGCCATCGACGAACCAGTCGCCGCCCTTGATGAGCAGTAGTAGGCCGAGAGCAAACAGCAGAGTAGATGTTAGCATTTTGTGCACCCCTTCATGATTTTCTTTCAACGCAGAGCGTTAAAATGACAAAGAAAAACCCGGCTGTCTTCACCAGACGCCAGGTCAAACGACATACAGGCGATGAAGGCAGAAAGCTATGAGTCTCGCAGATTAAAGCAAGCCAGGCAGAACGCCGCGATTGTTGACTTGCTGCGTCGAAAGACGCTTGCTACTCCCTCATCGTGTACATCCGGGATGATTCTGTTGTGGCGATAGTCTAGCATATTTACTGGTAAAAGTCAAGCGCCTGATGCGGAAAAAGTGACAGCATTATTGGCGCAGACGTGGTAGGATTTCCCATGGAGGGATTGGAAATGAACACGTTACGCAAGGAAATCGGCATATCCATTCTGATGGGAGCGATTCTGCCCGGGATATTGCTGAATGTCTCCGCATTACTGCTGAAGGGAGACGCCCGGGAACTGGAAATCCTGCATTCTACAGAGGAAACGCAGGAAACCCAGTCGCAGACGGTTGCCGTCTACCTTCGCGGCATGGACGGCACCGTAGAGCAGATGGACATGGACACCTATTTGACCGGCGTCCTGCTGGGAGAAGTGCCGGCTTCCTTTGAGTTGGAAGCCCTGAAGGCGCAGGCAGTGGCAGCCAGAACCTACACGGCAAAAATCCTGTCCCTGGGCGGCAAGCATGAAGGGGGAAGCGTGTGCACAGATCCCGGCTGCTGTCAGGCGTATCTGTCCGATGAGGCCTACCTGTCTGCTGGCGGGACGGAGGAAAACCTTCACAAGATCCGCTCGGCGGTCTGCGATACCTCCGCAGAAGTGTTGACCTTTGACGGGGAGCTGATTGAAGCGACCTATTTTTCCTGCTCCGGGGGAAGCACCGAGGACGCTGCCGCAGTCTGGGGAACGGCATATCCCTATTTGCAGGCGGTTTCCAGCCCCGGAGAGGAAAACGCCACCCATTACCGGGATGCGTATCGGTTTTCTGCAGAGGAATTTCAGAAAAAACTGGGCAGGGAGCTGACCGGAACGCCGGACACCTGGTTTGCGGATCCCACCTACACATCCGGAGGCGGGGTGGATACCATGATGATTGGCGGCGATACCTATTCCGGTACGGAACTGCGCAAGCTTCTGGAACTACCTTCTACAGCCTTTACGGTAACTACGGAAGGAAACACCATTGTGATCTCCACGAAGGGCTATGGGCATCGGGTGGGCATGAGCCAGTATGGCGCGGATGCTATGGCGGTAAACGGCAGCAGCTATCAGGAAATTCTGGCACACTACTACCCCGGCACCCAACTGGAGCGGCTTTCCTGACAAGGCCACGCCAGGGCGCTGCTTTGAATGCCGGATACTATATTCCGAGTGGGAGTCCGGGGATTCTTCAGACCGCAAAATCCGGGAAGAAATAGCGTATATATGCCTGCCATGTCCGGGAAGAATCCCGGACATGGCAGTTTTTCTGCTGTAACAGTAAATTTACAGTTTCGTGATGCTCCATAATTGCATTTTTATTCCATTTTTGCTATACTAAGCACAGTAATTCGTGCGATCCGGATAAGGAGGAAGCCTCATGTATTTGACGATTGACGGTCACGAAATCGAAGCCAAGCCGGAGCAGAGCCTGCTTACGTTGACGGAAGAACTGGGCTTGATGGGAAGCAGCCTGTCTGACCGTCCGCTGGCGGCGAAAATCGCCGGTGAAGTGTTTACCTTGAATTATATTCCTGTCCGGCAAAAGGATGCCGGGGGAGAACGGCCTTCCATGCGCCGCGCCATGGCGGCTTCCGGCGGCGTGGTTCGGCTGCTGCGCTATGCGGATGCCGCCGGCAGGGAGTGCTATACGCGTACCGCGCAGTTTACCGTGTTCCTTGCCCTGCGGCAGCTTTGGCCGCAGGCCAGGGGAAAGGTCAGCTGCACGCTGGGCAGCAGTGTGTACATTCAGGTCGCCGGCGCGCAGGATTTCTCCGCGTCCCGTCTGAAGGCGAGAGTGCAGGCGCTTGTCCGGGAGGGAATTCCGCTGGTTCGCCGCCGGGTGCCGCTGCAGGAGGCCATCCTCCGGTTCCAGTCCGAGGGACCGGAGGATAAAGCGCGGCTGCTGCGCTGGCGCCCTCTGGACTACTTTGACGAGTACGCACACGGGGATTACGCCGACTATTTCTATGGGGAGATGCTGCCCAGCACGGCGTATCTGACCGTGTGGGACATTCATCCTGCGGACGGCGGCTTCCTGTTTGTCTATCCGGACAATCAGAATCCCAATGTGTGCGCGAAGGTTCCCGCAATGCCGAACTTTTTCAGCGTGTTCAATGAGGGTGAGCGCTGGTGTACTTTGATGGGCTGTGAGACGGTGGCGGAACTGAACGAACTGACCACCACCGGCGGCATCCGGGAGTTAATTCGGGTCAATGAGGCGCTCCATGAGAAGCGGTTCTCTCAGGTGGCGGATATGGTTTGCCAGCGGGGAGCGAAAGCGGTAATGCTGGCAGGCCCCAGCTCCTCCGGTAAGACTACCTCTGCCCACCGGCTTGCCACCCAACTTCGGGTTCACGGGAAAAAGCCCATTCTGATGAGTTTGGACAACTATTATATTGACCGGGATAAGATTGCGCCCGGCCCGGACGGCAAACTGGACTTAGAGCATATCAATACGCTGGACGTGGCGCTGTTCCGGGAGGACATGGCGCGGCTGCTGGCAGGGGAGACGGTGGAACTTCCCACCTTCAACTTCATCACGGGACGCCGGGAGTGGCAGGGACACCAGCTGACCCTTTCCCAGGATTCCGTCATCATTGTGGAGGGACTCCATGGGCTGAATCCGGCCATGCTGCCGGAGAACGTGGAGAAGAGTCTGATCTTCCGCCTGTATGTCAGCCCGCTGCTGCCGTTGAATCTGGACGATCATAACCGGATTCCCACCAGCTATCTGCGTCTGCTGCGGCGGATTGTCCGGGACTATGAAACCCGGGGTGCGTCGGTGCAGCACACCATTTCCATGTGGGACAGTGTACGCCGGGGCGAACAGCGGTGGATTTTCCCCTATCAGGAGAATGCGGATGTCATTTTCAACAGTTCCACGCTTTATGAGCTGGCCGTGCTGAAAAAGCACATCTTCCCCCTGCTGACGGCGGTACAGCCGGAGGATGAGTGCTATGACGAGGTGCGCAATATCGTAAAGATTCTGAATTACATTGAGGCTGCGGACGTGGACGACGAGATTCCACCTACCAGTCTGGTGCGGGAATTTATCGGCGGGAATACATTCTATCGTACCTAGGGATTCAGCTTCAGCTGAGCAGTGGATATTTCGTTCTATCCGTACAGGTAAAAAGGGAATACATACAGGATCCCTGCTTGTTTATTCTCCTGTTGCATGAAAAAGGTCTTGAAGGCGTTGTGCCTTCAAGACCTTTTTTCTCACGGTAATTTTCAAACAAATGCCGGCAAAACGCCACTTGCAGCGCAACCGGTGCTGATGCATATAAATACCAGGCCTTTCCCATGCCGTGGCGCGCTGCCAAAGCGCATGGGTTTATCGTATCAGATATATTGCTGGGTGTTCACGTCCACCACGCCCCGGGTGGTCAGCCGCAATGTGGGAATCACAGGCAGGCTCATGAAAGAGAGAGTCATAAACGGGTCGATCTGACGGCTTACGCCCAGCGTGTGGGCAGCCGCCTTCGCCTCCTCCAAAAGGAAATTGACCTCGGGCAGTGGCTTTTCGCTCATCAGGCCGGCGATTTCCAGAGGCAGTTCAGCCAGTACCTTTCCCTCCAGAACCACCACAATGCCACCATGGTTTTCTGCGATGCGGTTCGCGGCGAAGGCCATATCGGCATCGGTGGCGCCGACGCAGATGATGTTGTGGCTGTCATGGGCGACGGAGGTGGCAATGGCACCCTGTTTCAGGCCATAGCCTTTCAGATACCCGATGCCAATGTGCCGGGTATTCCTGTGTCGCTCGATGACCGCCATTTTCAGAATATCCTGCGCGAGGTCAACCTGACGGGCGTAGCCTGCGTCCTCCGTAACGATCTGGCCGGGAACCATACCCACCACACCTCTTGGGCGGGAGTTGGCAAAATCCTCGGCATGGAGTACCGGCAGATGGAATGTGTCGTGGGCTTTGGCGTTCAGATGCTCGGGAATCTGGGGAAGCGGGAAGTCGGCTACGATTCCGTCGTGGTAGACCTCGGTGCCGCGTTTGTAAACCGACACCACATGGAAGTCCTTCAGATCCTCCACAATGGCAAAGTCCGCCAGATATCCGGGGACAATGGCGCCCCGGTTGTTCAGCAGGAAATACCGCGCTGCGTGAAGGCAGGCAACCTGTACGGTCATAATGGGATCTGCGCCCATCCGAACCGCTTCCCGGCAAATATAGTCGATGTGTCCTTTTTCCAGCAGATCGTTGGGATGCTTGTCGTCGGTGCAGAACATACAGCGGTCATAATACTTCCGGGACAGAAGCAGGGGCATCAGCGCTTCCAGATTCCGGGCGGCTGTGCCTTCCCGGATCATGATGAACTGTCCCAGCTTCAGCTTTTCCAGCGCGTCCTCCGGATCTGCGCATTCGTGGTCGGAGTAGACGCCTGCCGCCACATAGGCATTCAGGGCATTTCCCCGAAGTCCGGGAGCGTGACCGTCAATTTTCTTGTGGTGCGCCTGGGAAGCGACGATCTTGGAAACGGTGGCAGAATCCCCGGCAATGACGCCTGGAAAATTCATCATTTCCGCCAGTCCCAGAACCCGCGGGTGGTCGAAGAAGCTGTCAATATCCCGGTAATCCAGATTGGCGCCGCTTTCATCCAGCGCAGAGGCGGGCACGCAGGACGGAAGCATGAACTGAACGTCCACAGGCAGGCCTTCCGTTGCTGCAAGCATATAGTCAATGCCATCGGTGCCCATCACGTTGCTGATCTCATGAGGATCGGTAATCACCGTAGTGGTGCCGTGGGGGACAACAGCCCGGGCAAATTCGGCAGGGGATACCAGACTGGATTCGAGATGAATATGGGCGTCGATAAAGCCGGGACAGACGATTTTCCCGGTCATATCCACTTCGGTTTTTCCGTGGTAGCAGCCCAGACCCACAATCAGCCCTTCCGCCACAGCGATATCGCTGGTTTGCAGCTCCCCGGAGAACACATTGACAAAGGTGGCGTTCTTCAGTACCAGATCCGCCTGCTTCCGCCCAGCTGCCACGTCGATGATATGCTGCTTTTTGATCAATTTTCGGTTGATTTTTCCAGACCAGCTTTCTGTATATGCCATAGGACGCGCTCCCTTCCTTTTCTTTTTATCATATCATATTTCCGTAGAAAAGAAAAGGGGAGATTACAGGAACAGGTACAGCGCCATAGTCAGCAGCGCGTAGTTCCGATCCTCCTGACAGTCGCCCGCCATGAGCAGTAGCAAAATGACCACCAGAAGGTCTTCGGTGTCAAAGTCGCCGGGCAGCAGCTGCCGCAGGAAGCTTCCGGCGCTGGTGGCCGGCGGACGGGAACGCCTGTGTGGATTCGGTTCGCCTTTCCCGGATTCCGTGTATGGTGGCGGCACCTGTGTCTCCGGCCGGGGTGCGGCAGGGCGGGGCGGCTGTTTTGGCGGCTGCTGCGGCGGACGCTGCGGATCCTGCATCCGGTTTCTCTGATAAGTACCGTCAGGCTGAGGAATATAACGATTATACATGGCTTATCTCCCCCCAAACGGATGAACCCCGCCGGATTTGAAAAACGCAGAGGCAAATCCGGCCATTTTCGCCGCGCGCATGGCGCGCTCCAGCTTGTCAATGCGTCTTTGGCTCAGATAGGGAGACAGCGCCCGGAGCAGCGCCTGCTGCTGAGAATCCACATTGCCTTTTTGCAGGATTCCCGCGATGCTTTGCAGCATGGCGGGATCCGGCAGGGGAGACGTGGGAAGTGGCTTCGGTTCCGGCGGAGCCTGCTCCGCGGTAGGCTGTCCTACGGTCTGTGCCAGCGCGGCAATCTGCTGCATCAACTGGGGATTTGACAAAATTGAACCCAGTTTTTCCTCCAGTTCACTCATGGGACAGCTCCTTCAAAAGTGCCTGTGCCTCCGGTGAGGACAGTAGTGCGGAAAGAATTTCCTGTGCCTTCCCATAGTTTCCGGCGGCAGCACTGGATACGGCGTCTCCCAGACGGCTGGAATCACTGTTTTGAAGCATTGCAAGGAGCTTTTGCCCGGCCGGTGTCTGCGCCAGACGGAGAAGCTCGTTTCGATCCGGTATTTGTTGCATGGCAGTATCCCTCCTGAAAAGGAATTCTATGCAACAGCATATGCTGCGGATTGGAAAAACGTGCCTGCCAAAACGAAGGTGGACAACGCTTGACAGGATCTGCCCATGTGGTATAATCAAGGGCAACACCGCACAATGGGAATTGCGGGCTTCGGCGGATATTTTGCCCCACTGTGCCGTGCTGCCCAAGAAAAAATTGGGATTCCCGGAAAAAAGTGATACCGTATTAACTCAGCGATACCCACGCACACTGAAAGAGGAAGGCAGATATGAAGATTCTTGTCCTGTCGGATTCCCACGCAACGCTTCACTTTATGCGTCAGTGCGTGGAAGCCGTAAAGCCGGATGCCGTGATTCATCTGGGAGATTATTTTGACGATGGGGAGGTTATCCGGGAGGAAAACCTGGGAATTCCCTTCTATCAGGTGCCGGGCAATTGTGACCGTTACCGCTGTCCTCCGGGGCAGCCGGAGATCCGCATCGAACGCATTGGCGGCGTCAACCTCTACCTGACCCACGGACACATTCATCGGGTAAAAACCGGCCTGTGGGCGCTGCTGCGGGATGCCAGAGCATCCGGAGCGGATGCCGTGCTCTATGGTCATACCCACGTGGCAGACTGCCATCAGGAGGAGGACGGGCTGTGGGTGCTGAATCCGGGAAGCTGCGGCTATTTCGGCGGAAGCGCCGGGATCATTGAGACGGCAGGCGGAGGAATTGCCGCCTGCCGGATCCTTCGGGAGGCGGATCTGCCTAGGACAGCGTCACAAGAAACACCATCGCACTGACAAATCCTGCCACAGACACCACCGTCGTGGCGATGTCCAGAGCTTTTTGCCGGAAATACCGGTAATCCGCCGCATTTGGATGGTAAATGGAAAGATGACGGTACTTTTTGGATCGATTCATGGAATTGACCTCCTTTTTGTACCGCCAGTATACACAGCAAAAGGTACAATAAACTGTACTGAATCTTCTTTGTGGAAGCCTGCCCATACACTGATTGTTTACTTGCGCTGGGCGGAAAAATGTGGTATAATGCAGGAAATTCATTTCCGGAGGTAAGATATGGAGCGTTCCGGTGTCAGTGCCATGCCCCAGACGGGCTTGGAAAAAGCGAAGGCGGTAGTCGGGAAAATCAACCGCGTGATCAATACAATCGGCATCTGGCTGTTCCGCCTGCGGAAGTTTGTGATGGCGGCGCCTGTGGTGTATTATGCGCTGAAGCTGGCTTCCTATAATGCAGAACATCTGCCGGAGCAGGTGGGGATCAACCTGCAATCCACCGGCGAGTTTGCCCAGTATATCAGCAGGAGCCTTGCGGTTTCCGGACCGCTTGCGTTAACCGTAGGCTGCCTGATTCTAATGTTCTGCTCACGGAAGGCAATGTACCCCTGGGCCATCAGTATTTTCACGCTGACGCTGCCGCTGCTGCTGCTGCTCAGTAACGCGTATCCAATGTAACACCGGAAAGGAGGCAGAAAAATCTGCCTCCTTTTTGTGTATTTTGTCTAATAATAATTCGGTAATTGTTCAAGAATTCTTCACCAATTACCAAATACATCTGGTATACTATACTTACAAGGCGGGAAGCAATGAGGAAAGCCGATGCCGTGGAAATATCTGCGGATAACCCGACGGCGTACCTGTGACACATTGCTTCCCCAGAGAGAGGACAAAGGAACACGGCGGCTCAGGAGCCTGAGCCGCCGTATTATTGTGCTTTATTATCGGGATTCAATATCCTGAACGCGCACATTCTTTCCGAAATACGCCAGAATGTAGCTGACAAAAGAAATCCCGAGAAAGACGGTATCGATGAGGGCGATGCAATTGACAGCTGTCGGGTTCATCTGCGGAATCAGTACCAGCGCGATCAGACTGACAAAGAGAACAGTGGTGCAGACCTTACCTGCCATCAATGCCCCGGGGAGCATTTTTCCCTTGCGAAGGAAGAATACCCCGATCACCAGCTGGAACAACTCTTTGATGACGAACAGCCCCAGAACAGGGTAAAGTACAGGATACTTCATGCTCAGACACACCGTCAGCGTCAGCTGGGTGAGTTTATCAGCCACAGGATCCAGCACCTTCCCCAGTGTCGTGACCATGTTATACTTCCGGGCGATTTTCCCGTCAATCATATCCGTCAGGCAGGAAACCGCCAGAATCAGGCCGGCCAGATAATACTGATAACGCTCTGTGGCATTCAGATACAGCGCAGCGTAGACGGGGATCAAGAGCAATCGAAACAGGCTCAGCAAATTTGGGATGGTGAGTATTTCCTTTTTCCAGTTTTTGATGAACATGAGATCTCCTCCGCCTATGTGAGTGGTGCAATAAAACAAGTATATTATAAACAGTTCCTTTGGGTTTATCAAGGGCAAGCTGCCGTTCCCAGATAAAAATTCATAAATTGGCAACATTTACCGGGAGCCGGACAGCCGATTGGCAGCCATAGGATATTGCTGCGTCAGGTGTTTCCAGGTGACCCTGTCCAGTCCTCCCGTCATGGGCAGCCCGCTGAGCATCTGGAAAGAGGAGAGAGCGTCTGCGGTAATTTCGTCGAGGATGCCGGTCAAACCGGGACGGCTGATGCTGTGATATGCGTCCGCCAGCACGGAAAGGATTCCCTGCGCCAGATACACATTGGGATGTTTCTGCCCAAGTGTGATATTGGAATTGGGGTTCCAGACTACGATAACCGGCGGTGCAGCGTCCACCTCCGCCAGAGCGGGCGCGTAGGCGGCGACGATTGCTTCCCAGGTACGCTGATCTGTGATTCCGGTGACCGGAAGTGCGTGTTTTCGCTGGAAGGTGGATACCGCCTGCATGGTTTCCGGGCCGTAAATACCGTCGGGTATCACAGTTGGATGGGATGGGTCGTGCTCGGCAATGACCTGCAGCATGGTCTGCAGGCTGCGGATCGGCTGTCCGACAAAGGATTTCGGTGGTCTCATCTTGGCGCCTCCTGTCTGACGGTGTCCTGCTGCCCGGCGCTGAGATTGTTTCCGGGGAACTGGGACATAGTGCTGGATGCCGCGTAGCGTGCGCGGGGATTGGTGTTTCCAATAATCGCGGAGGTGAAGGGGAATCTCTCAGGATCCCGCCAACTGATGGTTTCAATACCGGAGAACTGGTCGTAGATGGCTTCCCAGGTATCGAAATCCACCACGCCGGTCTGGGGCAGCCCGAAGCGGCGCTGGGCAGCAAGGACAGCATCCCGGGTATTGCTGCCGAAAATGCCGTCGATGGTGACCGGCGGTATCTCCGGGATATAGGAGGAGAGAACCTGAAGCATATATTGCAGATGCTCCACCTTGACGCCCTGGTCGCCCTGACGGATGGGGTTGGAATTGGCCCAGTTGATGGAATAAAACTGCTGCCCCTGACTGCGCAGCTCTGCCAGATTGGTAACGGCTACATAGATGCGAACCAGCGCATTCCAGGTTGCCCGTCCCACGATGCCGTCGGGAGTCAGATCGAAGATCTCCTGAAAACGGATGACGGCGGCCTCCGTCTGCGCACCGAAAATGCCATCCACCTGGGATATTTTGGGGATAGCCGGGTAATTTTGGGAAATGCGGTTGAGCATGACCTGCAAAACCACAACGCTGGGGCCGGAAATCCCTCTGCGCAGTACGCCGGGGTAGGACGAGGTGATGCCCTGTACCGGCGCGTTGCTGACGATTTCCACCTCTCCGTAGTAGCTGCGCAGGATTTCCGGTGTGGTGTAGCCCTGCAGCGCCAGATTCTGGCTGCCCCATTGGCTAAGCCCTTCGCAGGTGACGGTGGTGCCGTTGCAGAATTTGGCGGCGAGGGGTTCCACAAAACCGGGACGACGCAGATAGCTGCTGTACAGTTCGTCGGCAAGCCGGGCGACATTTTCAAAATAGCTGCGTCCGTTTACAAAAAACTGATCGTATGCCGTGGAGCTGGTGATGTCAAAATCATAGCCCCGGCTGCGATAGAATTCGGTATAGACCCGGTTCAGCGCAAAGGAAACGATAGCAAGAATGTTTGCCCGCAGGGCGCTTTCCTCCCAGGTGGGATAGATTTCGCTGGAAGCGACATTCTTTACATAATCGGGAAAGCTGACGGTGACGTTGGGGGCATCCGCATTGGGCGCTCCCAGATGGACGGTGATCGTCTGAGGGATGTAGGGAAGAACTTGGGGCATGGTTCACCTCCTAGAGATTCTGAGGCGGCGTGTTGAACAAAACGAATTGATCCCAGGTTTCCGGCAGCTCGGAAAGAGGAATCATTTCCAGATTCTGAATGGTCGTCGTCCCGGCGAAAACCTGCAGGTTTTCCGCCTCCGTTTGCTCATAACCCTGCCGGTGGGCGTACAGATTGACCACAGCGTAGGGTCTTTCACTGGGATTTGGGGACTGACTCTCCGCTTTATCCGGCACCGGAATCGCAATGGGAGAGATTTTTCCGCTTCTGTCCGTCAGCCGCATGGCGATGGCGGTTCCATCCTGGGAGGTGACGGTAATGGCAACGTCCTGCAGAGGGTACTGGGCGTTGCTGCTGTATGCGCGTACCTGTATGTAGCCGACTGCTGGCATGAAAACACTCCTTTCAGACTTCCGATTATCTTATGCGGCAGTGTGTGAAAAGGTGACGCACCGCGCCTGGGAAAGCCCTGTGCGCGGTGCGTTTTCCCGCCTAAAGATATCCCTGCATCTGCCGGATGTTGGCAGTTTCGCAGTCCAGCAGCTTTTGGGATACGATCTGCACCTGAGAATCCTGATCCACAAACTGATGGATATTTTTCAGTCCTTTAATCATGCCCTTCGTATTCCCCTGAATCATCATCCCGGCAATTTTGGAATCCGTGTTGCGGCCATGCAGCCGCATCCGGATCATCATATCCGTCATCATACGGACGCCCGGATCCAGCTCCTCCAGTTCCCATCCCCGCTGGGAAGCGATGGTATGGGCTTCCGTTTCAATGGAGTCGTACTCATGCAACTGGGATTCCAGCGCTTTCCGCAGTGCCGGACGCATACTGGTGTCCAGCGCGCTGCGGATTCCGATTTGCCCCATTTGTGTGGTTTTCAGTATGGAGGAGAGAATCTCCCTGCTGTTTTTCATTGCACATCACCGATCCTAGTATGCACAATTCCCGGGCAGGTATTCATACAATACGGAGATGAAGGGATGTGGTTTTATGTGTGCAATTGCCGGAATCATCGGGCTGAAGGCGGAGGATTCGACCATAAGGCGTATGCTCCAAACCATGCGCAGGCGTGGGCCGGATGCACAGGGGGTGTATTGTTCGGGAGATACAGCGCTGCTGCATACCCGTCTTGCGATTATTGATCCCAAAGGCGGCAGACAGCCTATGAGTCTTTCATGGGCGCAGGAGCGGTATACGCTGGTTTACAACGGGGAACTGTACAATACCGAGCAGCTGCGGCAGGAGCTGCTTGCGGCCGGGCACCGGTTTGAGGGTTACTCCGACACGGAGGTGCTGCTTCACTGCTATGCGGAATATGGCGAGGCTTGCCTGGAGAAGCTGAACGGTATCTTTGCCTTTGCCGTCTGGGAAGAAAACAGCAGGCGGCTTTTTCTCGCCAGAGATCGTATCGGCGTCAAGCCGTTGTTCTATCTGCAGCAGGGGCAGGGCTTCCTGTTCGCGTCCGAAATCAAGACAATCCTGAAGTATCCTGCCGTCCGGGCACAGCTTGACCGGGAGGGGGCGGCACAGCTGATTCTGCTGGGGCCGGGCAGACTTCCCGGCAGCGGCGTTTTCCGGGGCATCCGGGAAGTGGAACCGGGCTGGTGCGGCTACTATCAGGACGGCAAGCTATCCTTAAAACAGTATTGGAAGCTCCGGGATCGGGAGCATCGGGAGAACTTCGAGGACACCGTTGCCCATGTGCGTGAGCTGGTATTTGACGCAATCCGGCGTCAGATGGTCTCGGACGTGCCAATCGGAACCTTCCTGTCAGGCGGCCTGGATTCCAGCATTATCACGGCAATCTGTGCCGGGGAGGAGCGGAAGGCAGGCAGGCAGTTGAGAACCTTCTCCGTGGATTACCAGAATCAGGAGCGTTATTTTCAGGCCAGTAAGTTCCAGCCGAATTCCGATCACGACTACATAACGATTATGCAGGAAGCCGTCGGGACAGAGCACCACTGGACGGTGCTTTCTCCGGAGGCACTGTGCGGCGCATTGGAGGATGCCACCATTGCCAGAGACCTCCCCGGAATGGCAGACGTGGACTTTTCTCTGCTGGCCTTCTGCGGCGACATCCGCCGGGAGGTTCGGGTGGCGCTGTCCGGAGAGTGCGCGGACGAGATTTTCGGCGGGTATCCCTGGTATCGGGATCCGGAAGTACGGGGGCGGGAGGGTTTCCCCTGGGCGCAGAATACGCTGCAGCGCGTTTCCCTGCTTCAGCCGGGAATTGCGGGGGACGGCGAAGCCTTTGTCATGGACGCTTACTCCCAAACCTGCCGGGAGAGCGATATTCTGCCCGGTACGTCGACGCTGGAGACAAGAATGAAGGAAATGGTCAACCTGAATTTCCGCTGGTTCATGCAGACGCTGTTGGACAGAAAAGACCGCATGAGTATGTATCACGGTTTGGAGGTTCGGGTGCCGTTCTGCGATTACCGCATTGCGGAATATCTCTATGGGGTGCCTTGGGAGTTTAAGGATTATCAGGGCAGGGAAAAGGGGCTTCTGCGGGAGGCGGTGAAGGATCTGCTGCCGACCGAGATCCTGTACCGGAAGAAAAGCCCCTATCCCAAAACCTTTGATCCCCGTTATACCCAACTGATTGCCGGGCGCTTCCGGGAAATGCAGGCGCAGAAGGCGCCGGTATGGGATCTTGTCCGCAAGGATCGGGTGGAACATCTGCTTGCTTCCGATTCCCCGTGGCCGTGGTATGGTCAGCTGATGCGCAACCCGCAGATCATGGCCTATTTTCTGCAATTGGATTTCTGGCTCAGACACTACGATGTGGACATCTGCCTGTAATTCCAAATGGATTGACGGGAACGAGATGATGTGATAATATGACCCTGTACAGGAATATCTAAGGAATATGCAGGAGGAAAGTTATGAGAAAAACAAAAATCATTTGTACCATCGGACCTTCCAGTGAAAATGAAGAGACGCTGACTCTGATGTGCCTTGCCGGCATGAACGTTGCGCGGCTGAATTTCTCCCACGGCACCCATGAGGAGCACGAAAAGAAGATCGAACTGATCAAGAAGGTACGGCAGAAGCTGGGGCTTCCCATTGCCATCATGCTGGATACCAAGGGACCGGAATACCGCATCCGGACGTTTGCTTCCGGCAAGGTCACGATTGCCGACGGCGCGGAATTCACCTTTACCACCGATGAGGTGGAGGGTGACGAGAACCGTGTCAGTGTGAATTACAAGGCGCTGCATCAGGATTTAAAGCCCGGCGATGTGGTAACCGTGAATAACGGCATGGTTCAGTTTGAAGTGCAGGAGATTGTGGGGCATGATGTGCGCTGCAAATGTCTGGTAGGCGGCACGCTGAGCAACCGCAAGAGTATGTCCTTCCCCAACAAGGTGATGTCCGGCCCTTACCTCAGCGAGCAGGATAAGGCTGATATCCTGTTCGGCATCCGTCACGGCATTGATTTCATTGCCGCTTCCTTTGTCTCCACCAAGCAGGATGTGCTGGATATTCAGGAGCTTCTGGACAAAAACGGCGGCAGCGACATTGAGATCATTGCAAAGATCGAGAACCGTTCCGGCGTGGATAACGTCAGTGAAATCTGCTCTGTCTGCAGCGGCATCATGATTGCCCGGGGCGATCTGGGTGTGGAGATTCCCTATGTGGAGGTGCCCGCCGTCCAGAAGAAGCTGACCCGGAAATGCCGCCTGCTGGGAAAGCGGGTCATTACGGCAACGGAAATGCTGGAATCCATGATCCAGAATCCCCGTCCTACCCGCGCGGAGATTTCCGACGTAGCCAATGCGGTTTACGACGGCACCTCCTGTGTCATGCTGTCCGGAGAGTCTGCCGCCGGTAAATACCCTGTGGAGGCCGTGAAGGCCATGGCGCAGATTGCGGAATATACGGAGCAGCATACGGACTATAAGCAGCGCTTCCGCAAGACGGAATTTGTGGGACAGAACAATCTGGACTGCATTTCCCACGCGGTATGCTCCATGGCCATCGATGTGAATGCCAAGGCCATTGTGGTCTGTTCCGTCAGTGGGAAGACGGCCATGTTGGTCAGCCGCTTCCGGACGCCTGTGGATATCATCGGCATGACCACCGATCGGAAGATCTGGCGCCGCCTTTCCATGAGCTGGGGCGTTACTCCGGTGATGGCGGATCAGTTCCCCAGCATGGAGGTCATGTTCTACTATGCCAAGAAAATAGCAACGGAAACGCTGCACCTGCAGCCCGGCGACAACATTGTGCTCACCGGCGGACCTGTCAACGGCCAGCAGGGCAACACCAACACCATGAAAATCGAAACCGTATAAACACGCAAAAAGGCTGCCCGGTCGGGCAGCCTTTTTGTGTAATGGTATTCAGGAGTCGATGGTGGCAATACCCAGCGTGATTTCCTCCAGCACGTCCAGAAGCACCCGAACGGTATCCAGAGAGGTCAGAATGGTAACGCCATTTTCTACGGCACAGCGACGAATCTGGCTGGAGCCGCTGTGTCCGTCCTCGCAGCGCACGTCCATGGTATTGATCACATAGGACACAAAACCGGAGCGGATGGCATCCAGAATCTCTGTGGAGCCGTCGTCGATTTTCGCGCGAATCCGGGTCTTGATCCCGTATTTGCGCAGATACAGGGCGGTGCCGGGAGTCGCCTCGATGTTGAAGCCCAGCTGATAGAATCGCCGGATCAGGGGCAGGGCTTCCGCCTTGTCCTCATCGGAAATGGTGGCAAATACCGTGCCGTAATTCAGCAGCTTGACGCCGGAGGCTTGCAGCGCTTTGTACAGCGCCCGGGTCATGGAGTTGTCGTAGCCAATGGCTTCGCCGGTGGACTTCATTTCCGGGGAAAGGTAGGCGTCCAGTCCGCGGAGCTTGGAGAAGGAGAAGGCAGGCGCCTTCACATAATAGCGCTTTTTCTCATCCGGATAGAGCAGATCCATGCCCTGATCGTGGAGACTGTGCCCCAGTGCGACCAGCGTTGCCATATCGGCCAGAGGGTAGCCGGTGGCCTTGCTCAGGAATGGGACGGTTCTGGAGGAACGGGGATTCACCTCGATGATGAACACATTGTCCTCGGGATCCACAATAAACTGAATGTTGAACAGTCCCTTGATTCCGATGGCGGGACCCAGCTTCTTAGCATACTGAAGGATGATGCCCTTGACCTTGTTGGAAATGGAGAAGGGAGGATACACGGAAATGGAGTCACCGGAGTGGACGCCGGTGCGTTCCACCAGTTCCATGATACCGGGCACAAAGACCTGCTCCCCGTCGCAGATGGCGTCGATTTCCACCTCTTTGCCCCGAATATACTTGTCCACCAGCACAGGCTTGTCCGCGTCAATTTCTACAGCTGTTTGCAAATAATGACGCAGCTGAGACTCGTTGGACACAATCTGCATGGCGCGGCCGCCGAGAACGAAGGAGGGACGCACCAGCACCGGGTAGCCGATTTCCCGGGCGGCGGCGACACCGTCCTCGATCCGGGTAACGGCCTTTCCCTTGGGCTGGGGGATCTGCAGCTCCAGCAGCAGCTTTTCAAAGGCATCCCGGTTTTCCGCCTTTTCGATGGCGGCGCAGTCGGTGCCGATGATGTTCACACCCAGATCGGTCAGCGGCTGAGCGAGGTTAATGGCAGTCTGACCGCCCAGGGAGGCAATCACGCCCTCTGGATGCTCCAGCGTGACAATGTTCATCACGTCCTCCGTGGTCAGCGGTTCAAAGTACAGCTTATCGGAGGTCGTATAATCCGTAGAAACCGTTTCCGGGTTGTTGTTGATGATGATGGCCTCGTATCCGGCGTTTCGTATGGTCTGCACGGCGTGCACCGTGGAATAGTCGAATTCCACGCCCTGACCGATCCGGATGGGGCCGGAGCCCAGAACAATCACTTTTTTCCGATCCGACACCACCGATTCGTTTTCCGATTCATAGGTGGAGTAGAAATAGGGAATATAGCTGTCGAACTCGGCAGCGCAGGAGTCGATCATCCGATATCCGGGGACAATGCCCTTCTCCTTGCGCAGGAGGAAGATCTTCTTCTCAGATACGCCCCAGATCTCTGCCACTGCCCGATCCGAGAAGCCCATCTTCTTGGCGGCAAACAGTGCGGCTGTGTCCCCGGGGTGCTCGGCAAGGAAGCGCTCCATATTCACAATATTGCGCAGCTTCCGCAGGAAGAATCGGTCGATTCCGGTCTTTTCCGCGATGCTGTCCACATCGGTATCCAGGCGCAGCAGCTGGGCAATGGCATAAATCCGATCGTCCGTTCCGATGGAGATGTAGGAAAGCAGCTTTGCCTGTTCCCAGGAATCGAACTTTTTCATATGCAGGTGGTGAATGCCGATCTCCAGCGAGCGGATTCCCTTCAGCAAACTCTCCTCAAAGGTGCGCCCCACGCTCATGGTCTCGCCGGTGGCTTTCATCTGGGTGCCAAGACGATTATTGGCGTCGGAAAACTTGTCGAAGGGGAACCGGGGCATTTTGGTGACAACATAGTCAAGCGCCGGTTCAAAGGCGGCACAGGTGTTGGCAAGCCGGATCTCGTCCAGCGTCATGCCCACGCAGATTTTGGCGGAGACCCGGGCGATTGGGTAGCCGCTGGCCTTGGAGGCCAGTGCGGAGCTGCGGGAAACCCGGGGATTCACCTCAATCAGGTAATACTGGAAGGACTCAGGATCCAGCGCAAACTGCACGTTGCAGCCGCCCTGAATTTTCAGCGCGCGAATCAGCTTCAGCGCGGAATCCCGAAGCATATGGTATTCCTTGTTGGTCAGGGTCTGGGAGGGGCAGACCACAATGGAGTCGCCGGTGTGGATGCCCACGGGATCCAGATTTTCCATGTTGCAGATGGCGATGGCGGTGTCATTGCCGTCCCGCATGACCTCATATTCGATTTCCTTGTAGCCTTTGATGCTCTTTTCCACCAGAACCTGATGGACAGGGGAGAGCGCCAAGGCATTTTTCATGATCTCCCGGAATTCCTCTTCGTTGTCCGCGAAGCCGCCGCCGGTGCCGCCCAACGTAAAGGCGGGGCGCAGAACCACAGGGTAGCCGATTTCCTCGGCCGCCGCGATGCCTTCCTCCATGGAGTTGGCGATTTGGGAGGGGAGTACCGGTTCTCCAAGGCTCTGGCACAGTTCCTTGAACAGCTCCCGATCCTCAGCCTGAGCGATACTGCTGCTGGGTGTACCCAGCAGTTCCGTCCGGCATTCCTTCAGAACGCCCTTCTCCTCCAGCTGCATGGCCAGATTCAGTCCCGTCTGACCGCCGATGCCGGGGACAATGGCGTCCGGCCGCTCGTAACGAACGATCCTGGCGACATACTCCAGCGTCAGCGGCTCCATATATACCTTGTCGGCAATGGCGGGATCCGTCATGATGGTCGCGGGGTTGGAGTTGCACAGGACAACCTCATAGCCCTCTTCTTTCAGGGCAAGACACGCCTGAGTGCCGGCGTAATCAAATTCTGCGGCCTGACCAATGACAATGGGGCCGGAGCCGATGACCAATATTTTATGAATATCCGTCCGTTTAGGCATTCTTGCACTCCTCCATCAACGCAATAAACTGGCCAAACAGGTAATCGCTATCCTGAGGACCCGGGGCGCTTTCGGGATGGTACTGCACGCTGAACACCCGATCCTTCACGCACCGCAGCCCTTCCACCGTACCGTCCAGCAGGTTGGTATGGGTTGCCTCCAGACGCGTCTGCGCAAGGCTGTTTGCGTCCACGGCGTAGGAATGGTTCTGGGAGGTGATTTCCACTTTACCAGTCAAATGATTCTTGACGGGGTGGTTGCCGCCCCGATGTCCGAACTTCAGCTTATAGGTTTTGGCACCGTAGGACAGGGCGATGATCTGGTGCCCAAGGCAAATGCCAAAAATCGGGTATTTCCCCCGCAGTTCCCGCACCAGCTGAATCACACACTGGACATCCTCAGGGTTTCCGGGGCCATTGGACAGAAACAAACCGTCAGGGGAGAGTGCTTCCACCTCTCTGGCGGTCACATTCCAGGGAAGTACCGTCACATCGCAGCCCCAGTCGTTTAGCCTGCGCACAATGTTGCGCTTCATTCCGCAGTCGATGGCGACCACATGAAAGCGGGAATTCTTTCCGGGGGAGAACCAGGCTTCCCGGGTGCTGACCCGTGCCACCTGATCTGTGGGCATGACTACGGACTGAACCCGGGCAAATCCGGCCAGATTGGAGGTGGAGGCATCGGTAATCAGCGCCTTGCAGGTGCCCTTATCCCGGATATGCTTGGCCAGTTTCCGGGTATCCACACCGGCGATTCCGATGATCCCGTAACGTTCCATGACCTGTCCCAGCGTCTCGACGGCGCGGAAATTGGAAGGCTCATCGTTGTATTCCCGGACGATCATGGCGCTGGCAGTGGGGCGCAGGGATTCGTAGTCTGCGTCGCACATACCGTAATTGCCGATCAGGGGATAGGTCATGACGATGGCCTGATCCGTATAGGAGGGGTCGGAAAGAATCTCCTGATATCCAACCATGGAGGTGTTGAAAACAATTTCTGCCGTGCACTCACCGGTGGCGCCGAAGCCGTAGCCATAGAACTCCGTGCCGTCCTGAAGAATAATTTTTCTGTCACATTGGCGAATCATACGTTCTTATTTCCTTTCCCTTTGGACAGTTTCTGCTCAAACTGGTCTTTACGGGTATCCGCGGGGATCTGCGTCGGATACTCTCCGGAGAAGCAGGCGCTGCAATAGTCCATGCTGCCGCACAGATCCTTCAGGTTTTCCAGCGGGAGATATCCCAGCGAGTCCGCGCCGATCATCTGGGCGATTTCCTCCACAGTGTGGTGGCAGGCAATCAGATTGTCACAGGAGTCGATATCTGTGCCGTAGTAGCAGGGGTGGAGGAACGGAGGCGCGGAGATACGCATATGGATTTCCTTTGCGCCGGCGCTGCGCAACAGTGAAACGATTCTGGCGCAGGTAGTACCACGCACAATGGAATCATCCACCAGCACCACACGCTTTCCCCGCAGCTCGCTTTCCACGGGGCTCAGCTTGATTTTCACCTGATCCACACGGTGATCCTGCCCGGGGGAAATAAAGGTGCGCCCGATGTACTTGTTTTTGATCAGGCCGATTCCATAGGGAATGCCGGATTCCCGGGAGTAGCCAACCGCTGCATCCAGGCCCGAGTCCGGCACGCCAATTACTATATCCGCGTCCACACGGTGACTTCTTGCCAGAATGCGGCCGGCATTGACGCGTGCATCGTGGACGCCGACGCCGCCAATTACAGAATCCGGACGGGCAAAGTAGATATACTCGAAAATGCAGGTTTTCTGCGGTGCTGTTCCGCAGCGCCGGCGGTCGCTGGACAGGCCGGAGGCATCGATGGTGATGATTTCGCCGGGCAGAAGATCCCGCTCAAACGCGGCGCCTACGGCGCTGAGCGCGCAGCTTTCCGAGGCAACCACATAGGTGCCGTCAGGCATTCTGCCGTAGCACAGCGGCCGGAAGCCATGGGGATCCCGCACAGCGATCAGCTTGGTGGAGGACATCATGACCAGAGAGTATGCTCCCTCCAGCTTTCCCATGGCGCGGTACACCGCCTCCTGAATGGAGGGGGTGTTCAGCCGCTCCCGTGTAATCACATAGGCAATGGTTTCCGTATCGGAGGTGGAGTGGAAGATGGCGCCGGACAGCTCCAGAGCATTGCGAAGCTCCAGGGCGTTGCTCAGGTTACCGTTGTGGGCAACCGCCAGCTTGCCCTTCAGATGATTGACCTGTATGGGCTGGCAGTTGCGCATGGTGACGCCGCCGGTGGTACCGTAACGGACGTGTCCCACGGCGATCTCACCTTTTGGAAAACGCTCCATCTCCTGATGGGAAAAGACATCGTTCACAAGACCGATTCCGTGGTGCGCGGAAAAGACACCGTCGTCATTGACAACAATGCCGCAGCTTTCCTGCCCGCGGTGCTGGAGTGCGTACAGGCCGTAATATACCAGAGACGCCACATCCGCAGGTTCCGGGCTGTACACGCCGAATACGCCGCACTCTTCGTGAATACTCATTTATGTTCCTCCAGTGCTGCCGCGATGAAGCCAACGAACAGGGGATGGGGCTTGTTGGGTCGGCTCTTGAATTCCGGGTGGTACTGCACGCCCACATGGAAGGGACGATCGGTGATTTCTGCCGTCTCCACCAGACGCTGATCCGGGGACGTGCCGCTGATGGTCAGGCCGGCCTGGGTCAGCAGGGTACGGTAGTCATTATTAAATTCGTAACGGTGGCGATGCCGTTCCGAAATGCGGGAGGTGCCATAGCACCGCTCCATAGTGGTGCCAGGAACAATCACGCAGGGGTAGGCGCCCAGACGCAGCGTGCCGCCCTTGTCCACCGTGTCGCTCTGTCCGGGCATAAAGTCGATGACCTTGTTGGGGGTAGCAGAGTCAAACTCGCCGGAGTTCGCGTCGGTAAGTCCTGCATAGCGGGAATATTCAATCACCATGATCTGCATACCCAGACAGATGCCAAAGTAGGGAACCGCGTGCTCTCTGGCATACTTTGCGGCCAGAATCATTCCTTCAATGCCACGGGAGCCGAAGCCGCCGGGCACCAGTATGCCATCCAGATCTCCCAGAATGGACTCATAGGTATCAGCGGTCAGAGTTTCGGAGTCAATCCAGCGGATAGACACCTCGGAATCCAATGCATAGCCTGCGTGGCGCAGAGCTTCTGCTACGGACAGGTACGCATCGTGCAGCTGGACATACTTGCCCACCAGACCGATGGTGACGCTGCGGCGCAGATGGTAGATGCGCTGCACCAGCGCCTGCCATTCTCCAAGATCCGGCTCGGGAGTCTCGATTCCCAGTTCCCGGCAGACAATACCGGAGAAGTTCTGCTTTTCCAGCATCAGCGGCGCTTCATACAGATTGGGAAGGGTGATGTTCTCGATGACGCAGTCCGGCTTCACGTTGCAGAACAGGCTGATTTTCTGGAAGATGCTGTCCTCCAGAGGCTCGTCACAGCGCAGCACCACAATATCCGGCTTTACGCCCATGCCCTGCAACTCCCGGACGGAATGCTGAGTCGGCTTGGATTTGTGTTCATCGGAGCCGCGCAGGAAGGGGACAAGGGTAACATGGATAAACAGGCTGTTCTCCTTGCCCACCTCCAGCGAAATCTGGCGCACCGCTTCCAGGAAAGGCTGGGATTCAATGTCGCCGATGGTGCCGCCGATCTCGGTGATGACCACGTCTGCGTCGGTCTTCTTGCCGACCCTGTAGACAAATTCCTTTATTTCATTGGTAATGTGTGGAATCACCTGAACGGTGGAGCCGAGATATTCGCCCCGGCGTTCCTTATTCAGCACATTCCAGTAGACCTTACCGGTGGTCAAATTGGAATACTGGTTCAGGTCTTCATCAATGAAACGCTCATAATGCCCCAGATCCAGGTCCGTTTCGGCGCCATCTTCTGTGACATACACTTCGCCGTGCTGATACGGGCTCATGGTGCCGGGATCCACATTGATATAAGGATCCAGCTTCTGTGCGGCAACCTTCAATCCCCGCGCCTTCAGCAGACGTCCCAGGGAGGCAGCGGTGATGCCTTTTCCCAGGCCGGACACCACGCCTCCCGTGACAAAAATATACTTTGTCATCGTGATTCTCTCCTTATTCGACTGTAGCGGTGTATTCTTTTTCTCTGATGAACGGTTATTCCCATTCCACCGTTGCCGGCGGCTTGCTGGTAATGTCGTAGACGATGCGATTGATCCGGGGCACCTCGTTGACGATGCGCACGGATACCCGGTCCAAAACCTCGAAGGGGATCCGGGTCCACTCCGCTGTCATAAAGTCCTTGGTGGTGACGCTGCGCAGAGCCAGGACATTTTCGTAAGTCCGGCCGTCGCCCATAACGCCCACGCTCCTGGCGTTGGTCAGCACGGCGAAGTACTGACTGCAAATGTCGCCAAGATTAGCCTTCCCGATTTCCTCCCGGAAAATAAAGTCAGCCTCCCGGAGAATATCCAGCTTTTCCTGAGTAACCTCACCCAGAATGCGGATGGCGAGACCCGGACCCGGGAAGGGCTGGCGGTGAACCAGATAATCAGGCAGCCCCAGTTCCTTGCCCAGCAGACGGATTTCGTCCTTGAACAGGTGATCCAGAGGCTCCAGAACGGCCTTAAACTGCTCGATGACCTTCTTGGGCAGGAGCTTGTTGTGGTGGCTCTTGATCACGTCGGCATCCCCGGCGCCGGATTCGATCACATCCGGGTAGATGGTGCCCTGGGCGAAGAAATCGTCCTTGGTGATGCCGAATTTCATAGCCTCGTCCAGGAAGACATAGCCAAACTCGGCACCGATAATCTGTCGCTTGCGCTGGGGATCCTCTACGCCCTTCAGCTTGTCCAGGAACCGCTGCTGGGCGTTCACCCGAACAAAATGAATGTTCCACTTTTTGAAGGCGGCCTCTACCTCGTCGCCCTCATTTTTGCGCATACAGCCGTGATCCACAAAAACCGCCGTCAACCGGTCGCCCACCGCTTCAGCCAGCAGCGCTGCCAGCACGGAGGAATCCACACCGCCGGACAGAGCCAGCAGTACCCGACCCTTGGAGCCGATGGTCTGGCGCAGCTGCGCCACGGTGTTTTTGCAGAAATCTCCCATGGTCCAGGTGCCCTTGGCGCCGCAGATCTCGTAGAGGAAATTGCGCAGAATTTGGTCACCGTACTGGGTGTGGTTCACCTCGGGGTGGAACTGCACACCGTAGAAGCTCCGGGTTTCGTCGGCAATGGCGGCGTTGGGACAGGCGTCGGTATGGGCGACCAGTGCGAAGCCATCCGGAACTCTGGCCATGTAGTCGCCGTGACTCATCCAGGAAATAGCCTGTTCCGGAATGCCCTTGAAGAGTTTGCAGTTTGTATCGTAATAGGTGGGCGTTTTGCCGTACTCCCGGGCGGTATCCTTCTGGGCTGCCGTTACCAGACCGCCAAGCGTATACGCCATGAGCTGGCAGCCGTAGCAGATGCCTAAGATTGGCACGCCCATCCGGAAGATCTCCGGGTCTACATGGGGCGACTCCTCCAGATAAACGCTGTTGGGGCCGCCGGTGAAAATGATGCCCATGGGTGCGAAGGCGCGAATCTCCTCCATGTTCGTGGTATAGGGCTTGATCTCGCAGTAAACATTCTGCTCCCGAACCCGCCGGGCAATGAGCTGGTTGTACTGACCACCGAAATCAAGCACCAGAATTTTTTCTTCCATATCCCGTCTCCTGTTACAGATTGATTTCCGTGTCGGTCTTGGTCACGTCTGCCAGCAGGGGTTTCACCTCTGCGAGGAACCGCTCCACCTGCTCGGCGCACCGGCCGGTGTACAGGGAAGGATCCATAACGGCGTCCATTTCCTCCCGGGTCATACCAAATTCCGGATGCTCCGCCAAATCGTGGAGCAGATCCCAGTTTTCGCCGTTCTTCATTTTCGCGGTGGCGTCCATGGAGCAGGTGCGGATGATCTCGTGCAGCTCCTGCCGGTTGCCGCCGTGCTTTACGCCCTCCATCATGAGATTTTCCGTGGCGATAAAGGGCAGATACTCCCGAACGGTCTTCTCCACGATTTTCTCGTTGACGTGCAGGCCGTTGGTGACATTCTGGCTGAGCCGCAGGACGGCGTCTGCGCAGAGGAAGCCCTCCGGCAGGGAAATCCGGCGGTTGGCGGAGTCGTCCAGCGTCCGCTCCAGCCACTGGGTCGAGGCGGTCATGGGCGCGTTCAGGGCATCCGCCATCAGATAGCGGGACAGGGAGCAGATGCGCTCTGAGCGCATGGGATTGCGCTTGTAGGCCATAGCGGAGGAACCAATCTGGTTTTTCTCAAAGGGCTCTTCCACCTGTCGGTCATGCTGCAGCAGCCGAATGTCGTTGGCCATCCGGTAGCAGCTCTGGGCGATGGAGGACAGCACATTCAGAATCCGGCTGTCCAGCTTCCGGGGATAGGTCTGTCCGCAGACGGAGAAGCACTTGTCAAATCCAAAGTCTGCGCTGATTTTCCGGTTCATTTCGTCAATTTTCGCGGTATCCCCTCCGAACAACTCCAGGAAGCTGGCCTCGGTGCCGGTTGTGCCCCGGCAGCCCAGGAATTTCATGGTTCCCAGCACGAAATCCAGTTCCTCCAGATCGGCCAGGAAATCCTGCATCCAAAGTGTTGCTCGCTTGCCGACGGTGACCAGCTGCGCCGGCTGATAGTGGGTATAACCAAGGGTGGGCATTGCCTTGTAGGTATCCGCGAATTCTGCCAGATTGGCGATTACCTTCAGCAATTCTCCCCGGAGGTACTTCAGCGCGTCCCGGTAGATGATGATATCCGCATTATCCGTGACGTAGCAACTGGTTGCACCCAGATGAATGATGCCTGCCGCCTCCGGCGCCGCCTTGCCGTAGGCGTAAACGTGCGCCATCACATCGTGACGCACTTCCTTTTCCCGCGCTGCGGCACACGCGTAGTCAATATCCGTGATGTGTGCCTCCAGCTGGGCAACCTGCTCTGCCGTGACAGGCAAACCCAACTCCATTTCCGCTTTGGCCAGAGAGACCCAGAGCTTGCGCCAGGTCTGAATGCGGGTGTCCATGGAGAACAGCCGCAGCATATACTCCGACGCGTAGCGGGAGCTGAGCGGGGACTCGTATTTATCGGTCATCTTTCTTTCTCCTTAACGAATAATAATGCTGTCCCGCTCCGGACCAACGGAGACGTAACCAATATGACAGCCGATCTGTTCTTCGATAAACTCCACGTACCGGCGGGCATTTTCGAGAAGGTCTTCCCACTTCCTCACACCGGAAATGTCGCATTTCCAACCGTCCATGTATTCAACAACGGGCTTGGCGCTGCTGAGCAGGGAAGGGAAGGGGAATTCGTCGGTAAGCTTGCCGTCCACATAGTAGTGGGTGCATACCGGAATGCGATCCAGATAGCTCAGCACATCCAGTTTGGTCAGAGCAACATTGGTAGCTGCCTGCACATGGATGCCGTAGCGGGTTGCCACAATATCGATGGGGCCGACGCGGCGAGGACGACCGGTTTTGGCGCCGTACTCAAAGCCGGCTTTGCGCAGGGCTTCGGCTTCCTCACCGAACATTTCGCACACAAAGGGGCCTTCGCCCACGCAGGTGGAATATGCCTTGACAACGCCGATGACCTCGTCAATTTTTGCGGAAGGCAGACCGGAGCCAACGGGCGCATAGGCGGCAATGGCGTTGGAGGAGGTGGTATACGGATAAATGCCGTAATCCAGATCCCGCAGTGCGCCCAGCTGTGCCTCAAACAGGATATTCTTGCCCTCCGACTGCGCCTTTCTCAGGAACGCGCCGGTATCGCAGATGAAGGGCTTGATTTTGTTGCAGAAGACGCTGATCCAGACCTCCAGATCCTCCATGGTCACTGGCTTGGCGCCGTACACCCGGGTGAGGGTCAGATTCTTCCACTCCATCAGATCCTTCAGGTGCTCCAGGAGGTGCTCCGGGTACAGAAGTTCTCCGGCCAGAATCGTCTTTTTCTGGAACTTATCGGAGTAGAACGGGGCAATCCCCTGCTTGGTGGAGCCATACTTTTTGTCTGCCAGACGGGCTTCTTCCAGACCGTCCAGTTCCCGGTGCCAGGGGAGCAACAGGGAAGCCCGGTCACTGATTTTCAGATTTTCCGGGGTGATGGAAACGCCCTTGCTGGTAATATCCTCGATTTCCTTCCAGAGGTTTTCCGGATCCAGGGCAACGCCGTTGCCCAGAATATTGACCACGTTTTTCCGGAAAATACCGGAGGGCAGAAGGTGCAGGGCAAACTTACCGAACTCGTTCACCACGGTATGTCCGGCATTGCCGCCGCCCTGATAGCGGACGACGATATCATAGTTCTCCGTGAGCAGGTCGACCATGCGCCCCTTTCCTTCGTCGCCCCAGTTAATGCCAACGATCGCGGAATTCGCCATGTTTTATGCCCTCCTTCTTACAGGTGCTCTTCCAAGCGATGCATGATTTCGGCGTAGGCTTCCTCCACACCGCCGAGATCCCGGCGGAAACGATCCTTGTCCAGCTTTTCGCCGGTTTTGGCATCCCACAGGCGGCAGGTATCCGGACTGATTTCGTCGGCCAGGACGATGGTTCCGTCGCTGAGTCTGCCGAACTCCAGCTTGAAGTCTACCAGCGTCACGCCGCAGGTCTTCCAGAACGCCTTCAGCAGTTCGTTGATGCGCAGGGCGTAGGTACGGATGGTTTCGATCTCTTCGGCGGTAGCCAGCTTCAGAGCCAGGGCATGGCTGGTGTTCAGCAGGGGATCGCCCAGCGCGTCGTTCTTGTAAGAGAACTCAAATGTGGGCTGGTCGAACACAATTCCTTCCTCCACGCCGTAGTGTTTGGCAAAGGAACCAGCGGAAATGTTGCGCACGATGACTTCCAGCGGCACGATGCTTACCTTTTTCACCAGAGTCTCCCGGTCGCTCAGTTCCCTGACATAGTGGGTGGGAATGCCGTTCTTTTCCAGCATGGCCATCAGGCGGTTGCTCATCTTGTTGTTGATGACGCCCTTGCCAACGATGGTTCCCTTCTTCAGGCCGTTGAAGGCGGTGGCATCGTCCTTGTACGCCACGATCAGAAGTTCGGGATCATCGGTTGCGAATACTTTCTTTGCTTTCCCTTCGTATAGCTGCTCTTTCTGTTCCATGTTGATTCCTCCTATTTATTTTCCGCTGTCACCGTAGTTTGCCAGAACACGGGCGGAGGGGTCGTTGACGTTGCAGCCCTCCCAGTCTTTATTCGGCATCCAGAAATCCACGATCATCTGACCTTGACCAGGGTAGTATTTCTCGAAGATTTCACGGTAGAGCAGCGACTCTTTGGTAAAGGGCTGAGCGTGGGAGTATTTTTGACGCT
>JAXEAK010000065.1:0-19680 GCA_034094395.1 Faecousia sp.
ATTGCCCTCAGATAATGCAATACATTTATTTCATTTTTTCGTCACGGAATCATAATTTGTAATATTTAGCCCCGCATGGCACGGCGGCGGGCGATGTTAATGGGGCCTTCCTGCATATTGTTGATCCAGGCCAGGCTCTTGCCCGCGCCGTAGGCAGTGCAGGAATCCGGGTCGTCCGCCAGAATGCAGGCGATACCGGTGCGCTCCATCAGCAGCAGATCCATGCCCCACAGCTGGCCGCAGCCGCCGGTAATGGTGATGCCGTTCTCGGAGATATCGGACACCAGCTCCGGGCTGGTCTCCTCCAGCACCGCCAGCACCTCATCGGCGATCTGCCGGGCGGGTCGGCGCAAAACCTCATAAATTTCCGTGGAGGTCAGAGTGACCATCTTGGGCATACCGGTCTTGAAATCCCGTCCCTTGATATTCATGCTCCGTTCCTCATCCCGGGGGTAAACCTGACCGATCTGGATTTTCACGTTCTCGGCGGTCACCTGACCGATCACCACGCCGTGCTGGCGGCGGACATACCGGGCGATCATTTCATCAAAGTAGTTGCCCGCGATTTTCAGGGAGGAGGATACGGCGACGCCGTTCATGCTCAGCACCGCGATATCCGTGGTGCCGCCGCCGATGTCCACCACCATGTGGCCGCTTGCCCCGCGAATATCCAGCCCCGCGCCCAGACCCGCAGCCAGCGGCTCCTCAATCAGAAACACACGGCGGGCGCCAGCTTCGATGGCGGCGTTGATGACGCTGCGCTCCTCCACCTCGGACACACCGGAGGGAACGGAGACAACCACACGGGGCTTGGGGGTGAACAGTCCCGCCTTGGTGGCGGTCTTGAACATCTCCTGCAGCATTTTGACGGTCATTTCATGGTCGGAAACGATACCGTCCTTCAGCGGATGCATAGCCACCACGTTGCCGGGGGTTCTGCCCAGCATATTCCGGGCAGCTGCACCCACCTGCAGAATCTTGCCGGTATTCTTATCCACCGCCACAACGGAAGGCTCCCGCACCACGAGGCCCTTGCCGTCGGCATAAATCAGGACATTGGACGTGCCAAGATCCACGCCCAGATCGTTGGAAAACATAGAAAACAGAGACATAACTACACCTTTACTTTCGTGCCGCCGCCACAGCGGCGCAATGTACTTCCTTCGCCCCGGCACTTAAGAGCATTCTGGCGCATTCTCCGGCAGTGGCGCCGGTGGTCAGGATGTCGTCCAGCAGCAGGACGCGCTTTCCCTTTACCGAAACGGCTTCCACCGTTCGATAGGCGCCCAGCACGTTTGCCCGGCGGGCTTCCGCGCTTTTTAAGCGGGATTGGGGGCGATTGTTGCGTATTTTCTTCAGAGTGGAAACCGGGGGAATCCCCAGTTCCTTTCCCACCGCGTCAGCCAGCAGCTCCACCTGATCATAACCCCGGCGCAGCCTGCGCAGGCGGCTCACCGGA
This sequence comes from Faecousia sp., assembly GCA_034094395.1. GTDB lineage: Bacteria > Bacillota > Clostridia > Oscillospirales > Oscillospiraceae > Faecousia. The sequence continues at coordinate 1,460 of JAXEAK010000065.1, forward strand.
ACCCAGGTCAGCATGTCGAAGCCCTCCGGGGATTCCTCCAGAAGCTTCATGGCGAGAATTCTGCCGTAAGAAAGGGAATAGCTGCGCTTATTGTGAAATTTGTAGCGCAGGAGGCTCCTTCTTACGTTCCCTTCATAGTACCAGACAGCGACGAAACTGTCAAGAAATTGCAGCTTAATTTTGCGGTTTGGGTATTCCGGGGCGTCCACCCGGCAGACCCTGCACAAATCTGTTTCCCCATTTTTCAGGACGGCGCCGCACAGCACACACTTGGGCGGAAACAGCAGTTCCGCCAGAAGCTGGAAACTCATGCCTGTTCCGCCCCCTGCAGCCGCAGCTTCAGTCCGGTGTAGCGGCGGTTCTTTTTGGCGTTTTCCACCATGGCCTGCACCGTTTCCTCCCGGCCGACAATCACCAGCAGCTCCCGCGCCCGGGTGATGGCGGTGTAGAGGATGCTGCGGCTGAGAAGATAGGGTGAACCGTTCCACGCCGTGAGAATCACCGCCCGGTATTCGCTACCCTGACTTTTGTGCACCGTCATGGCGTAAGCAGGCTCCAGTTCGTTCAACTGGGTAAAGTCGTAATCCGCCTCCCGGTCGTCAAAAAGCACGGTCAGGGTTTCGGCACCGGTGTCGATGCTGCGGATTGTGCCTACGTCTCCGTTGAAAATCCCCGCGCCCACCGCGCTGCCGTCGGTCTTCTTCCACAGGATATCGTAATTATTGCGAATCTGCATCACCCGGTCACCCTCCCGGAACAGGTAGTCGCCGAACTGCCGCTCCTTTTTATCAGGCGACGGCGGATTCAGCGCCGCCTGCAGAAGCCGATTCAGATTCACCGTGCCCACCGCGCCCTTTCGGGTGGGAGAAAGCACCTGAATCTGATCGGCGGGAATCCCCATTTTTTGCGGAAGTCGAGTGGTGCACAGATCCCGGATCAGGCTGCACACCCCCTCTTCGTTGCTTCGCCGCATGAAGAAAAAGTCGCTGGTGACGCACTTCAAATCCGGCATTTCTCCGCCGTTGACCCGGTGGGCGTTCATAACGATCAGGCTCTGCCGCGCCTGCCGGAAAATCTCCGTCAGCCGAACCGTGGGAAGCTGTCCGCTGCGGAGCATATCGCTGAAGGGAAAGCCCGGCCCCACCGGAGGAAGCTGGTCGGGGTCACCCACCAGAATCAGCCGCTTTCCCCCGGGGATGGCCTGCAAGAGACTGTGTAGCAGCTCCACATCCACCATGGACATCTCGTCCACAATCACCGCGTCGCATTTTAAGGGATTTTCTTCATCCCTTGCGAAAAACATTTTCCCGGTGGCAGGATCGATGCCCGCTTCCAGCAGCCGGTGAATGGTGGAGGCGTCCTCTCCGGTGACCTCCGTCAGCCGCTTTGCCGCCCGTCCAGTGGGCGCCGCCAGCAGCGTGCGCAGCTGCATCCTGCCGAAAAGCTCCAGAATTCCGTTCAGAATGGTGGTTTTGCCGGTGCCGGGTCCACCGGTGATCAGCAGCAGACCGGAGGTCGCCGCCTCCCGGATGGCGCAGGTCTGCTCCTCGGAATAATCGATGCCCCCGTCCCGGGCTACCTCCCGGATCAGCTTGTCCAGATGCTTTGGCGCGGGGAAGGTGTGCGCGGCAAACTCCAGCAGCCGCCGGGCGGATTCTGTCTCCGCCTCGTAAAGCCGGGGCAGATAGATCACCGAAATTCCCGTCAGGGTATCCCGCACCAGCCGGTCTGTCTCCAGAAGCCGCCCCACGCCCTGCCTTGCCGTCTCCTCCTCCACATGGAGCAGCCGGGCGGTGGCGGCAAGGAGCTTGTCCTCCGGCAGGAAGCTGTGCCCGCCGGTGAGATTATAGTTCAGTTCAAACAGGATGCCAGCCTCCACCCGGCGGGGATCGTCTCCCGCCACGCCCAGAGAAATGGCAAATTGATCCACAGCACCAAAGGAGGCATCCAGATCCTCGTCCATCAGAAGGTAGGGATCGTCATACAGCAGCTCTATCGTACCGTCGCCGTACTTTTTATATGTACGCACCGCCAGTTCCGCGCTCAGATGGTGCAGGGCAAAAAACTCCATAATCTGCCGGATGCCTACCTGCAGCCGGAATTCCTCGCCGATGGCTCTGGCTTTTTCCCGGGAAATTCCGGAAACCTCCGCCAGCCGTTCCGGCTCCCGTTCCATGACCGCCAGCGTCTGATCCCCAAACCGCTCCACGATCCGCGCCGCCGTTTTGGGGCCGATGCCCTTAATAACCCGGCTGGACAGGTAATTCAGGATCTCCATGGTGGTCTGGGGCATGAGCCGCTCCAAAAATTCCGCCTCAAACTGCCGTCCATAGCTGCTGTGATTGTTCCACTTCCCCGTGACCATGAGTTTTTCGCCCACGACGGGCAACGGGATGGTGCCAACCACCGTCACCGTCTGCCCACCGCCTGTGTTCAGCCGCAGTACCGCGTAGCCGTTTTCATAATTCTGATACACCACGGTGCTTACCGTGCCCTGAAGAATCTCCAGTTCCTGTTCCATGAAATTGTTCTCTCTCCCATTCCAGCCGGGCAAACAGATTCTCCCGGCTGCACGCTTCCGTCTCTTCCCCCACTGCCTCGGGCTTCTCCGTTACGGCAATCAGCGGGCAGTTCAGCAGTCCCATCCCCCGCAGCCAGCGGTAGCGGCTGCGGGTGCCCTCGTCCGGGACTCCCATGCACACCAGCACGCAGCCGCGCATTCCGGGCAGCAGAAAGCCCAGAATCGCCCAGACGGCGCTGAGCGCCCCAAAAGCAGCCAGCGTCCCCAAAAGGATATACCAGCCCATCTGCGACCACCTCTTCCTATTCTATGCTAGGAAGGTGATTTTGCATAATGTATTATTTTACTATACTTTTGTCAAAATGAAAAGAGGGTCTGCAAATCTTTTGTGAACATACTGAAAACAATACCCGCAAAGAGAAAACCGCAGAAGATTGTCCTTGCATTTTGCTGCCGGAAAAGCTATAATAAAGATAAAATTGCTGTGGTCTGTGGAGGAATCATGAAATTACTCAGTTTGCTGATGTGGGTCGTCCAGTTTGGTCTTTCTGCCATATTCCCCACCGTGTTTTTTCTGATTCTGGCCTCCTGGCTTCAGCGCCGGTTCGGACTGGGTATGTGGGTTGTGGTGCTTTTGGGCATTCTGGGAATTCTCACCAGCATCCGTTCCGCCCGCTCCTGCCTGTGCTCCCTGCGCAAAGCTGCGGAGGAGGCCAGCGGCAGCAGGGAAAAGCCTCCCATCAGCTTCAACGACCATCACTGACAAGAGGAAGGAACCTGTCCCATGAAATTGCAACCTGCATCCCGTAAGGAGCTTTCCCGCGTTGCCCTGGGCACGCTGGTGTGCGACGGTATTCTAATCGCCGTGCTGTTCGTGCTGAGCCTTGTGGGCGTCGGCACGTTTTCTGTCGGGCGAATCGTGCTGGGCGCCGCCTGCGGCTCCATTGTGGCCATTGCGAATTTTGCCATATTGTGCCTGACGGTGCAAAGCGCCGTAGGAATAGAAAACAAGAAGAAAATGAAAGCCCGCTTCCAGCTGAGCTACAACATCCGTCTTCTTTTGCAGGCAGGATGGGTTGTGCTGTGCTTCGTGCTGAAGCCCATCCACTTTGTGGCGGGCGCCGCCCCGATTCTGTTCCCCAACGTGGTGATTTTCTTCCTCCAGAGCCGGAACAGGTTGTTCCCTGCCGCCGAGTCCGACGCGCCGGCGCAGCCGGCACCCGAGGAGGACGAGCCGGAAGACACTCCGGGGTCTTTTGAAGTCTGAAACAGAATTCATTTCAAATGAGGTGATTGTTTTTTATGGAAGTATCCATCAACGGCGCAAAGATTCTGGCGACCTTTGAAAACGTTCCCATTTTCGGCACCGTGCAGATCACACAGACGCTGGTCGTATCGTGGCTTGTCCTGATTATCATTTCCGCCCTGTGCATCTGGCTTGGTTCCGGCCTGAAGGTTACGGGCATCTCCCGGAAGCAGGCGGTGGCGGAGATGATCTACACGTCGCTTGTGAATTTTGTCCGGGGAAACATGGGGTCGGAATTTGACCGCTATATCCCGCTGGTCGGCGCCATCTTTGTCACCAGCGTGGTTTCCAACCTGATCAGCCTGGTGGGCATCTGGAGTCCCACGGCAGACCTGATGACGGAGCTTGCTTGGGCGCTGGTGGTGTTCGTTCTCATCACCTACCACAAGATTAAGGCCTCCGGTATCGGCGGCTATCTGAAGGGCTTTCTGGAGCCGATCTTCGTGCTGCTGCCCATCAACATCATGAGCGAGTGCTTCACCCCCGTGTCCATGGCCTGCCGTCACTTCGGCAACATCCTGTCCGGCTCCGTCATCGGAACGCTGATCTACGCCGCTCTCACAGCCGCCAACAACGCGCTGTTCCATGTGCTTGGCTCCAGCCTGTATGTGGGTCTTGTCATGGCCATCGTCGGCGCGGTACTGATTGTCACGGGGCGGAAGTCCCGCAAAAAACCGGTGTTCATTCTTGGAATTGTCGCGGCCGTTCTGGGCGTACTGGGGATGCTGACCAGACTGGGCGCCACCTTCCCCTGGCTGACCGTCGGCATTCCCGCCATCCCCAGCCTGTACTTCGACTGGTTCGGCGGCTGCATTCAGGCGTTCATCTTCTGCACGCTGACCACCCTCTTCATCAAACAGGCCGCAGGCGATTGACTGCCGCCATTTGAATAGAAACACTGTAATTCATTTTTAGGAGGAAAATAGTATGGAAATTTTGGCTAAAGGCATCGCTCTGGCAGGTTGCGCCATCGGCGCCGGTCTGGCTCTGATCGCAGGTATCGGCCCTGGTATCGGCGAAGGTAACTGTGCTGCCCGCGCCTGTGAAGTCATCGGCCGGAACCCCGAGTGCAAGGGTGACGTTACCAGCTCCATGATTCTGGGTATCGCCCTGTCCGAAACCACCGGTATTTACGGCTTCGTTACCGGCCTGCTGCTGATCTTCGTGGCGCCCGGTATGTTCATGAACTATCTGGGCTGATTCCGGCTTTCTGTTTTATCATTTTACGCCGGAAGGAGGCAACGCAATGGATACCATTTACCAGTCACTGGTGACGGTAAATCCCGTAACTCTGATCGCGCAGATCTGCAATCTGTTTATTCAGCTGCTGATCTTCAAGATTTTCTTTCTGAACAAGATCAAGGCCGTCATCGACAAGCGCCGGGAAGCTGCTGACCGGCAGATCTCCGACGCGGAAAAAGCGAAGTCCGAGGCTCAGGCCATGAAGCAGTCCTACGAACAGAATATGCTTCAGGCAAAGGCCAAGGCGGATGAGCTTCTGATGACCGCCCAGCGCACTGCCAATTCCCGCAGCGAGGAAATCATCTCCCAGGCACAGCAGCAGGCTGCCCAGATCAAATCCAAGGCCTCTGCCGATATCGAGCTGGAGAAAAAGAAGGCACTGAACGAAGCCAAGGACGAGATTGCCGATCTGGCAATGGCAATCGCGGGCAAGGTTGTTGCCCGGGAGCTGAACGCAAGCGACCAGGCGGATATGATCGACCGTTTCATTGACGAATTGGGTGATAACGTATGACGGAAGTGGGAAACGTGTACGGGGAATCCCTGTATTCCCTGGCAAAAGAGGAATCCATCACCGCCGAAGTGGGGCAGCAGCTTGCCGCCCTTCGCACCAGTTTTCGCCAGGAGCCGGAATTTATCCGCCTTCTCTCCTCCCCTAACCTGACCAAGGCGGAACGCTGCCAAATCTTAGACGACAGCTTCCGTGGGAAGGTGCATCCCTATGTGCTGAATTTCCTGAAAATTCTCACGGAAAAGGGATATATGCGCAGCTTTGGTGACTGCTGTGAGGCATTTACCGACCACTATGATCAGGACAACGGCATTGTGCGGGTGACCGCCGTCACCGCCGTAGCGCTCACTTCCGAGCAGAGCGCCCGGATTACCGAAAAACTGAACCGGATCACCGGCAGGCAGGTCATCCTGCGAAACCGGGTGGATCCCGCGGTCTTAGGCGGCGTCCGCCTGGACTATGACGGTCAGCGTTTGGACGATACCGTGTCCCACCATCTGGATGCGGTGCGGGAAATGCTGAGCAAGACCGTACTCTGACGAGAAAGCAGGGACTGTATGGAACTGAGACCCGAAGAAATCACAAAAATCATTCGTAGTCAGATCAAAAACTACGAGCGCAAAATGGAAGCCAGCGAGACCGGCGTGGTCATTCTGGTAGGCGACGGCATTGCCAAAGCCTCCGGTCTGGACAAGTGTATGTCCGGCGAACTGGTGGAATTCCCCGACGGCTCCTTCGGCATGGCGCAGAACCTGGAGGAGGACACCGTCTCCATCACCATCCTTGGCAGTGACCAGGGAATCAAAGAGGGCGACATTGTCAAGCGCACCGGCCGCGTTGTCTCCGTCCCCGTGGGCGAAGCTCTGATCGGCCGTGTCGTGAACGCCTTGGGCGCGCCCATTGACGGCAAGGGTGCCATTGAAGCCGAAGGCTACCGGGCAATCGAGATGCCCGCTCCCGGCATCATCGAGCGCCAGCACGTCTCCCGTCCCCTTCAGACCGGCATTAAGGCCATCGACTCCATGATCCCCATTGGTCGTGGTCAGCGTGAGTTGATCATCGGTGACCGCCAGACCGGCAAAACCACCATCGCCATTGACACCATTCTGAACCAGAAGGGCAAAGACTGCATCTGCATTTACGTCGCCATCGGTCAGAAGCGTTCCACCGTGGCGCAGGTGGTAGAGAGCCTGACCAGGGGTGGCGCCATGGACTACACCATCGTCGTTTCCGCCACCGCCTCGGAGCTGGCTCCCATGCAGTATATTGCCCCCTATGCCGGCTGTACCATGGGTGAGCACTTCATGCATCAGGGTAAGGACGTGTTGGTAATCTACGACGACCTGAGTAAGCACGCAGTGGCCTACCGTGCCATTTCTCTGCTGATTCGCCGCCCCCCAGGACGGGAAGCTTACCCCGGCGACGTGTTCTACCTCCACTCCCGTCTGCTGGAGCGCGCGGCGCAGCTGTCCCCCGACTTAGGCGGTGGCTCTCTGACCGCGCTGCCCATCATTGAGACGCAGGCAGGCGACGTTTCTGCCTACATTCCTACCAACGTCATCTCCATCACCGACGGCCAGATCTTCCTGGAGACCGAGCTGTTCAACTCCGGCGTTATGCCCGCCGTGAACCCCGGAATCTCCGTGTCCCGTGTGGGCGGCGACGCCCAGATCAAGGCCATGAAGAAGGTGGCAGGCTCTTTGAAGCTGCTGTACTCCCAGTACCGGGAGCTGCAGAGTTTCGCCCAGTTCGGCTCCGATCTGGACGCGGACACCAAGTCCAGACTTGCTCTGGGCGAGCGGATTGTGGCGGTGCTGAAGCAGAAGAATGGCTCCCCCAAGGAGGTTGCCCAGCAGGTGTGCATCATCTACGCCGTCACCCACGGCTATCTGAACACCATTGCCGTGGCGGATATCCCGGAGTTTGAAAAGCGCCTTGAGGAGCATATGGACAACTACCATGCCGATGTGCTGGAAGCCATTCGCTTAAGCGGCAAGCTGGAAACCGACACCGAAACCGCGCTGAAGGCCGCTCTGGAAGAGTTGGTAGCTCAGTTCACGGCATAAGGAAGGAGGGTTTCCCATGGCTGGCGTTTCCACCAAGGAAATCAAAAACCGTATCCGCAGCATGGAAAGCACCAAGCAGATCACAAAGGCCATGGAAATGGTCGCTGCTTCCAAGCTTCGCCGTGCGCAGTCGCAGATCGCCGCTTCCCGTCCCTATTTTGAAGTTCTGCGGGATACCATTGCCGACATTACCCGCTCCAACCGGGATTTTTCTTCCCCCTACCTTAAAAAGCGGGAGGGGAAGAAGCTTCTGTACGTGGTCATCGCCGGTGACCGGGGTCTGGCTGGCGGCTACAACAGCAATGTTCTGAAGCTGGTTTACGCCCAGATTCAGGGGCGGGACGCCGCAGTCCTGCCCATCGGCAAGAAGGCTTTGGACAGCTTCAAGTCCAAAGACATTCCCGTGCTGACTGACCGCTACGCAGAGGCTGCCGGTGTGGGCATCGGCGATTGCTTCTCCATTGCCAAGCTGCTTTCCAAAGCCTTCCTGGCGGGAGAGTATGACGAAATTCGGGTCGCGTACACCGATTTCGTCTCCATGCTGTCCCAGTCCCCGGATTCCATGCAGCTTTTGCCTCTGGGAAAGCCGGAGGCAGAGCCGGAAGCCGAGACTTCCCGCCGCTGTGACCCTCTGTATGAGCATCCGGCGGAGGAAGTGTTTGCCGCCATCGTTCCCGAATATCTGGGCGGCGTGCTGTACGGCGCGCTGTGCGAGAGCCGGGCATCCGAGCAGGCTGCCCGCCGCGCCGCTATGGATTCCGCCACCCAGAACGCCGACGAAATGATCGCTGATCTGAGCCTGAAGTTCAACCGGGCGCGTCAGGCGGCGATTACCCAGGAAATCACCGAGATTGTCGCCGGTTCTTAAGAAACTTGGGAAGTGTCCGTTCCATCTTCAGAGGATGGTTCCGGAATTCCCGCAAACAAAGGAGTTGAAACCCCAATGGCCAACAACAAAGGAACTGTGGTTCAGATTCAGGGCCCCGTTCTTGACATTCGTTTCCCGGACGATCAGCTGCCGGCGCTTCTGAACGCCGTGGAGATTCCCGCCGGTGAGCGTACCATCGTCGCGGAAGTCGCGCAGCACATTGGCGACAATGTGGTGCGTTGCGTCGCCATGTCCTCCACCGACGGCCTGCAGCGCGGCGTGGAAGCCATCGATACCGGCGCTCCCATCTCCGTGCCGGTCGGCGACGCCTGTCTGGGGCGTGTCTTCAACCTGCTGGGTCAGCCCATCGACAACAAGCCCCCTGTAGAAGGCGACGCCAGATGGCCCATCCACCGTCCCGCCCCCTCCTACGAGGATCAGCAGCCTGCCACCGAAATTCTGGAAACCGGCATCAAGGTCATCGACTTGATCTGCCCTTACGCCAAGGGCGGTAAGATCGGTCTGTTCGGCGGCGCCGGCGTTGGCAAGACGGTTCTGATTCAGGAACTGATTTACAACATTGCCACCGCCCACAACGGCTATTCCGTGTTCACCGGCGTCGGTGAGCGTACCCGTGAGGGCAACGACCTCTATAACGAAATGACCGCGTCCGGCGTCATTAACAAGACCGCCATGGTCTTCGGTCAGATGAACGAGCCGCCAGGAGCCCGTATGCGGGTCGGCCTCAGTGGCCTGACCATGGCAGAATACTTCCGGGATGTCAAGCATCAGGATGTGTTGCTGTTCATCGACAACATCTTCCGTTTTACTCAGGCCGGTTCTGAGGTGTCCGCGCTGCTGGGTCGTATGCCCTCCGCCGTTGGCTACCAGCCCACGCTGGCTACGGAAATGGGCGCCCTGCAGGAGCGTATTACCTCCACCAAGAACGGCTCCATTACCTCCGTGCAGGCGGTCTACGTCCCTGCGGACGACCTGACCGACCCGGCGCCTGCCACCACCTTTGCCCACTTGGACGCCACCACGGTTCTGGATCGCGGCATTTCCTCTCTGGGCATCTACCCCGCCGTGGATCCTCTGGACTCCACTTCCCGAATCCTGACCCCGGAAATCGTAGGCAAGGAGCATTATGAGACAGCCCGTGCGGTGCAGGGCATCCTTCAGCGCTACAAGGAGCTGCAGGATATCATTGCCATCATGGGTATGGACGAGCTGAGCGAGGAAGACAAGCTTACCGTCAACCGCGCCCGGAAGGTGCAGCGGTTCCTGAGCCAGCCCTTCCACGTTGCCGAACAGTTCACCGGTTATCAGGGCAAGTATGTCCCCCTGAAGGAGACCATCCGTTCCTTCCAGGAGATCATCGACGGCAAGCACGACGACATTCCCGAATCCTACTTCCTGTTCGCCGGCACCATCGACGAGGTGGTAGCCAAGTACCGGGGCGGTGAAAAGGCATGACACCCTTCCACCTGAAAATCGTCACCCCCGACGGTCTGATCTTTGACGGTCAGGCCGAGGAGCTGATCGTCCGCACCACCGGCGGCGATGTGGCCATTCTGGCGCGGCATATGGACTATGTGGCGCCGCTGGGCATGGGACGTGCCGTGGTGGTTTCCGGCGGCAATCGCCGCAGCGCCGCCTGCATCGGCGGTATGCTCAGCGTTTCCGGCGGTGAGGTCACGCTGGTGCCCACCACCTTCGAGTGGTCGGATAAGATCGATGTGGAGCGGGCAGAAGCCGCCTACCAGCGGGCGGATAAGATATTGCACGATGAAAACGCTTCCCAGATGGATCTGAAGCTGGCGGAAGCCAAACTCCACCGGGCACTGGTTCGCAAGAGCGTCGCATCCTACAAATAGCAAAAAACTCCGACATTCCTTCCGGAATGTCGGAGTTTTTTATTCTTCTGCCATGTAGTAATCCACATCCAGAATCAGGTTGTTGATTCTGGTAAACTTCTGCACCCGTTCATTCAGCTGCTTCTGCTGTTCCGGCGGAATGGCCAGGTCGCTTCCGTCGATGGAGAAGAGCTTTTTGGTGGAAGCGTCATAAGCGGCGTTTCCGTAGATCCAGCTGCCGTTGGAGAAAGGAACGAAGCCGTCATAGCGGTCGTCAAAGGCATCGCTGCCGATGTAGTCATAGGGGATGTCAATGCCCAGCAGGTTCAGCACTGTGGGCAGAAGATCCGACGTATTGAGCACTTTATCCATCTGCATAGGCTCCAGATCAGCGCTCCAGATGAAGCAGGGTGTCCGCTCCAGTAGAAGCTTGTTGTCCACCCCGGACAGTTCCAGAAGCGCCTCCTCATTTTTGTAACCGTACGTATAATGATCGGTAACGCCGATAATCACCGTATTCTCCAGTTCTCCCTTTGCCTCCAGCTCCTCCATCATCCGGGCAAACAGATCGTCCACCAGCTTTGCCTTTAAGTAGGCGCAGTCCGTTTCCTCATTGCCGGTCAGGCCTTTGAATTGGGGATACTTTTTCAGTCCCCAGTAGCTGAGCACTTCGTTATATTTGTAGCTCAGGTGGGCAGACCGGGTAATGACAAAATTGAGTCTTTTTCCTTCCCGGAAGAATTCCCCGTTCAGCCCGGCGTTGTCGAACAGGATCGTGTCATCATACAGCAGATTCCTGATTTCTTTCTCGGACAACCCGGTGAGGTAGTCCTCATAGTAGACGTACGCTTCGTAGCCCATTGCCTTGCTGAACACGTCCCGGCTGTAGAACGAGGGCGTATTGTAGTGGAACTCCTTGGCGCTGTAGCCCTCCTGCTCCAGCAGAAACGCCAGGGATTGCCGGTAATCATTGGTCACATAGTCAAAGGCATAGCCGCCCTGACTGCTTAAGAAAGAGCCGGTATTGATGCAGAATTCTGTATTAAAGGTGCGGATACCGCCGTAGCCCGGCGTATAGAAGCGGGTGAAGTTGATACCCTCCGCCATCAGACGGTTCAGAGTGGGAGTATATTCCCCAAGCATCCAATCGTCCATGGATTCCATCAGTACCATCACCACATTTTTCCCCGCCAGAACACCGGTCATTTCATTCGCTTCCGGCTCCGCTTTCCGGGAAAAATAGGCGTCAATTTCCTGCCTTCCCGCCTCGTGGGCGGCTGTATACGCCGGCGTCAGCGGATAGATCTCATGGGTATATAGATCCTTCCACAGTGTCTGATACAGGCCGCAGATCTGGTACAGGCGATGGGTGTTGAACATATTATTGTACACCGCCTCAGCGGACTGCGCCCGTCCATAGTCGGAGCCGGCATATTTAATCTCCGAATCCCCCGCAAACGACCGCTCCGGCAGCCGGTAGGCCTCAGAACCAGCCAGCACACAGATCAGCAGACATACAAGTCCGACTTTCCAGTCCGTTTTCCATTTTGGAAATTTCCAAACCGTCAGTACACCCATGGCAATCAGGAAAAGGATCCCCAGCCACCAGTCAACGGGGTAGCTGAGCAAAACCGAGAAATAATCCGAGCCTTCCGACGCATAACGGAAATCCGAGAGCCACATCATCTCCTGAAACAGCAGATAATAACCCGTCTGGACAATGGCATACACCGCCGTCAGACCATACACCACGGCATAGACAATCCGTCCCGCTTTTGCCGGGAGCAGACGCACGATTCCGCTCAGAATGAGCGCCCACAGCGCACCAAAGGCCAGCGGCATCAAAGAATTGGCCGCCACGCCCCCATGGTGTCGGGACAGGAAGTAAAGTCCAAACACTTCAATCAGGAAAAAGGACAGCGGCACCGGCAAAAATGCGGCTGCCCCACGCCAATCAATTCTCCCGAGCCGGATGCCCGGCTTCTGCTTCACGGCAGCCGCGCCCGATCTGCCGCCAGAGGCCGGGGAGGTTCCCTGTTTTCTTCTCTTTTTCTGCTTTCCCACGGAATATCCTCCTTCCGATTCTGCAGCAACATTGTAGCACAAAAATCAGCCGGTGTATACTTAAGTTTTTCTTACAATCAGACATTTTTCATAAAAAACGCATTTTCCTCTTGTAAATTATCCCAAATTGACGTATACTTACCCTATATTTCAGCAAGGAAAGAGGAGTCCCAAAATGGAACTGATGACCGTCCGCGAACTATTCCGAAACATCGACACCTACGCCGGTAAGGAAATCGAAATCGGCGGCTGGGTTCGCAACAAGCGCCCCAGCAAGCAGTTTGGCTTTATCGTCCTGAACGACGGTACTTATTTCAACCCCGTGCAGGTGGTGTATAACGACCAGCTTCCGAATTTTCAGGAAATCTCCAAGATCAACGTGGGCGCCGCGTTGATCGTAAAAGGCACCGTGGAAATGACCCCCGACGCCAAGCAGCCCTTTGAAATTCAGGCTTCCTCCATCACCGTGGAAGGCGCCTCCACCGGCGACTATCCCCTGCAGCCCAAGAAGCACTCCATGGAGTTCCTGCGCAGCATTCCCCATCTGCGTCCCCGCGCCAACACCTTTCAGGCGGTATTCCGTGTCCGGTCTCTGGCGGCCATGGCCATTCACCAGTTCTTCCAGGATCGGGATTTCATCTATGTGCATACGCCCCTGATCACCGGCTCTGACTGCGAGGGCGCGGGCGAAATGTTCCAGGTTACCACACTGGACTTAAACAATGTCCCCAAGACGGAAGACGGCAAGGTGGACTACTCCCAGGATTTCTTCGGAAAGCCTACCAATCTGACGGTGTCCGGCCAGCTCAATGGCGAGACCTACGCCATGGCCTTCCGCAATATCTACACCTTCGGCCCCACCTTCCGCGCCGAAAACTCCAACACCACCCGCCATGCCGCCGAATTCTGGATGATCGAGCCGGAAATGGCCTTCGCGGATCTGGAGGATGATATGCGTCTGGCGGAGGATATGATTAAGTATATTATTTCCTATGTGCTGGAGCACGCCCCTGAGGAAATGGCGTTCTTTAACCAGTATCTGGACAAGGGGCTGCTGGATCGGCTGAACAATGTCCTGCACAATGACTTTGGCCGCATCACCTACACCGATGCCGTTGCTCTGCTGGAGCAGCACAACGACCAGTTTGAATATCCCGTGCATTGGGGCACCGACCTGCAGACCGAGCATGAGCGTTACCTGACCGAGGTGGTATTCCGGAAGCCCGTGTTCGTCACCGACTATCCCCGGGAGATCAAGGCCTTCTACATGAAGCTGAACCCCGACGGAAAGACCGTAGCGGCCATGGACTGCCTGGTGCCCGGCATCGGCGAGATCATCGGCGGCTCTCAGCGTGAGGATAACTACGACATTCTGAAAAACCGCATCGAGGAATTGGGTATGAAGCCCGAGGATTACGCCTTCTATTTGGATCTGCGCAAGTACGGCTCCACCCGCCACGCCGGCTTCGGTCTGGGCTTCGAGCGGTGCGTCATGTACCTCACCGGCATCGGCAATATCCGCGATGCCATTCCCTTCCCCAGAACCGTTAACAACTGTGAGTTATAATTATAATCTACTACAGATCAAGCCCTCCGTGATTTTCACGGAGGGCTTTGTCATTGTCTGGGGGAATCTGTTACACGGCCAGGAAGAACTTGACCAGGAACAAAACGGAGATTGCGTAGGTCAGGACGGAAACTTCCTTCGCTTTGCCGCTGAAAACCTTCATAACGGTGTAGGAAATCAGGCCGATGCCGATGGCGTGGCCGATGGAGCCGGAGATAGGCATACCAATCAGCATCAACGCAACAGGCACCATCTGATCCATGTCGTCAAAGTCCACCTTCTTCAGACCCTGCAGCATCAGCACGCCTACATAGATCAGAGCAGCGGAGGTTGCCGCGGCGGGAATGATTGCGGCGACAGGCGCAATGAACATACAGGCCAGGAACAAAATACCCGTAACCACCGCCGTCAGTCCGGTGCGTCCGCCGGCTTCCACACCGGAAGCAGACTCGATGAAGGTCGTGACGGTGGAGGTGCCGGTGCAGGAGCCGACGATCGTGCCCACAGCATCGGACAGCAGGGCTTCCTTCATGTTGGGCATATTGCCGTTCTCGTCCACCATGCCAGCACGGGAAGCCGTTCCCACCAGAGTGCCGATGGTATCGAACATATCAATGATGCAGAAGGTAATAATCAGGGTGATGGCCGTGAACCAGCCGATCTGCACAAATCCGGAGAAATTAAACTTGAAGAAGGTCGTACTGACCATATCGGCAAAGGGCGGCACAAAGGAAGCGCTCGCCAGAGACGCAAAGGGATTGGTGCCCAGGAACAGGAAGGAGCCTGCCCAGTAGATCACCGAGGCGATCAGCATGCCAAACAGAACCGCGCCCTTGACGCCCTTCTTCGCCATCACAACGATGGCAAACAAGCCGATAAACATGGTGATGACCGTAAGAACCATCGTGGCATAGCCGGTGTCGCCCATATTGGCCTGCAGATAGCTGGGGGTCAGCGCACCGAAAAAGTCCCGCATTACATAGAAGGGAGCGGCGAAACCATTGCCCTCCGCGTAGATGCCCACGTTGGAGCCAAGGCCAATGTTCATCAGCATCAGGCCGATGGCGGGAGAAATGCCCAGTCGGATGCCCAGAGGAATGGCCTCCACAATTTTCTCCCGGACATTGAAAATGGACAATACCACAAATACAATGCCCTCAATCAGGATGATTACCAGCGCGGCCTGGAAGGAAGCCACATAGGTCATGCCGGTCATGGCCACAATATTGCCCACAACCACGGCAAAGAAGCTGTTCAGACCCATGCCGGGCGCCATGGCGAAGGGCTTATTTGCCAGAAACGCCATGCAGAACATACCCACAGCAGAGGCGATACAGGTCGCCATGAAAACGCCGTTCCACAGCTGTGCGCCCTCTGCGCCGAAGCCGGTCAGCAGGTTTGGGTTCAGGGCAATGATATAAGCCATTGTCATGAAGGTGGTCAATCCGGCGATGATCTCCGTCTTGACCGTGGTGCCGTTTTCCTTGAGCTTGAAAATTTTCTCTAACATACGATCTACCTTTCTTCTGTTATTTCTGGCAGCCGCCAATCAACACAACCTCATTGTAGCATTTCCCTATGTTTCAGGCAACCCAGAAAATAGGCAAATTCCCGGCGAATTCCACGGTTTCTTTTGGGTATTTCCACCACATTTGCGATCATTGCCCCTGCGCCCGGTTCACGACACAATCCGCGCCGGAACCCCGGCCAGTGTGGCATATGCCTGCGGGCAGTCCCGAACCACCACCGCACCGGCACCAATCCGCACGCCGTCGGCAATGGTAACCCCTCCGATGATCTTCGCGCCGACGCCAACGTCCACGCCTTTTCCAAGCACCGGCGCAGCCGTGCCCGAGCCGTCGCTGCCAATGCACGCCTGCCCATGGAACGTGCAGTCCTCCCCTATCACCGCGTCGCCGGAAATCAGCAAAGAGCCATAATGCCATATGTGCAGTCCCTTTGCGCAGGTTCCGGCGTAAATCTGAAGTCCCAGACGGCTGCCCAGATTGTTTTTCCTGCGCCGCCAAAAATACGCGGACAGCTTGTTTTTCGCCGCCTCTTCCCGACGCAGAAAGCAGACATACTTCCAAATGAGGTAATTGTCCTCATGGGTCACCATGGAGATCAGGTAATTTTTTTTGCTGGTAAAATACAGCTTCTTTTCATAGGCCAATACCGGATTCATAACCACACCTCGACGCAGTTTTCTTCTATGGTAGCGCATTTGCAGGGTTTTGGCAAGAGAAAATAGCCTCAATGAAAAAGTCAATGAAAAAGTTTGTGTGATACAGGGTTCCTGGCATACCCCCGTCTACTGGCATCAATCAGCTTGATGGTACATCCAGAATGCCATAAGAAGTTGCATCGTATCCAGACACTTCAGAAAGCTCTGTATATCCTCAATCGTGGCTGGCTTGATATTTCCTTCGTCTTTCAGTTTCTTCAGTTCCAGCTTGTCGAAGGGGTTGTAGAGCAGATAGTCCTGTTTGGCACACCAAGAAAACAGCGCATGAAGGTATTGATACGGACGGTTGTATCTTGCTGGGCTCGTGGTGGGGATGTTGGCGAAGTATTCCAGAATTTCCTTCTTCAGCACATCGACATCCATAGAATTGGAGGACTGCTCGATGAAAGGGTTGATATACTTCTCGTAGTCATGCAGTGTTCGCTCACGGATTTTCTGCGCCCGCTTGAGAGCAAGGAACTCGGCAGAAGCACCCTTCAATGTGCGGTTTTCAACGATTTTCTTCATACGCATAGAAAACATCTCCTTTTTGTCGAGGCCGTAGGCTCAGAAGCGTTTTTGCGATATGCTGAAAATCAAAGTCCGAACTTTTAGAGCAGAAAAAATCGGAAATTTGCTGTTTTCAAGCAAATTTCCGATTTTGCCAGGGGCACAAGGACTTGAATTGTAGTGGTTTCCTGTTATGTGCTGCTAAAGTTGGTTATTCTATGCTAAATAGGTATATTTACCGCACTTTTATCTCTTAGTTTATCCCCTCGAATGTTACCCTATGTTACCCCTGTAAGGGAAAAATAAGGGAAAAAATCAATGTCAAAACGCTGCACAGCAGGTACAAGAAGCATCCTTTCCATGAAACAGTTGACAGGTAAGAAAATGACATATTTGGAGGAATCCCGCATGACCAACAGATTTCTGAGTATGGCTTTGTTGGCTTTAACAACGACAACATCCTGATTGTTGCTTCTTCCATGACGGAAACGGAAGCAAAGGAACAGGGTATTCGGGATGGCTGTTCCAGCGGCCCTGTTCTGATGATCAACGGGGAACCCAATATGGAAGTATACAATGGGAATTCCGGTTATCGACCGAGGACAGCCGTTGGTCAACGCTCTGACGGAGCCGTGGTGTTTGTCTGCGCGGATGGACGGAATGCAGATTCCCTGGGCGCAACCTATGCCGATATGATTGACATCCTGACAGAATATGGTGCGGTGAACGCCTGCGCTTTGAACGATGGATCAGCATCTAATATGCTTTATCGGGATGTAGATGGGCGATACGGCGAAAAAGGTGCAATGCAAATGCTCAATCGCTATCCCGTTGGTACAACATCACTCAGAAGAATGCCGACATTCTGGATGGTGAAGCCAACTGGTCAATAGTTACATACGAATGGATCTGAGATCTGCAAGAAACAGGTCTCGGGTCCTTTTTGCACATTTTTTAGGAAAATCTGTGGTTTTCAATCCCAAAATCAAGAAAATATCGCTGCGTTGTCAAGTGTACAAATACAAAATTCACACCTTTGCCGAAATTCCTCTTTGTAGTTATGATAGCACAAAATCATTCGACAGAGGCGACACTTCTGTGAGTGAAATAAAACAAGCCGAAAGAGGTATTCGCTATGAAGAAAGAAACAAACGCTTTGAAGAAGGTTCCCTCCAGCGTTCAAGAATCGAAAGCAATTCCATCCCGAAAGAAAACCAGGGGCGGTCTGCTGGGCACGATTGTTCGCCGCTTCCTGCTGGTGCTGGTAACAGTGATTCTCCTGCTGTTTGGAGATTTGCTGTTGGTGCTAAATCTGGTCTTTAATGGGCCTTCTCCCACAGCACGGAATCAGCTGACTATGACCCTGATTGAAGCAAGTGCTACAAAATGGGTACCGGCGCTATTCATTGGCGAGGATGCTGTTGCAGATATCCGAACCAGTATTGTAGATGCAGAACTAAAAGACGATGTAACAGATGTTAACACA
>JAXEAK010000066.1:0-5944 GCA_034094395.1 Faecousia sp.
ACAGCAATTCCCGCAGGGTATGTATAGGTATAGGTTTGATCTGCCACAGGCTTACTATCAAATTGGAAATCAATCCGAACCTGCGTTTGGAAGGTATCCGTTTTCGGGTCATAGGTGGTATTATTGCCGGAGAGCGTCGGCATGGGAAGTAGTGTCCCCTCATAGTACACCGGCGCAGTTTCCCCTACCTGCACCCCGAACGGCATCACGGCAAGGCTCTCCTCCGTCGCCTCCTCCGGCTCGTCGGCGGGGTAGCAGTCCTCACTA
Organism: Faecousia sp.; assembly: GCA_034094395.1. Taxonomy (GTDB): domain Bacteria; phylum Bacillota; class Clostridia; order Oscillospirales; family Oscillospiraceae; genus Faecousia. Next base: position 268 of record JAXEAK010000066.1, read on the forward strand.
TGCGTATGCTCCTCCAGAGTACAGGTGAGCACCTTCTCCTCCGCAGTTTCAAAGCAGGCATCGCTATGGGTATGGGTCAGCACCTCCGGCTGGCCGCAGATCCAGTTGCCCGCCGCGTCAAAGCACGCCGCCGTGTGGCGATGGGGCTTGATCTCCCGCTTCGTGCAGATCAGCTCCGGCTCGCCCCGCTCATAAATCGCGCCTTCCTCCATGCCGCAGGTCAGGGTCTTCTCCCAGACATAGCACGCGTCCGTATGATGATGGGGCTGCGCCTCCTCCTGACCGCAGGTCAGCACTTCCTCCGTACGGTAGCACTCCGCGCCGTGATGGTGCCCGACACTCTCCGCCTTCGTGCAGATCAGCGCGCCGTCTTCCCCATAGCAGCCTTCGCCGTGCTGATGCCCGTCGCTTTCCGGCGTGGTGCAGCACAAAACCTGCCGCTGACCATGGCAGCTGTCCGTGTGGGTGTGCCCGTCCGTCTCCGTCAGCCCGCAGACCAACGCGCCCCGCTGCAGGGTATAGCAGTCCTCCGTATGGGTATGCTCGCCCACCACCCGGGTGGGAATCCGATAGCACGACGCACTATGGGTATGCGCCTGAATCTCCGGAAGCGAACACACCAGTTTGCCGGAAGCGTCATAGCAGGATGCGTCATGCTCGTGAATGACAAAATCCGCGTAGCCGCAGCTGCCATCCGCACACTGAGCCGTATGGGTATGTACGCCAATCGACTGCGGCGTGCAGGCCAAACGCTTCCCCGCCTGCAGGGTATAGCAGCTGTCCGTATGCTGGTGCTCCTGCAGGCCGCACACTGTCTCCCGCTCCATGGTGATGGCGGGCAGAATCAGCGCGTAGGTGGTGCAAAACACCACAACGCAGCCAAGGATACCTGCCAGACGCTTCCAGATACGGTTCCACCGGTGCCGGATATGAAATTTTTCAGCAGCCTTGCCTAATTCTCTATCCATAGCCAAAATCTCCTGTATGGCTTACTTAATTTTTCCAAAATCTCCCAGCGGCCACACGCAGAACACAATTCTGCCCACCACCTGCTCCTGCGCTACACAGCCGACCGCGCTGCTGCGGCTGTCCACCGAGGTCTCCCGATGGTCGCCCATGAGAAAATACCGGGAGTCCGGCACCTGATAGGGAAATTCCAGATCGCATTCCCCCAGTGCCTTCTCCTGAACGTAGGGCTCGTCCAGCTCCTCACCATTGACAAAAACCGTTCCGTCCTGTGTCATATTCACCACATCCGCCGGCCCCGCAATCACACGCTTGACCAGAAGCTTATTGCCAAGATAAAAGGCAACCAGATCGCCTTTTTCAAAATTTGCGCCTTTGACGGACACAACAATCTGCCCCTCATGCAGCGTGGGGGTCATGGAATTGCCGTAAATCTGCAGCACCGGCATCCACAGCGTGGCCACCAGCACCGCAAACGCCGCCACGACCACCAGCGTATACACGGTGCTCTTCAGCGCCGCCGCATAGCGGAACCTGTATCTCTCCCGCTTCAGCTCCGCACGGAGTTGATCGACCCCGGGCACTTCCTTCCGTATGTTACGCTTCATCGTCCTGCTCCGATTTCCCATCCAGTATAAAATCCTTCAGCCAATCCTCCGGGTCATCCCGCGGGGCATCTGCCTGCCATCTGGCTCTGGCTTCTTCCTCCATCCGGGCGCATTTCTCCCGGGTTTCCGCCAGCAGCTTTTCCGCCTGCTCCCGGCTCTCCTGCTCCCGGCGGCGGCAGATCATCTCGCTGCGCTCGTTGAGTAGACGCATATTCTCCGCATACTGGTCGCAAGCTGCCTGCGCCGCCTCAAAGACGCCGTTCAGCCGCAGGGACGCTTCCGCTATGGAGCCGGCGTTATCCAACTCGATCGCCCGGCTGGCCAGCGCCGCCTCCGCCGTCTCCAGCTTTTCCCGGACGCTCTGAAGCTCCAGGCTCTGATCCAGCAGCATTTCCAGCAAGTCCGCCCGGGACAGTCTGCGCAATTCTTTCTCTGTCATGGACGCACCCTCCTCTCGGAATCTGGCTATGACGCCAGTACCCCATGGTTCATTTCATACATTATAGCATACCGGGTCGGCAATGCAAGATTCTATTGAATTTTTTACCTAATTACCAATTTCAGGCCTTCTAAATCGTTTACTTTCACTATATAAGTTCAAATTTGTTCTACTTATTTTGTCGATTTCCTTTATTCTTATTTCATTACTAAAATTTAGCTCTTTTTTCGTATATTTTTCGTAATGTGTATTTCAGATTGTCTGTAATTCAGGCGCCGTCCGGGGATATTCCCCAATATCCAGATCCCGGTAGGGGTAAACCCGCCGCCAGCCATCAGCGGTCTTCTGAAGACTGCTGCGGTGTTCCGAAAGCAGACGCACAATATCATACACATCCACCCAGATCTCCGAGTTGCACTCCTTCTGACTCTCGTCGAAGATCAGCTCCATGCCAAAATGCAGGTGCACCGTTTCGATGTTGTTGACGTTCTCCCGGTCGGAGTAACCGGTTCTGCCCATGAACCCGATCAAATCCCCCGCCTGCACCATGTCCCCCTCTTTTAAGCCCGGCGCGTAGGGTCTGTCCTTTTGCAGGTGGGCATAATAATAGTAGCGTTTATTGTCAAATGAGCGGATGCCGATGCGCCAGCCGCCGTACCGGTTCCAGCCCATGGCCTCTACAACACCGCCCTCCACCGCCACAATAGGGGTTCCCTGTGCGCCCATCAGGTCATTGCCAAGATGCTTGCGCCGGAAGCCGAAGGAACGAGCCACACCGAAGTCGTCACAGTGGCTGTAGCCATAGCCTGCGGCGATGGGAGAAAAGGCCTTCAGTCCATAAGCAGGCACCCATTGGCCGTCCTTTTCGATGGCGTAGCTGCCCACCAGTCCTCCCAAAGCGGCGGTATAGGCCTCGTGATAGTAAGCGTAGTATTTGTACAGATCTCCCAGCAGTTCCTCCGGGGATTTGTCTTTTTTCAAATCGGATACCGCCTGCTTTACCGCAGACAGGCCGCACTTTCCCCCGGTGCGGCAGGCAGCCAGTGCCAGAGTGTCAATCCAGGAAATGTGCTTTTCCTGCTGGGATGTCAGAATGTCCTGCTCCAGAGCATATTTCATGGACTCGTAGGATACGTCAAAATCCACCCATCGGATGGTGTCTCCCCGTACCGGCAGTACCAGCGCGGGAATCAGCAAAAAAAGCACAAAAAACCGCTTCATACCCTCACCTCTCGGGTTAGGGTATGGAGCGGCTCCATTTTTATTCCGTCATTTCAAATCCCGGACAACATCCTTTGCCACCCGGTAAATGTCTTCCATGGTATTTAAGGACGAAATCTGATTTTTATAGTAGGCGCTGTGGGGTACGCCCCGGAGATACCAGGCAAAGTGCTTCCGCGCTTCCAGGCAGGCAATGTGCTCCCCGTGATCCTGCTCAGACAGCCGGAACTGTTCCACCGCCACGGCAATCCGCTCCTTTAACGGAGGTCGTCCGTCATACTCTTCCCCATTCAGCGCGGCGCGCACCTCCTGAAAGATCCAGGGGTCGCCAAAAACGCTTCGCCCGATCATCAGTCCGTCCGCCCCGGTACGCTTCAGGCAGCGCACCGCCGCTTCCCCGCCGGTAATATCGCCGTTGGCAATCACCGGAATGGAAAGCTGCTCCTTCACTTTGTGAATCATGTCCCAGTCGGCAACGCCGGAATAGAGCATACTACGGGTGCGCCCGTGGATCGTCACCATGGACGCGCCGCTGTCCTCCATGCGCCTGGTAAAATCCAGCACGTTAATACTGCCCTTATCCCAGCCCAAGCGGCATTTCACCGTCACCGGAACGTCCACTGCCTGCACCACGGCTTTTACGATCTCCCCGGCCAGCTCCGGCGTGCGCATGAGGCCGCAGCCGTCGCCGGAGTTCGCCACCTTCGGCATGGGACAGCCCATGTTGATGTCCAGAAAATCACAGCCGGAAATTTCCAGCGCCAGCGCAGCACCCTTTGCCATAATTTCCGGGTCGTTGCCGAAAATCTGGGCACCGCAGATGCTGCCCTCGTTTTTCCTGAGCAGCTTGGCGCTTTTCTTATCCTGATACACCAACGCCCGGGAGGACACCATTTCCGTCACCGTCACGTCCGCACCCAGCCGGGCGCAGATGGTACGAAGCGCCCAATCTGTGACCCCCGCCATGGGCGCGAGAAACAGGGGACTTTTCAATTCTATGTTGCCTAATTTCATGGGTTTCTCTCTTTCTTTTTTCACATAGGGTCAGATGATAGCATGGCTCACCCAAATGCGCAAGTCAGAACAGCACCGTCAAAAGCCAGACAAGCCCCGTCACCAGTGCCCCGCCGGCTGCCCACACCGCGCCGTAAAGATAAAAGTGTCGCTTTCTGCCGGGTCTGTCCGGGATACGGATGGCGTCCTGGGCTTCCTTGAGCAGAGCTTCATCGGTGATGCCCTCCCCTACCGCGTCATCTTTGAGAATAAAAATAGCCTGTTCAAACAGCTTCGGCTCCGGTGCGTGCACCACGATCACCTGCCGGGAAACGCCTTTTACCATGTTTTACCGCCTCCTTACGGAGGAAGTATGTCCAAATAAAGGCAGATTATTCCTGCTCTTTGGGACGCTTATACCGCCCGTGAGGCTCCCACGCCGGCAGGGGAAAACGCTGCATGGCGCCGAAAATCCGTTCCTTTAAGTCTGGATAGGTCTGGCTGAGCTGAAAAATCAGCTGCTTGACCTCCTCCCGCTTGGTTTCCTTGTCCACAGGGCAGCGGTTTTTCAACACGGGAAGTCCCTGCCGGGCGGCAAAATTGTCCACGGTTTTTTCGTGAATGTAGAGCATGGGGCGAATCTGGACAATTCCCGTCCGATCCAGATTGGTCACCGGCTGGAAACAGCTGATCCTCCCTTCAAACAAAAGCGACATAAGAAACGTCTCTACTGCATCGTCAAAGTGATGCCCCAGCGCCAGCTTGTTGAAGCCTCGCTCCACAATCGCCTGATTCAACGCACCCCGGCGCATTTTCGCGCACAGAGAGCAGGGATTTTTTTCCTTCCGATAGTCAAAAATAATGGGGGCGATTTCCGTTTTTACGATGGTATAGGGCACGTTCATCTCCCGGCAAAGGGACTCCACCCCGGAATAATCCATTCCAAGACCCATGTCGATGGTAAGCGCCTCCAGTTCAAAAGGCTTGTCGAAATATTCCCGCAGCCCGGCAAGCAGCGTAAGCAGCACCAGCGAATCCTTACCGCCGGAAACACCCACCGCGATCCGATCGCCCGCGGAAATCATATCATAGTCGTCCACACACCGGCGCACCAGACCCATAAGCTTCTGCATAGGTTTCGTTTCCTCCCAAAAATGCAAAAAATAGGAAGTGAGAATTTAAGAGCATTCGTGAGTATTTGGAAGCATTTTCGAGATTCTACCATATTCCATAAATTTTCCTCAAATTGCTGTTGACATTTGATTTTGAATATGGTATAAGATTCAAGCGTCCTGTGGGTATTGTACCCCAATACGCTGAAAATGTCAAAATATTTTATCCAAATTGGAGGAAATCATAATGTCCACTACTCTGCTGAAGAAGGAGACCCTGGAGCGCAAGTGGTACGTGATCGACGCTGCCGGCAAGCCTCTGGGTCGTACCGCCGTCG
>JAXEAK010000067.1:0-3396 GCA_034094395.1 Faecousia sp.
GCCCCTCCCGATATAGATGTATTTCTGTAGGTTTTCCGCGTCGCGGACGGCGGGGTCATGACCCCGCCCTACGATTCATTGTGACAATACCGAGCGGTGCCTATGGTGTCGCGATTGCACAAAGCTTACGCGCGCACCGGCTGCCGGCCCTGCCGACCTTACATCAGGGGCTCCATGTTCAGAACGGGATGACCCTTCTCGGTCAGCCAGTTCAGCAGCTCCTCGCAGTCGGTGGTAACCGTCTCGTCGGCGACCATGTCGGTAAAGTTGTCGATGCCGTACAGCTCCTTAGCGGTCTTGTTCAGCCGCTCTGCCACATCGTCCTTCAGCTCCTTGGGCATCCAGACAATCCGCTCAATGCCGCCCTCGGCAGCGATGAACTTCTTGGAGGAGATGAAGTGACGGCCGTGACCCATGTAGCCGGGGGTCTGTACGCCGCCGCCGGTGCAGGAGGCCAGTTCGCCGAAGGTCATGCCGGCAGGGGTCATGCCCTTGTATTCCCGGTTAACCACGATGAAGCCGTTGGACATAGGCTCAATGCCGCAGATGCATTCGAAGCAGCCGCAACTGGTCATGGGATCCTCCAGAATGGAGTACAGGGTGACGTTCTCCACGGCGCCGTGGGTGGCATCGGACACGGCCTTGTTGACGGTCTCATAGCGGCCGGTACGCTCGTCCAGGCAGCCTTCCTTGAAGATGGGCTGGCAGGGACCGTTGGTATTCAGCTCATAGGTTGCCTTGGCATCCAGCCAGGACACAGCACCGCACAGACCCAGCCGCTCGGGCGTGACCACGCAGCAGTGGGCGGGAGCGAAGGACTGGCACATAATGCAGGTGAAGTAACGATCCACGGACTCGTCGGTCATGGAAGCCAGACGGTCGTCACGCTGGTTGTAGCGGGGCATTGCAATCTCATCCCGGAACTTGGCAGCCTGCTCAGGCTCGGTGATCAGGGTGATCTGGCACTTGTCCACGACGGCGTCGAACTCGTCCATAATCATGACGTACAGCACTTCCGCAAAGTCCTTCAGCCGCAGGCCGGCCTCATAAGCGGCGTTGCTGATACGGATCCGCACCTGATTGCGCTGGCCGGTGTGCATGACGCCTTCCATGTAGTTGAACCAGGCGTGGAACTTCCGCTCGATAACGGACTCGAAGTCCGCCTGCATCTTCTTGCCGGCGACCTCAACATAGGTAGCCAGCGCCAGATCCTTGGCCTGATCGAAGTCGGGTCCGATCAGCGTAATCTTGTGATCCTCCACTTCGCTGAGATCCCGCATGACCACCAGTTCGGCAGTGGGATTCTTGGCAGACCAGATCTCGTTGTGCATATCGGACTTACGGATGATCTCGCCTTCAAACGCGGCGGCAAAGGCTACGGGGATGGGCAGTTCCTTGACCTTGATCTTGATGCCGCGCAGTTCCAGAGACTTCTTGACAGTCTCGGCATGGTCGCACACGGACTCCAGCGCGCCGGGCACCTGATTCTCGCCCAGATCGATGTCCACCACCACGGGGAAGCCCAGAGCGATGGCGCCGGCACCGGCGGAAACCACCACTGCGTCAATGGCGCCGAAGGTATTGACGAAAGCGGGCACTCTGTTTTTGGTGTAGTCCAGGAGACCCGCCAGATTGCCGGGCTGGACGTTGCCGAAGATCAGAGCGGCACGAATGGCAACGGTAACAACGTGGATGACGGAGGTCACATCATGCCCCAGAGGAATGACACGCAGCTCCAGACCCATCTTCACGCCGCCCTCGGCGCACTGCTCAATCACGTCGCCCACCAGGAAGGTCATCAGACCCTTGGACTGATAGTCCTTGACCACCTTCACCACATCGGCGGCATTCTCCGCCTTGCCCAGCACCACGGCCACGCCTGGGATATCGCCGGTAACCAGCGGCACGCCCAGAGAGCGGATAATGGGATCGGGCACAAAGCCGATGCCCGTCTCGTTTTCATAGGGGTTTGCGCCGTCCACATATTTGAGGCCTTCGATGATTTCCGCACCCACCGCAGTGGCAAGGCCGGCGTTCAGTGCCTGTCCCAGATCCTCCTGATTGGTAATCAGGCTCTTCAGCACATCCACGCAAGCCGGCAGATCGCGCAGCGTCTTGACCTTCACGCCGGTGGCGGCGTAAATGGTGGGGAAGAAGTAGGCGGTGTCGGGGAATGCGATTTCTTTGTCCGCGCCGTACTTGGCAATGGCGTCGTTGACAGCGCCTTCGGTCAGTCCGGCGACAGCGTTGGAGCCGCCGTAGATCAGATCGGTTAGTACACTCATGAAAATTCCTCCCAAATTTTGATGCAAAATTGGATTTTATTATATAGAGCCGGTACGGCTGAATATACGAATTGATACAGCAGGCGCTACCTACCGTGCTTTTGCCTCTCCTTTTGCTTTTTGACAGCGGCCTGCAGCTGGGCTGCCAGTTCGCAGAAGAGAGCGCCGTTGTTTTGGATGGTTACATCCCTGTCCGCCCTGACGGTGAGGCTCACCATGTTGGCGGGAACCGTTGTCCGATTCCCCGCGGCATTTTTTCCCTGAACGGATTTGATTTTGTCCAGGGAGATGGCGTAAAAACCGCCCTTTTCTTCCAGAAGAAGTCGTTTATTTGTAAGAATCCACCGTCCCTTTTTCTGTGGGCAGATGGATTTCACCGTTTCCCGGGGGAGCAAAGCCGTCTCCAGCGTGCGGGTAAAATCCCGCGCCTTACGTTCCCGGCGCTTGCGCAGGTCGGAGCGAATCGCCAGCAGTAGCAGCACCGCCGCGAGAATGCCCAGTTGGCTGGGGGTCATAGCCTGTTTCCTTTCGGTAAAAATGCAAACTGGCTGGGAGGGAGTTCCCTCCCAGCCGTGAATGCTTGGGATATTGAAGCCGTCATTCCGAGGGAGCAGCCGCGGAAATCTCCTGAATTTTTGGGGGGATTTCCGCACCAGTATGCGCCCTGGTTCGCAATGACATACGCTACTTTGTACTCTGCACCGATACCGGGCGTGGTGCTCCGCGCAGCGAATCCAAAATGTCAATGATTCCGCTGCAATCATGCCGTCAGAAATCCCAAATGGTCTTTCCATGGTACACCAGCCGGGCGCGCATTGCCTGTCGGCACTGCCGACATTACAGCTCCAGGTAGGAGTCGGAGTACAGAACGTGATTCTTGAAGATGTCGCAGGACTTGATGGTCTCCATCAGGCGCAGGTCGCAGGGGTTGACGATGGCGGAGGTCAGACCCTGCATCATCGCCATGGCAACCAGAGCGGAGTCCATGATGGGACGCAGCGTCTTGGGCGCGCCGTTAGAGTTGTTGGACAGGCCGCCGGTGGACTTCAGCCCCTCGTCCGCAAACATCTTGATGGCCTCCAGAACCTCCATCTGCTTGTCCTGCATACCC
>JAXEAK010000068.1:0-8659 GCA_034094395.1 Faecousia sp.
GCCTGCCATGCCTTGATGGAGTCGTTCAGAGTCAGCTTGCCGGAGTCGTCAACCAGAGCGGAGGTGCCGTTGTCGGAGAACACACGGAAGGTCTCGGACTCGGAGGCGGTCATGTAGTAGCCAGCCTTCTTGGCATCAGCGGCGACAGCGTTGAACTTGTCCCAGCTGTCCAGAGCGGCCTGAACCTCAGCGGGATCATCGGTGCCCAGAACGTCCTTCGCGATGGAGCGACGGTAGATCAGAGCGGAGGGGCAGCACTGGAAGGAAACGCCCTTCACAACGCCGTTGGGATCGGAAGCGGCCTGCACAGTGTAGTCATAGGTGTTGGAGAAATCGGTGACACCCAGCTTGGTGATGTCCTGAGTGTACTCGGAATCGGTGTACTTCAGGATGTAGTCAGCCTCGGCCAGGAACATATCGATCTTCTCGTCGGCGGGAGCGTTGGCCTGATTCAGCAGAGCCTCGTCCAGCTTATCCTGGTAAACGCCGCCGTCAGAGGGGTTGATGATCCAGTTAACGGTGATGCCTTCGGGAACGGTGTAGTACTTCTCGAAGAAGCCCTTGAACTCTTCGTTCCAGGCATAGATGTTGAAGACCTTGCCTTCCTCGGCAGGAGCTTCGGTCTCGGCGGGAGCAGCAGCCTCGGTCGCGGGAGCGGCAGGAGCGGCAGCCTCAGTTGCAGGAGCAGCGGTGGAACCGCCGCAGGCGGCCAGGCCCAGGACCATAACCAGAGCCAGCAGCATAGCCATCAGTTTCTTCATGTTTTTTCCTCCTTGTTATTCTTCCGGGTTTTTGAAGGGTATCGCAAATTTCACAATTTGTCTTTTCAGCTACCCCTTCCTTGCCTATATGTTAAACTTAATCGTTTTCAAAGTCAAGAATAAAATGCTCGCTCCCATACGATTTGTCGATTCTGTTCATTTTGCCATTCGTGTGTTGTGCACTTTGACGATAGTTTTCCGGTAAAATCCGCCTTTTTTCCTGGAAATGCGACCCATGTATTCCGTTCGCCGCCAGTCTCGCCCGGAGCCCGCTCCCTCCGGACGACTCCAAAAGCCCCGGAGGAATACGATTTCTGTTTCATTTTCTGTCTAAAAAGTACCCATGCCCCCTTCGGTTTCCGCTCTCTCCATCTGCGCTGTCATCCCGCCGAGCATTCCCTCGGGATGTGAGTGGGAATCCTCACCGAGCGGTGAAAAAGGCTGCGGCTTTTTCCCGGGAAATAAGAAACTCCCGGCAGAAAGCCACGGGCGGCATTTGCGGAGCGCTCTTCGCCGGCGCTTCCCTCCAGAGAAAGGTGCGGGCACTGAGCCTCTCGGCTGCAGTGCCCGCAATCTGTTGGAGTTTCCCGGATAAATGCTTGGTTGCCCTGAGTTTAGCTGGCATTTTGCGAGTAATTACTTAAAAATGCTGCTATTTATCCGCAAAACAGCTTTCAATGCAGTCAGCCGCCGCCTTCGCGCCGCCGCAGGCACGGAAGCTGGCTGCTATTTTTTCTGCATTTTCCCGGTAGGAAGGCTCTTTTATGGCCGTTTCCAGTGCTGTCCGAATGGCCTCCGGTGCCGTCTTCTTCAGATACAGCCCGGCGCCCAGCTGGGCGACCCGCGCCGCCACGCCGCCCTGCTCCGCAGTCTGGGGATACAGCACCAGCGGTACCCCATAGTACAGTCCCTCGCTGGCGCTGTTCATGCCGCAATGGGTCAGAAATACGTCCGCCTTTTGCAGAACCCCAATCTGATCCACGGCGGAATATACGTAAACGTTTTCTGGAAGCGTTTCCAGCGTCCGGAGATCCGTCTGCTCTCCCACAGACAGGATTACCTGCCACGGCATACCCTTCACGGCCTCCAGACACGCCCGGTATAGCGGCAGCATATCGTTGTTCACGGTGCCCATGGAGATGTAAACCAGCTTGTCACAGGTCTTTTCCATCTGGCTCTGCACCGGGCGAATGGAAGGACCTACAAATGCGAAATGTGCCGGGAAGGTGTCCGCGCAGGGCTGGAACAGCGGCGAGGTGTAGACCACGGTGGGAACACTTTCGTCGCTGCCGATCAACTCCAGCACACTTTTCACCGGATAGCCGTGTTCCTGAAGCCGGCGGATCTGGGCGTTCACCTTGCCCATGGACAGCAGCATATTCACCAGCTCTCCCACACCGTGGCGCATGATCTTAGAAGATTCCCGGTTAAATGCGAAGGTCGTGGTGGAACAGACGAAGGGGATTCCCAGCTTCTTTGCCACAGCCTTGCCCCAAACCGCCATGGAATCCGCCACGATGCAGTCCGGGCGCAATCGTTCCATATCCCGGCAGACCGTCTCGTCCAGAGAAAGCGTGGTATCAACAAGCACCCGGGTGGACAGTGCCAGATCGGAGCCGATTTTCGTGCCCTCTTCCTTTGTCAGCCGCAGTTCCGCATCGAAACCGTTGCAGGAAACAAATTCCGCTCCCGCAGACTGGATCTGCTTCCGGAAAGCGTCATAGGAATAGTACACCACCCGGTGCCCCCGGGCTGTCAGCTCCCGAACCACATTCAATGTGGGGTTTGTATGCCCGTGGGCGGGAATGCAGAAAAAGGCGATGGTTGCCACAGTCACTCCTCCTTTTCCAGCTGCTCGATCACCTGACTGAAGATACGTTCACAGTCGGCCTTCGTCGGAATGGCAAGACCCTTCTTCTCATCCGCCAGCACCAGAATGGTCTGCCCCGGCCGGAACCCGAACATCTCCCGCGCCTCCTTGGGAATCACGAACTGCCCTCTTTCGCCAATTTTAATCATCCATGCGTGTTTGCCCTTTGGAACCTCCATAAGTACCATCCTTTCCATTGCAGGGAGTGGGTTCGCCACTGCCGATCTATTGATATGATTAATCATACCAATCATATTTCCACTTGTCAACACATTCTTTTTCTTCCCGGCATATACTACCCGGAGGTGATCGTTTGGCTATCGTTCAGACCGACATACCCATGACCTCCGCAATCTGCAACCAGGCCATTGCGGAGCTGGCACGACGGTACCCCGCCTTCCGCCGGGAAACCCTGACCACCACCGCCTTTGGAAGGCCGGTGCAGGCGCTCATCATCGGGCAGGGCAGCCGGAAGGTGCTCTACTCCGCCGCCCACCATGCAAACGAATGGATTACCACCCCCGTTTTGCTGAAATTCCTGGAGGAACTGGCGCAGGCCGCACAGACGGATACCACCATCTTCGGTGTGCCCGCCAGAAACATCCTAAAAGCCGCCACCATCTATGCCGTTCCCATGGTGGATCCCGACGGGGTAGATCTGGTGACCGGTGCAATCGAACCGGGGACGCTGGAATACGAAACCGCCCGCACGTTGGCGGACAACTACCCTGACATTCCTTTCCCGGACGGTTGGAAGGCCAACCTGCTGGGGGTAGACCTGAATCTGCAGTATCCCGCCGGATGGCTCCGAGCCCGGGAAATCAAATTCTCTCAGGGCTTCACCAAGCCCGGCCCCCGGGACTATGTGGGGCGCGCGCCTTTGAATCAGCGGGAGTCCATCGCCCTGGCGCAGTACACGGAGGAAGTGGATCCCGCACTGGTCATCGCCTTCCACACCCAAGGGCAGGTGATCTACTGGCAGTTTCAGAACTATGTGGTGCCCGGCGCCCGGGAACTTGCGGAGGAATTCTCCCGGCTTAGCGGCTACGCGCTGGAGGATACCCCCTATCAGTCCAGCTTCGCCGGATACAAAGACTGGTTCATTCAGGACTGGCGGCGTCCCGGGTTCACCATCGAATCCGGCGTTGGAGAAAGTCCCCTCCCATTGAGTCAATTTGACGAAATATACAATGCGAATTTGGGCATATTGGTCACAGGGGCTACCGGCCTTCCGCAGTAGAGATACACAAAATTTCTTGACGAATTAAGCATAAGCTTATATAATAAGCTTATGCTTAGACGCAGGAGGAAACGCCATGACACAGCGGGAACGGCAGGTTTTGCAACTCATCGAGACGGATCCCATGATCTCCCAGCAGGGAATTGCAGACAAGCTGGGGATCACCCGTTCCTCCGCTGCCGTGCACATCTCCAACCTGATGAAAAAAGGCTACATTGCCGGTAAGGGCTATGTCCTGCGCAGCGGCAGCTACGCCGTGGTGGTGGGCGGTGTCAACGTGGACATCGGCGGGCGCGCGTTTGCCCCGCTGGTGGCCGCGGATTCCAATCCCGGTCAGGTCACCGTTTCTTTGGGCGGCGTTGGACGGAATATCGCCCACAATATGAGCCTGTTGGGGCTGGATGTCCGGCTTCTGACAGCCTACGGCGACGATCTCCACGGGGAGCGGGTCGCGGCTTCCTGCTCGGAACTGGGCATTGACCTGAGTCATGCCCTTCGCGTTGCCGGCGGCACCACCTCCACCTACCTGTATCTTGCCGATCCGGAAGGAGAAATGGCGCTGGCCGTGTCGGACATGACCATCTGCGACAAGATCACACCTGCCTATCTGGCCGCCAATCAGGCAATCCTGCAAAATGCACAGGTCATCGTCGCCGACGCCAATATCCCCGCCGATTCCCTTGTCTATCTGGCGGAAACCTACACCGCGCCCTTGTTTGTCGATCCGGTATCCACCGCCAAGGCAGAAAAACTGCGTCCCATACTTAGCCGCATTCACACCCTGAAGCCCAACCGACTGGAAGCCGAGCTGCTGTCCGGGGTAAGAATCCATTCCCGGGCGGATGTGGAAAAGGCCGCCGATGCGTTGACCGGCCTGGGTGTCCACCGAATGTTCATCTCGCTGGGTGCAGACGGCGTTTACGCTGCCATGGGAAGCCAGCGGCTGTGGCTGGCCAATATTCCCGGGCACATGGTCAACACCACCGGCTGCGGTGATGCGTTCATGGCAGCGCTGGTGTGGGCTTATCTGGAAGGTAGCGATCTGGAAACCACCGCCAGGGCGGGGCTTGCCGCCGGCTCCATCGCCATGGAGTCCCCGGAAACCATCAATCCCCAGATGTCAGCGCCGGCATTGAAAAAACGTATGCTACAAGGTCAAAAATAAATAGGAAAGGAATAGAAGCCTATGAACATGAACAAATATCTGGACGTTAATCCCGAGGTTGCCGCTGCCATTGCGGAAGGCAAGCCCGTTGTGGCGCTGGAATCCACCATTATCTCCCACGGTATGCCCTACCCCCAGAACGTGGAAACCGCGCTGAATGTGGAAAAGATCATCCGGGAGAACGGCGCGGTGCCGGCCACCATCGCCATCATCGGCGGACGGCTGAAAGCCGGTTTGACCGCTGAGGAAATCGAGTATTTCGGCAAAAAGGGTCAGGCCATTCACAAAGCCTCCCGACGGGATCTGGCGGTGCTGTGCGCCCGGGGTGAGGACGGCGCAACCACCGTCACCACCACCATGATTATCGCCCATATGGCCGGTATCAGCATTTTCGCCACCGGCGGCATCGGCGGTGTGCACCGGGGCGCGGAAACCACCATGGACATCTCCGCCGATCTGGAGGAACTGGCGCAGACCCCGGTGATGGTGGTGTGCGCCGGCGCCAAGTCCATTCTGGATCTGGGACTGACTCTGGAATATCTGGAAACCAAGGGTGTGCCTGTCATCGGCTACGGCACCGACGAGCTGCCCGCCTTCTACACCCGTCAGTCCGGCTTTGGTGTAGACTACCGTATCGACACCCCAGAGGAGTTGGCTGCCGCCTTTAAGACCAGCCACGACATGAGCCTGAGGGGCGGTATGCTGGTGACCAACCCCATCCCCGAGGAATACGCCATGCCGCTGGACACCATCAACGCCGCCATCGATCAGGCCATTTCCGAGTGTAATGCCAAGGGCATCCATGGCAAGGAAACCACGCCCTTCCTGCTGGCACGGGTATCCGAACTCACCGGCGGCGACAGCCTGGCCTCCAACATCCGTCTGGTCTACAACAACGCCAAGCTGGCCGCTCAGACCGCTGTGGCTTACTGCAAGCTGTAATCGGATCATTTCAGGAGGGGAACGGCTCCCCTCCTGAAATAATACACTGTTTCCGCAAAAAAAGGATTGCAAAAAGTGGGAATCCATGATATAATCCCCCATGTGTCCGTTCAAAGGATGACGCTGTAACATTGGGATGTCGCCAAGCGGTAAGGCATCAGACTTTGACTCTGACATTCGTCGGTTCGAATCCGGCCATCCCAGCCATATCTGATCCGCTAGCTCAGTCGGCAGAGCAACTGCCTTTTAAGCAGTGGGTCTGGAGTTCGAATCTCCAGCGGGTCACCAAAACCCTGAAAGCTCTAGGGCTTTCAGGGTTTTTCGTATCTTCCCTCACCATCACCAGACCCACTGCCTAAACCTCAATTTTTGAGAAAGGCAGTGGGTCTAAAACATGGCAAAAAGCGATTGCAAATGGCTCAAAAAGTTGGAAGTTTAGGAAATCTTAATTGCAGTAGATTTTGGCAGCCTCGTTCCATCCCACAGCTGCACATAATCCACTTCTTCCAGATCAATGGGGCAGTCCAGAGATAGCCCAGCGCTGCCGCTTGGGTTATAGAACTGAGGATAGATGGAAACCCTTGTACCATCCTTAAGCACAACCCAGGAATCATCAAAGCAATCCCGTCCGAGGTAATCATAGTGCCCCGGCTCAAAGCTGACGTCGATTCCCATGGTGCGCAGCTTTAAGGAAGTGATGCGCAAGGAAATATTTTCATGGGTTATCGTAATGGGTGAGTTTATCAATTCAGCGGAATCCGTATTCAGGTGATCGAAGACGATTTCAAAGTCCCATACCCCTTCCACCAGTATCCTCTCTGACTGACCAAATCCGTTGACGTACAGGTCTGTCAGATGCAGCACATAGGGAACCCCGGCTTCAAAGGAAGGCGCATCCGGATTGGCTGACTGATCCAGCTGGATCAGAATGGAAATTGCGTTTCCCTCTGGGGAGAATATCCACCTTCCCAAACCGTAGGGGCTTTCCTCGGCAGAGGTGTGCCCCTTTTTGAAAAATAGCGACTCATCGCCCTTTTCATCCGCCCGCAGTCTGGGTCGGAAGTCGCCGCTGTAGATATCCGTAAGTCCCGATCCTTCCAGCCTAAGCCGGATGCAGGCAACCCACTCCTCGGCAATGGCAGACTCCACGGTTACGGTGTAGCCGTTGACCGTCACGCTCTGCCCAATGACCTGTGTGTTTTCTTCAATATATGCCGACTGTCCCTGACTTAAGGGCTGCCCTTTTTGACGGGTGAAGAATGATTGGAGCCACTGTGATTCGTTCAGCACCACATATCCGCAGCCCGCAAGAAGCAGCGCTGCGATTAAGGCCGCAATCAGCAGCGGTTTCCAAGGGATGGCGTGTCTGGCCGGCGTATCCGTTTCCGATTCCTCGATGTACTTTGGGTCAATATAATTCAGACCGATCAGAAGGCTTTCCCCATTCATACTTGGATTCCCTCCTTTTCCAGATAAGTACGCAGCTTTGTCCGGGTGCGGCTAAGCTGCATTTTAACTTTGCTCTCGGTAATGCCATACCGGGCGGCGATTTCCGCAATGGTGTCTACGTGCCAATACCGCCGCAGGAAAATCAATCTGGTTTCCTTGGGTAGGCTTTCCAGAAAGGCATTCAGGGCTTTCCCGATTTCCTTCGCTTCCATTTCCCGATCTCGGCTTGTATCCGGGATACACAGCTCCATCTCATCTGTCAGGGTCACAACTTCAGCATTTCGTTTGGCGGCCTGTTTCCAGTCAACCTTGTGAAAAGAGAGATGTCGGCAGATGGAAGCGATAAACGCATAGAAGTAGGTGGGACGTTGGGGCGGAACGATTTCCCATGTTTTCATATAGGTGTCACTGACACTTTCTTCTGCATCTTCCCGATTGTTCAGAATCTTATTTGCCAGCCCACGGAGCTTCCTGCCATAAGCAGCATCCGTCTCGGCAATGGCGTCCTCATTTCTTACCCAGAACAATTCGATAATTTTTGCATCTTCCAATGGGATCACATCCTTTCGTTTCAGCCTATAAGTACGAAGTTCATCCAAGAACGTCACAACAAACAACAAAATTTCAAAACGTGGTTTGCCGTTAGAGTAGAGTGTGCTGCTCCCGTACATTATGACCTATATAGATAAGAAAAGCGAGAAAACACTAAGCCGTCCAAAGGCCGTACTTTTTTCACGAGTGATTGCCGCGAAATGCCTGTTACATCTTTGTATACAAGGAAAAACTCCACCATTTCTGGCGGAGCCTTATGTTGACATTACCTATCTTGCTGGGCAAGCCAACGGATTGTCGCTGCCGTCTGTGACAGTCCGGTGGACTGTCACAGGCAGAAAAAAACTCCAACTTTCGTAGGAGGCTTCTTGTGTTGGCATTCCCCGTCTTCCTGGGTAGGCCAACGGATTGTCGCTGCCGTCTGTGACAGTCCGGTGGACTGTCACAGGCAGAAAAAACCTCCAACTTTCGTAGGAGGTTTCCTGTGTTGGCATTCCCCGTCTTCCTGGGTAGGCCAAGTATTGTCCTTGCCGTTAAAAAGATGCCTGCGGCATCTTTTAGGCAAGACACCCCTCCTACTTCCGTAGGAGGTTTCCTGGGTTGGCAGTACCTATCTTCCCGGGCAGGCACCCGCCAAGGATTGTCGGCGCCCATGAGCTTAACTTCTGTGTTCGGGATGG
>JAXEAK010000069.1:0-10361 GCA_034094395.1 Faecousia sp.
CTGCAAAGGGAAACCGGCACAAAACCGGTTTCCCGATATATTTACAAATTGGCAGAAATCAGGCTTCGGTCTTTTCCTCAGCCTTGGGGGCGACAGGGACGGCGGAATCCACAATCACCTTCACAGCCTTCCGGGTGGTCAAGCTACCAGTCAGCTCGTCAATGGGAACCATTTCCTTGACCTTGTCCACCTCCAGCTGGTACTGCTCCGCCAGAGACTTGAATTCCTCTTCGATCTCCTCATCGGTGGCGGTCAGGCCTTCGGTTTCCACGATCTTCTCCAGCGTTACGGAGATCTTTGCCTGCTTTTCCGCAGCGGGACGGAAGGCGTTGCGCATGGTGTTCACATCGCCGCCCATCATCTTGGCGTACTGCTCCATGGAGTAGCCGCTCATCTGCAGCTGATAGGCGAAGCGCTCCATCTGGGTATCCAGTTCCTTCTCCACCAACGCCTTGGGCATATCCACGGTGGTATTCTCAGCGGCCTTTTCCACGGCGGCATTCTCAAAGGCGGACTGTGCCTGCTTCTCCGCCTGCTCCAGCGCCTTGGCGCGGATGTCGGCCTTCAGGGCATCCAGGGTGTCGAACTCGGAAACGTCCTTGGCGAACTCGTCGTCCTGCTCGGGAACATTGGTCACGGTAACCTTGTTCAGCTTCACATGGAACACAACAGGTTTACCAGCCAGATCCTTGTGGTAGTCCTCGGGGAAGGTGATGTCGATGTCCTTTTCCTCGCCGGCGGTCATGCCGACGACCTGCTCCTCAAAGCCGGGAACAAACTGACCGGAGCCCAGCTTCAGGTCGAAGTTCTCGCCCTTGCCGCCCTCGAAGGGCACACCGTTGTCAAAGCCCTCAAAGTCGATGTTGGCGGTATCGCCCATCTCGGCGGGACGCTCCACAGTCTCGGTGGAAGCCACATTCTGTGCCATGCGATCCAGCTCGGCCTGAACCTGCTCATCGGAAACGGAAACCTCCGCCTTTTCAACCTCCAGACCCTTGTACTGACCCAGAGTGACCTCAGGATATACCTCGATAGTCAGCGTCAGGGTCACGGAGCCGTCATCGGCGATCTGCATATCCGTCAGGCTGGGACGGCCGATGGCCTTCAGGCCTTCCTGCTTGGCAACGGCAAAATCATAGACCTCGGGAAAAATTTCCTCCAGACCGTCCTCATAGAATACATGGGCGCCGTACATGGTTTCAATCATCTTCCGGGGCGCCTTGCCCTTGCGGAAGCCGGAAATCATAATCTGCTTGCGAGCCTTGAGATACGCTTTGTTGACACCGGACTCCATCAGATCCTTGTCGATTTCCACAACGATGGTAGCCTCGTTGCCTTTTTTTTCGATGCTCTTTACGTTCATTGGTTGTTGTCCTCCTAAGTTGGTTCGCAGGGCGATACCATTCTATATTTATTTCATAGCCGATCTATTCTATCAAAATATGCGGCTTTTGTCCATAGTTTTCTGAAAAATTCTTTAATCAATTACTGTGTATGGCTTAAAATCAAGGTAATCCGCAGCGACCAGCCGGAATTCCACCCCATCCCACTGCCCTTCCATGGCCAGTTTGTGGCTCCCGCCGTGAAGATGTCCATAAAAACAGCGGCGCACGCCGTACCGCTCCAGAAGATTCAGAATCTCCGGGCATTCATACCCCTTATATCGGGGCGGGTAGTGGAGGAACACCAGCTTCTGTGCGTCCCCTGCCGCTTTCAGGGAGGCTTCCAGCCGCAGCAGTTCCCGCTTGAATACCTTTTCGTCGTGTTCCCCGCTGCGCTCTTCCTCAAAAAACCATCCCCGGGTGCCGCAGATGGCGTAATCTCCGTATTGGTAGGCATTGTTGTTGAGAAGATGAAGATCTTCAAAGCCATTCTCCTCACAGAATTTTCCGAATTTTGCAGCAGTGCTCCACCAGTAGTCGTGATTCCCTTTCAGGAGAATTTTTCTGCCCGGTATCCTGTTGATCCAGGCAAAATCCAGTTTTGCCCCAGACAGATCCAGCGCCCAGCTCAGATCCCCAAGCAGCACCGTGGTGTCCTCCGGACGGATGACCGACAGGCCCTCTTTCAGCTTGTCCATGTAGCCCACCCAGGCGCCGCCAAAAATGTCCATGGGTTTCGGCGCGCTCAGACACAGATGCAGGTCGCCAATGGCGTACAGCGCCATAGAAGACCTCCCTTCCGAATACGAATCTTAAATCAGTTCCTTCAAGGTTTCCACGGAGATTCCCAGCGAGGCGGACACAAAATCCGCGTCGCTGGCAGGGCTCCGTTCAGCCAGAACCACCGCGTTGCGAATCTGACCGGTTTTGGCGCGGAAGTCCATCAGCCCTGCGTAGGCCAGGGCACCGCCGGGTGCAAAAACATAATTGTGGGTTCTGCAGGCGGCGGGGATGGTCTGCCCAATCCGGCCGCTGCTGACCACACTCACGGTCAGTCCCCTGCGGAGTTTTGCCAGCACGGTATCACTGGGCGCGTAGACACCGCCCCGGCGGCAAACTGCAAGATAGCGTTCCACTTCATCCGTTCCGCCCGCCTCATAAATCAGCCGTTCCAGATTTTCCGGCAGTGCCACGTCCGCCTCCGGAACGCAGGTTGGCGTGCTGACGGTATCCGTCCGCATCTGACCGTGGCAAAGCAAATCCCACAGTTCACTGTTCTCGTTGCAGCAGCAGACGATCGTTCCCACCGGAAGCCCCCATTGCCGGGCATACCACGCGCTGATAGGTGCGGAAAAATCGCCGGAAACCATGGCAAGATCAACCGTTTCCGCACCGGAACAACTCAGTTCGCCCCATATGCCAAACAGAACGGCTGTGCGCAGGGCAATCCCCAGCCAGCCCTCCGGCTGCCGCTGCCCCAGCATACCGGAAAGTTCCTGCGCCATGCGGTCATAGCACCATCCGGGATTGTGCCAAACCTCCGCAACCTGAATCCGCTGACCCAGCTGCGCCATTCTGACCGGATTGCGGCCAATACAGAAATCCACATCCCAGCCGGAGCATTTCGTCTGAAACAGCCGGTTCAAAACCTCCGCTACCCGCTGTCCGAAGGGCATATCCGCCATCCGCGCCAGATCTTCCCCGGAAAACGCAGGTGCCCGGAAAGGCAGATACATCCCCCCGTCCGCCCCCCGGTTCTCCCGCAACACCCGCTGCGCCGTGAAAGCGTCCCGGTCATTTCGTGTGGTAATATACAGCATAGTTCTTCACTCCCATAAGTAAATGCCGACTTCCTTATTTTACCATAGGAAATGCTGTATGTCTACAGAGGAAAAAGGAATCATTCACGGACAATCTGTCCATTATTCCCGAATTGGCAGAGTATTGAGCAGGATTGATTTTCCGCTTCAGGAAAGAACCCGAATCGCGTTGTTCCAGAAAATATCCGTCACGGTTCGTTCGTCCAGACCGCGCTGCAGCAGTCTCTGCGCCAGCGCCGGATAGCTTTGAACTCCCTCAAAGCCGTCGGGCATTTCCTCCACGCCGTCCAAATCGCCGCCCAGCGCGATGTGCTTTCCGCTGGGATTCAACTCCATAAAATGAAGAATATGGTCACAGATGGTATCCAGAGTCGGATTCTCACCGGTAAAGTCCCGGCAGGCATTGTAGCCTGCCACACCGCCGGTTTCACAGATGGCACGGAACATATCGTCCGTCAGGTTGCGGCTGCGGTTCCATACTGCCCGGCTGTTGGAATGGGTGGCAAGGATCGGCGCGTCCGTGATCTTCATAATCTCCCAGAAGCCCTCGTCGCTGATGTGGCTTACGTCAATGCGCATCCCCAACCGCTGGGCTTCCCGGACGTATTCCCTTCCCTGATCCGTCAGTCCGCCGCCGGTGATGTGGGAACCGGTAAGCGGGTTCTTCTCGTTCCAGCCCAAGCTGGTCACCCGGAAGCCGATGGCCCACAGATCCTCCAGAAGCGCGGGATCGTAGCCAAAGCCAGCTGTGCCTTCCAGCGTCAGAATGGCGGACATTTTTCCGGCGGCACGGTTTTCCTCAATTTCCTGCGTGTTGTAGGCAATGGAGATCAAATCTTTGTTTTTATCCACCTCCCGCTGGATGGTGGCAAGCTCCCGCTCAAACAAAAGGATTGGAGAAAGATTGTGAAATTGCTCCGTCAGCGGCGTAGTAAAGCAGGCGAAGCACTGGGCGTAGCCCCCCAGCTCCCCTGCGCGCTCCAGATCGATATGTAACGCGTTTTTCCGCAGGCTTCCCGCCTGGTTGCAGTCGTCTCCCAGCAGAGCCAAGGCGGTGTCACAATGGAAGTCAAAAACAGGAAACTTCATTGAAAGGCATCCTCCAAATGATTGATTACCGGATGGGCGGTGTCCTGACCCTCCGGGGCGTAGATTTCAATAACGTCAAAGCGGGAAAGCAGCTCCGTGGGATTCTGGGACAGGTACATGGCGGCGGTTGCGCGGAGCCTGTCCTGCTTCTTCCGGTCAACGAATTCCCGCGCCGGGGCAAATTCCCCGGATCTTCGCAGTTTTACCTCCACAAATACCAGATAGGTTCGGTTCGCGGCAATCAGGTCGATTTCCCCGAAGCGGCAGCGGTAGCCGGAGGCGAGTATTTTGTAGTGCTTTTTTCGTAGATACTCCGCCGCCAATGCCTCTCCCCAAGCACCCAACAGGTTACTTTTCCCCATAGAATTTCTTCAGGAAGCTGCGGCGGTGAATGGGACAGGGTCCATACTGCCGCAGGGCATCGTAATGGGCTTTGGTTCCGTAGCCCTTATGAATCTCAAAGCCGTACTGTGGGTACTGCTTCGCCTGTTCCAGCATAAGATTGTCCCGGGTGACCTTTGCCAGAATGGAAGCCGCCGCGATATTGGCGCTGAGGCTGTCCCCTTTCACCACAGTTTTCACCGGCAGGCCGAAATCTGTCTCCCGGTTTCCGTCGATGAGCACCAGATCCGGCCGGATGCTCAGCTGCTCCAACGCCCGGCGCATGGCAAGGAACGTCGCCTGCAGAATATTGATTTCGTCAATTTCCGCTTCCGACGCCAGACCGATGCCAAAGGCAACCGCCTGCTCCTGAATCAGCGGAAACAGCTCCCGTCGCTTTTTATCCGTCAGCTTCTTGCTGTCCGTCAGGCCGGGAATCTGCAGATGCTCCGGCAGAATCACCGCCGCCGCGCAGACCGGCCCCGCCAGAGGCCCCCGTCCCGCTTCATCCACACCGCAGATCCGTTGCAGACCCAGACTGTCCTCTATTTCCCACATGGTAATCTCACTCATAAGCCTTCCTCCGGCATTTCCAGCGTAAATTTTCCCAGCTTTCCGCTACGGAATTCCTCCAGCAGCACCTTGGACATCCGTTCCAGATTCACTTCACCGCCGGAAACCAGATAGCCCCGCTTTCTGCCTGCCATTTCCAGCAGTTCCCAGCCGGGAGCCCCCTCCGGCGCTTCCACCTTGTAGCGTTCCAGCAACGTCTGGGGGTAGTATTTATGCAGCAGCGTCATCAGGTGGCAGGCAAGCTCTTCCAGATCGATCACATCTTCTTTGACCGCGCCGGTATAGGCCAGCATCATGCCCACATTGGGATCCTCAAATTTCGGCCACAGGATACCCGGCGTATCCAGCAGTTGCAGGCCGCTGTCCACCGTCACCCATTGCTTACCCCGGGTGACGCCGGGACGGTTTTCTGCTTTCGCGCCCTTCCTGCCGGAAATCTGGTTGATCAGCGTGGACTTTCCTACATTGGGAATGCCCACCACCATGACCCGCAGGGGTCGGTTCATGCCTCGCTTCGCGTCCCGCTCCAGCTTTTCGGCGCAGGCTCGCCGGGCGGCAGGGGTGAAGTCCGCAATGCCCTTTCTGGTCTTACAGTCCGTGGAAATCACGGACATTCCCTTGCCGCGGAAGAAAGCCGCCCATTTTTTTGTCGCTTCCGGATCCGCCAGATCCATGCGGTTCAGCACCAGAATTCTTGGCTTGCTGCCGCAGATGGCGTCAATGTCCGGATTCCGGCTGGAAACGGGAATCCGGGCATCCACAATTTCACAAACCGCGTCCACCAGCTTGAGATCTGCCTCGATCTGCCGGCGGGTCTTTGTCATATGTCCAGGGTACCACTGAATGTTCAGCCCGGTATCCGTTTCCTGTTTCTGGTGCATCTGTCCTTTTCTCCCATCCATCTATTCCAAAAAACCTATCCGACCGTAGTCCGGGAGGTACTGCCCGTGGTGAGTACCCGGAAGCATCAGCAGCACGGCTTTTCCCAGTACCTCCCGCCGGTCAATCTGCCCGATCTGGGGCGAGCGGCTGTCAAGGGAAACACTTCGGTTATCCCCAAGCACAAAAATGCAGTCTTCACCCACAGTCAGCGGAAAAACTGTCCCTTCTTCGTTATTCGTTTTCTGATGGAGGTATGGCTCGTCCAGCGCAACACCGTCCACATAGACCGTACCGCTCTCAAAATCGATATCCACACATTGTCCTTCCGTGGCGATTACCCGCTTGATAATGGGCTTGCCATTGTCAAAGGATTGCTTACTGACGACCACAATGTCCCCCTGCTTCGGTTCCCCGCAGAACAGTTCACTCACCAGCAGCAGATAGTCCCCATCCCACAAGGTACTGAACATGGAGTCCTGAGTCACGACAATCACCCGGAATACCACAAGAAACAACAGCATGACGACAATCAGCATATAAATCAGGTCATGAATATAAAGCACAAGCCCCTGCTGCCAGCTTCGCTTTTCTGTTTTCTTATCCGATCCCATGCTCGCTCCTTTCCCCTCGTGCACAAATTCCACTGTGGTATAATATACCACACCGTGTGCCCTTTTTCCACCAAAACATACCAATCCAATAAAAAAAGAGGGCAGGCGCCCTCTTTTTCTATCCAGTTCCGGATTAAACCTTCTCCTTAACCTTGGCAGCCTTACCGGCGCGGTCACGCAGGTAGTACAGCTTCGCGCGGCGAACCTTGCCCTTCCGGACAGTCTCGATCATCGCGACGTTGGGAGAATGCAGGGGGAAGACCTTCTCACAGCCGACGCCGTAAGAGATCCGGCGAACGGTGATGGTCTCGCCAATGCCGCCGTGCTTGCGGGCGATGACGGTGCCTTCAAACACCTGAATCCGCTCACGGGAGCCTTCCTTGATGCGCACGTGTACACGAACGGTGTCGCCGACCCGCACTTCGGGCAGCTCTTCCTTCATGTACTGGCTGTTCAAAGCCTTTACAAGATCCATTTCTTTGTCCTCCTTAAATATTAGGCGTTCATACGCAGCGCTTCACTGCCAGAGGACGCACCTTGATTTCAGACCGTTGTATTTTACCACAGCCGTTTTGAAAAATCAAGTATATTTTCAATAAAATGCAATTATTTTCCGGGATTCTATCGGGCTTTTCCCGGATGCCCCCTTTCCTGTGAAGAAATTCACGGGAAACAGCCGTCCACTTGGAAAACTTTCGTTGCATTCCCTTTCAAGCTGTGATATGCTTTGGGTAATGCGTTTTAATAATGGTTTTTCCGGGCTGTCCCGGATAACTGTCACTGTTTTAGAAAGAAGGCATATCTGTGCAGCTTGTATTTCTCACCGCTCTGGGTGTGGGCGGCGCAACCATTATCGGCTCTGTAATCGGCTTCCTCTTCCGGAATATTTCCCATAAATTCAGTGATCTGGTGCTGGCCTTTGCGGCAGGTGTGATGCTTTCCGCCGCTGTGCTGGGGCTGATCCTGCCATCCGTAGACTGCGGAAACATTATCGTCACTGTTGCGGGCATTTTCACCGGCGCAGTATGCCTGAACCTGACCGACCGGCTGGTGCCCCATCTGCACCATCTGGCAGGCGTGGATTCCGAAGCACATCCCGGGAACAAAAAGCTGGATAAGGTGCTGCTGTTCGTTACCGCCATCGCCATTCACAATCTTCCGGAGGGAATCGCCGCAGGCGTCAGTTTCGGTTCCGAAAATATCAGCGAGGCACTGCTGATTGCAGGCGGCATCGCCCTTCAGAATATCCCGGAAGGCATGGTCATTATCTCCCCCATGCTGGCCTCAGGCATCAGCCCGAAGCGGACGTTCCTGTGCGCAGCAGCCACCGGTGTAATTGAAATCCTCGGAACACTGCTTGGCTACTTCGCTGTCAGCATCGCCACCGCGATTCTGCCCTTCGCGCTGGCCTTTGCCGGCGGAACCATGCTCTATGTCATCAGCGATGAAATGATTCCGGAAACCCATCATGACAATGAAGGCGGCGCAACCTATGCGCTGCTTGTGGGTTTCTGCGTCATGCTGATCTCCGATGTGCTGTTGGGATAATCATTCAGAAAGGATTCACGCATGAAAAAGACAGTATTATTTGATTTGGACGGTACGCTGACGGATTCCGGAGAGGGCATTATCCACTGCGCCATTCTGACGCTGGAGTATTTTGGCCTGCCGATCCCCTCTCAGGAAGAACTGCGCACCTTTGTAGGCCCGCCCCTGCAGGATTCCTTTCTCCGGTTCGGTGTCCCAGTGGATAAGACCGGCGAAGCCATTCGGGTCTATCGCAGCCACTATGTCCCTACCGGTATGTTTGAAAACACACCCTATCCCGGGGTTCGGGAGCTTCTGGAAACGCTGAAGTCGGAGGGCTATACCCTGTATGTGGCAACCTCTAAGCCGGAGGCCATGTCCGTTACCATTTTGGAGCACTTTGATCTCGCCCGATATTTTAACCGAATCTGCGGTGCCTCCACGGACACTTCCCGCAGCACGAAGGGCGCGGTGATTGCGTACTTACTGGAGCAGACCGGCTCTGCAAACGATATGGTAATGGTGGGCGACACGAAATATGATATTCTGGGTGCCAAGATTCACGGCATTCCCGCCATCGGCGTCAGCTGGGGATACGGAAATGTGCAGGAAATGACGTACGCCGGTGCAGTTGGAATCGCCGGTACCATGGATGATCTTCTGAATATCCTACACGGAATGTAAGGATAAAAATACTCATCGGGTTCTCATACTGTTATGAAAGCATCAGAAACCACGAAATAGCGCTGCAGTGTTTCCCGTTAAGAACCGACGAATATACCCTCTCAAAGCTTTTGTGAA
This sequence comes from Faecousia sp., assembly GCA_034094395.1. Lineage (GTDB taxonomy): Bacteria > Bacillota > Clostridia > Oscillospirales > Oscillospiraceae > Faecousia. Next base: position 9,067 of record JAXEAK010000069.1, read on the forward strand.
CAGACCAGAAGCTGGATGTCGTTGTCAGATGACGGCCGCCCTTTGAAATCCGCAAAACTACGATTCACCTTCATGCCAAGTCCGGAGAATATCGTCGCTATCTCGCCTAGCGAATACAATCGGATAGGATTGCCCTCTTCCATTAGCGGCTTTTCCATTATGGAGCCATAAAGGAAGTCCATCTGACCGTAGATCAGCGTTTTCGATTCGCTGTCCCACTCAAAATTCGACAGCGTCAGCCCCTTTTCCCCGGCATCCCATAGTTTGCAAGGAAAATGGCTTTGCGCGTAGTTTCCATTCATAATGTCCATGAAATGCCGGCCGCCCGGTTTCAATGCCTGGGAAATGACACGGAAAATCTTTAGGTTTTCCTCCTCGGTTTCCAGATAGCCAACCGCGCCATCAGCCATATTCAGCACCACATCAAATTCTTGTTCAAAAGGCAGATCCCGAATGTCCGCGCAAAGAAAATGTGCATCCAGTTTCTCCATTTCCGCCTGTTGCCTGGCAAAATCAACATAGGCAGGGGTAATATCCACACCCACCACAGAAAAACCGCGCCGCGCCAGTTCCAGAGCATGCCGTCCAAAACCACAGGCCAAGTCCAGAATTCTCTCATTGCCTCGAATTCCAAGCTGCATGATCATGAAATCCACCTGCTGCGTTGTCTGCTCTACCCATGACTGATCCCGTATGTCCAGTGTCCAGATTTTCCGGTACCAATCGGTTTCCATTCGTTTCATATTACCCCTCTTTTCCCTTTTTGTTTGGTGTATCATATTGTGGATACGCTGAAAACCTTCTACTTTCGTAAGAGGTTCCTATGTCGGCATTACCTATTTTCCTGGGTAGGCCAAGTATTGTCCTTGCCGTTAAAAAGATGCCTGCGGCATCTTTTAGGCAAGAAAAACCTCCTACTTCCGTAGGAGGTTTCCTGTGTTGGCATTACCTATCTTCCCGGGCAGTCACCCGCCAAGTATTGTCGGCGCACATGAGCTTAACTTCTGTGTTCGGGATGGGAACAGGTGGACCCTCATGGCAATCAATACCAACTATGTGGATGGCTCTTAACCATCTCTATGTCAAATGCTTTCGCATCTAACCGCTTGCTATTCTACCACACTCCGCGCTTCCTGTCAAGCGCTTTCCTGGAACTGGTGACCCGTACCGGATTCGAACCGATGTTAAAGGCGTGAGAGGCCTCTGTCTTAACCACTTGACCAACGGGCCATGGTGCACCTTCACGGACTCGAACCGGGGACCCACTGATTAAGAGTCAGTTGCTCTACCAACTG